>DDES01000012.1:0-2024 GCA_002336765.1 Novosphingobium sp. UBA1948 | reverse complement strand
TGGGGGCGGCCACGGCGGCGGAGGAAGCGCCAGCCAGCAGGGCGGCGACAGCGAGGGTCTTGAACAGGATTTTCATCAGAACTGGGTTCCCACGTTGAAAGTGAAAGTCTTGGTATCGTCGCCCGGCTCTTTCAGCAGTGCCTTGGCGATGTCGATGCGGAACGGGCCAAAGGGCGAGCGCCAGTTGAAGCCTACGCCGATCGAGATACGCGGCTTCGGACTGTTGCCGAGATAGAATTCCTGAAACGGCGAAATATTGCTGCCCAGCGCGGTGTTGGCCGCATTGGTGACCGGATTGAACTGGTTGGTGGTGCTGATCTGCGAACCGTCGGCATTGGTTTGCAGATAGAGCTTGTTACCGTTGGAATCGCGCGAGGGCACGAAGATCGCGCAATTCACGTTGCCCACCACCGTACAGGAATTGGTGAGGTTAGGCGACTTCACGCCCCACACTGCGCCTGCATCGATAAACACCGAGGGGCGGATGCCCATCTCGCGCGCGCCGGTGCCCAGCGGAATTTCCACCTCGGCATGGGCCAGATAGTAGAACTTGCCGCCCAGCGAATCTTCGGTCCACTGGTTGCGATCGGTCGACACCACCAGCGCGCCAGTGCTGTCCGTCAACAGCGGCTTGCGGATGATACGCGGGCCGACGCCGCGAATGTCGAAGCCGCGAATCTGCGGTTCGCCCAGATAGAAGCGGTCGGTGAGGAAAATATCGTCCACACCCGCGATGTTGCGCGAGCTGAGCGCCTGAATCGCGCCCGCCTCGCCCTTCAGCGCAAAGACGAAGCCCTTGCCCAGCGGCCAGTATTTGGCGCCATTGGCGCGCATACGGGCATAGCGCACATCGCCGCCAAGCCCCGCGAAATCGACACCCACCGAAGCCTGCTGCCCGCGCGAGGGGCGCATGCGGTTGTCAACATTGTCGTAAATCGCCGAAACGCCCACAATCGAGGACAGGCGCTTGCCCTGCGCATCGCACAGATAGCGACCGGCCAGCAGCGGGTTACAGGTGAAATTGCCGTTGGCATCCTGCGAGTAGAACTGCGCCTGCGAGATCGACACATCGTCGTAGTTGAGCGTGTAACGACCGATCACCGAGATATATTCGGTCACCGGCAGACCCAGACGTGCCTGAAGGCCGGTGGTCGCGTTCTTGTAGAGCGAGGTGCGGTTGGCCGAGTAGTAATTGTAGTTGTTATAGTCGCGGCGATAGACATCGAGGCCGAAGGACACGCTCTTGTCGAACATATAAGGTTCGGTGAAAGAGAGCATCACGCTCTTCGAATAGCGCGAGACCGAGCCGGAGATGCCGATGGTCTGGCCGCGTCCGCGGAAATTGTTCTGTTTGATCGAGGACTGGAAAATGAAGCTTTCAAGGCTCGAATAGCCCGCCGAAAGCTGCAATTCGCCGGTGGGCTTTTCCTCGACATTGGCTTCCAGCACGATGCGGTCGCGCGCAGAGCCATTGGTCTGCTTGACCTCGAACTTCTCCTGAAAGAAGCCAAGGCTCTTGATACGGTCGGTCGTGCGCTTCACCGCCAGCGAGTTGAAGGCATCGCCCTCGGCCAAACGGAACTCGCGGCGCACCACTTTGTCCTGCGTCAGCGTGTTGCCGTTGACATCGATGCGCTCGACATAGACGCGCGGCGCTTCCTGCAGGTTGAAAGTGATCCCCATTTCGAGATCTTTGGCGCTGCGCTGATAATCGGGCCGCGCATCGGCAAAGGCATAGCCGAAGGCGCCTGCCGTGTCGTTCAGGCGCTCGATCGTGTCTTCCACCAGCTTGGCGTTGTACCACTGGCCCTTCTTCATCGGCAATTGCTTGGCCAGCAAGGCGCCGTCAAAGTCGCGCAACTGGCTCACCACCTTCACATCGCCGAATTTGTAGCGCTGCCCCTCTTCCACCACATAGGTGATGATAAAGTCGCGCTTGTTGGGCGTCAGTTCGGCCACGGCCGACACCACGCGGAAATCGGCATAGCCCTGCGTCAGATAGAACTGGCGCAGCTTCTGCTGGT
>DDES01000031.1 GCA_002336765.1 Novosphingobium sp. UBA1948 | reverse complement strand
GACGAGGTTTCGTCCGCCGGCGTTTTTCGCTTGATGGATTTTTGCCCCTCGGGGCTTTGGTTTGCGCGCTGATCGGCGAGGTTTCGCCCATCGGCGCTTTTGGCGTGATGCGCGCCGAGAGGTAAGGTTTGATGTTCGACACACTGTCCGATCGCCTTGGCTCGGTATTTGACCGGCTGAAGGGCCGTGGCGCGCTCAAGGAGCAGGACGTTCGCGACGCGATGCGCGAGGTGCGTGTCGCGCTGCTCGAGGCCGACGTTGCCCTGCCGGTGGTGCGCCGCTTTATCGACGATGTGACCGAAAAGGCCGTGGGTCAGAACGTGCTGCGTTCGGTGACGCCGGGCCAGCAGGTCATCAAGATTGTCAATGATGCGCTGGTCGAGATGCTGGGTGGCACCGAGGTGCCAGGGCTGGACCTGAATGCCGCGCCGCCGGTGGTGATCATGATGGTCGGCCTGCAGGGCTCGGGCAAGACCACCAGCACCGCCAAGCTGGGCAAGATGCTGCGCGAGAAGCAGGGCAAGAAGGTGTTGATGGCGTCGCTCGACGTCAATCGCCCCGCCGCGCAGGAGCAGTTGGCCGTGCTGGGCGAGCAGGTGGGCGTGGCAACGCTGCCCATCGTGGCGGGCCAGACCCCGACCGCTATTGCCGAGCGTGCTATCGCCTCGGCCAAGCTGCAGGCGGTCGATGTGCTGCTGCTCGACACGGCGGGCCGTCTGCACGTCGATGCCGCCTTGATGGAGGAAATGAAGGCGGTTGCTGCCATTTCCCGCCCCAAGGAAACGCTGCTGGTTGTCGATTCACTGACCGGTCAGGATGCGGTGAACGTCGCGCAGAGCTTTGCTGGCGAGGTGGACCTGACCGGCGTGATCGTCACCCGTATGGATGGCGACGCGCGCGGTGGTGCGGCGCTGTCGATGCGCGCGGTGACGGGCAAGCCGATCAAGTTTGCCGGTATGGGCGAAAAGCTCGATGCGCTGGAAGTGTTCGATCCCAGCCGCGTGGCCGGTCGCATTCTGGGCATGGGCGATATCGTCAGCCTCGTCGAAAAGGCCGCGCAGGCGGTCGAGGTTGAGGATGCCGAGAAGCTGGCCGCGCGCATGGCCAAGGGTCAGTTCGACCTCAATGACCTGCGCAGCCAGCTCCGCCAGATGCAGAAGATGGGCGGCCTTGGCATGTTGGCGGGCATGATTCCCGGCATGAAGAAGGCGCAACAGGCCATGGCCAGCAGCGGGGTGAACGACCGCACGCTTTTGCGCATGGATGCGATTATCGGCGCGATGACTCCCAAGGAGCGCGCCAAGCCCGAATTGCTCAACGCCAAGCGCAAGATCCGCGTGGCCAATGGCTCGGGCACAACGGTGCAGGACGTCAACAAGGTGCTGAAAATGCATCAGGAGATGGAGCGCGCCATGAAGCAGATCAAGAAGATGGGCGGGCTCAAGGGGCTGGCCGCACTGTTCGGCAAAGGTGGCCTTGGTGGCGCCATGCCCGGTCTGGGCGGCGGTATGGGCGGCCTTGGCGGCGGCGGATTGCCGGGCCTTGGTGGCGGTGCTCCCGATCTCTCGAAGTTTTTGAAGAAATAAACGGAACTATTGGAAAGGTAACAACATGTCGGTTTCTCTGCGTCTGTCGCGTGGCGGTTCGAAGAAGCGCCCTTACTACAAGATCGTGATCGCCAACTCGACCGCCCCGCGCGATGGCAAGTTCCTCGAGCAGGTCGGCACCTACAACCCGCTGCTGGCCAAGGACGATGAAAACCGCGTGCGCTTCGTGGAAGAGCGCGTGAAGTACTGGCTGGGCGTTGGTGCGCAGCCGACCGATCGCGTTGCCCGCCTGCTCGACAAGGCCGGTCTGAAGGAGCGCAAGGCTACCTATAACCCCAACGCTGGCGTGCCCGGCAAGAAGGCCAAGGAACGCGCCGAGGACAAGGCTGCCAAGGCTGCTGAAGCTGCCGAGGCTGCTGCTGCCGCCGCTGCGGCTCCCGCCGTGGAAGAAGCTCCCGCCGCTGAAGAAGCTGCTGGCGAGTAATGGCTGAAAAGCTCGTGACACTGGCCGCTGTTGTGGCGGCGCATGGCATCACGGGCGAGGTTCGCCTCAAACTGTTCGGGGAAGGCGTGGTGGCGTTGAAGCGCTACCGCGCCTTCTGCGTTTCAGGCGATGCGGGGCGGGTGTTGACCGTCAAGGCGATCAAGGACGACGGCAAGGGCGGGGCTTACGCGCGCTTTGCCGAAGTGCCCGACCGGACGGCGGCGGAAAAGCTGCGCGGAAGCACGCTGGATGTGCCACGCTCGCAGATGCCGTCGCTGGCGGCGGGCGAATATTACCATGCCGATCTGCTCGGCCTTGCGGCGGTGTCCACCAGCGGCGAGGCTTTGGGCCATGTGGTCGCGGTCGAGAATTTCGGCGCGGGCGATGTGCTGGAGATCGAGCGCCCCGCTGGCGAAGATGGCAAGAAGCACCGCTTCATGGTGCCGATGCGGCCCGAGGCGGTGCCCGAGTGGGATCACGAAAGGGTGCTGGTCGAGGCGGCTTACGCGGAGGGGTGATGGATTTCGACGCTTGGGCTTTCGGGATCGCTTCCTTTCTGGTGTTGCCGGTGTTGCTGGCCGTGCGCATTGCTAGGCGACGCATTGGCCAGCGCCGTGTAAAGATTTCGGCCATCGCTGCGTTGGCTGCTCCGGTACTGGCCATGTCGGCGGCTCTTTTGTCTTTCTTGCTCGCCCATTTCGCTGGAGTGGGTGTTGCGGGTGGTGTCACGCTGGGCATTACCTTTGTAGTGGCCTTCTTTCTCGTACCCTTTGTGTTGGCTTATGCTGCCAGTTGGTTGGCGTTAACAATCATGCGTTTGCCGCGCCCAGCGCCGGATCCTGCCGAGGCCTTCGAATGACCTTTTCCGCCACCGTCCTCACGCTTTATCCCGAAATGTTCCCCGGCGCGTTGGGGATCAGCCTTGCTGGCCGCGCGCGGGAAGAGGGTAAGTGGTCGCTCGATACGGTGCAGATCCGCGACTTCGCGGCGGACAAGCATCGCACCGTGGATGATACGCCCAGCGGCGGCGGGGCGGGGATGGTGCTTAAGGTCGATGTGCTGGCGCGCGCGATTGATCATGCCCGTGCCACCGGCCCGCAAAACCGTCCCGTGATTGCCATGACCCCGCGCGGCAAACCGCTCACCCAAGCCCGTGTGCGCGAACTGGCGGCGGGCGAGGGGGTCATCGTGCTTTGCGGGCGTTTTGAGGGGTTTGACGAGCGGATTTTTGCCGGTCGGCAGGTGGAGGAAGTCTCCATCGGCGACATTATCCTGTCGGGCGGCGAACCGGCGGCTCTTATGCTGCTTGATGCTTGCATTCGGCTGCTTCCCGGCGTAATGGGCGCGGCTTCAAGTGGGGATGATGAGTCGTTCGAAAGCGGGCTGCTCGAATATCCCCACTATACCCGACCCAATGATTGGGAAGGGCATTTGATCCCCGAAGTGTTGCGATCGGGGGATCACGGCAAGATCGCCGCGTGGCGCAAGTCACAGGCAGAAGCCGATACACGGTTACGCAGGCCGGACCTTTGGGAGCGTCATTGTGATGCTCGGGGCCAGTCTGCCTCTGGCGCGCGACAGGAAAAGAAGGACCAGGGCAAATGAACCTGATTCAGCAGATCGAAGCCGAGGAAATCGCCAAGGCTGGTAAAGAGATCCCCGAATTCCGCGCTGGCGACACCGTCCGCGTTGGCGTGAAGGTTATCGAAGGCGAGCGCACCCGCGTTCAGGCCTATGAAGGCGTGGTTATCGCCCGCTCGAACCGTGGCATCAACTCGAACTTCACCGTTCGCAAGATGTCGTTCGGTGAAGGCGTGGAGCGTGTGTTCCCGCTCTATTCGCCCAACATTGAATCGATTACCGTCGTGCGCCGTGGCGTTGTGCGCCGCGCGAAGCTGTACTACCTGCGTGGTCGTACCGGCAAACGCGCCCGCATCGCCGAGCGCCGCGATCCCCGCGCCGGGGCCTGATTGGCAAGGGACTAGTCCCGAAACCCACATCAGCCTGAAGCAAAAAGGGGCGTCTCGGCATTCAGTCGAGGCGCCTTTTTTCTGTCCCCTATCCAAAGGTCACCCCCCTTGCCATGCGTCATCTCGGCTTTCTGTTTGCCGTTTCGGCCCTCGCTTGCTCTGCGCCCGCTTTGGCAGGGGGATCGGCTGTGACCGGCGTGGAGGCGTCCAAGACGGCCAGCGCACTGACGCTGGAGCGGGTGTTCGCCAGCCCCTCGCTCAATGGTCCCGCGCCGCGCGGCGTGCGCCTGTCGCCCGATGGCCGCTATGTCACGCAACTCAAGAACCGCGCCGAGGATCGCGAGCGGTATGACTTGTGGGGTTTCGACCGTCAGAAGGGCGAGTGGCGGATGCTGGTGGATTCGGCCAAGCTCTCGTCGGGCCGCAGCCTGTCGGAGGCCGAGAAGATGCAGCGCGAGCGCGCCCGCATCGGCGATTTGAAGGGCATCGTCTCCTATAGCTGGGCGGCGGACAGCAAGAGCGTGCTGGTGCCGCTCGACGGCGAATTGCTGCTGGTCGGGCTGGATGGCGCGGTGACGAAGATCGCGGGGGCCGGAATAGCAGGGGGGGGTGCCGATGCGCTCAACCCGCGGCTTAGCCCCAAGGGCAGTTCTATCTCCTTCGTGCGCGACCGCCGCCTGTACGTGGCGCCGCTGAAGGGCGAGGCTAGGGCGGTGACGCCTGCCGAGGCCAGCGAGACGGTGCATTGGGGCGAGGCCGAGTTTGTCGCGCAGGAAGAAATGGCGCGCATGGCGGGCAGTTGGTGGTCGCCCGACGACAAGTTGAT
Source organism: Novosphingobium sp. UBA1948 (assembly GCA_002336765.1). Taxonomy (GTDB): domain Bacteria; phylum Pseudomonadota; class Alphaproteobacteria; order Sphingomonadales; family Sphingomonadaceae; genus Novosphingobium. The sequence continues at coordinate 4,774 of DDES01000031.1, read as the reverse complement.
CGCGGTGGAACGTTTCGACGAGGTCAAGGTGGGCATTGTGACCCGCGCGGCCATCGGCGCCACCGGCACCAAGACCTTTGACCAGCGCTATCCGGTGGCGGGCACGCCCAATGCCGAAGTGTCGCTCTTTATCGTGCGACCCGAGGGTGGCGATCCGGTCAAGGTCGATCTGGGCGCCGATCCCGACATCTATCTGGCGCGCGTCGATTGGGCGCCAGACAGCAAGACGCTCTATGTCCAGCGCGAGAACCGCGAGCAGACGCGCCTCGATATGCTGGCCGTCGATCCTGCAACCGGCAAGGCCAAGGTGCTGTTCACCGAACAGGCGCGCGCCAAGAGCTGGGTCAACCTGTCGGACAATTACCGCTTCCTGAAGGACGGCAGCCTGATCTGGTGGAGCGAGCGCGATGGTTTCGGCCATCTCTACCATTTCCAGAATGGCGCGTGGACGCAACTGACGCGCGGCCGTTGGATGGTGACCTCGCTCGATGGCGTGGATGAAAAGAGCGGCAAGCTGACCTTCACCGCCACCAAGGACGATGTGTTGGCCCATCAGGTCTATGCGCTGGACTATACCCGCCCCGCCACGCCCGAGCGTCTGACCGAGCAAGGCTTTATGAACGCGGCCAGCATGGACCGTTCTGGCCAGACGCTGGTCGTCACGCGCAGTGCGCAGAACCAGCCCTCGCAGACCTATCTGGCCGATGCCAAGGGCAAGCGCGTGGCATGGGTGGAGGAGAACAGGCTCGACGCGGCGCATCCTTACGCGCCCTATCTGGCCGCGCATCGCGCACCCAGCTTTGGCACGATTCTGGCCGAGGACGGCGCCGAGTTGCACTGGAAGATGATCACGCCGGTGATGGAGCCGGGCAAGCGCTATCCCGTGTTCTTCGAGCATTACGGCGGCCCGCATAGCCAGACCGTGACCAAGGGCTGGACCGGCACGCTGGCGCAGGCCATCGTGGCCAAGGGCTATATCTATTTCCAGATCGACAACCGTGGCAGCGCCAACCGTGGCGTGGACTATGAGAGCCAGATCTGGCGCGCGATGGGCACGGTGGAAGTGGCTGACCAGCGCGCAGGCGCGGCCTATCTCAAGAGCCTGCCCTTTGTGGATCCCAAGAAGATCGCCACCTATGGCTGGTCCTATGGCGGCTATATGACGCTCAAGATGCTGGAGGCCGATCAGGGGCTTTATGCCGCGGGCATTTCCGGCGCTCCGGTGACGAAGTGGGAACTCTACGACACCCATTACACCGAACGCTATATGGGCGATCCGCGCAAAGTGCCCGAGGCTTACAAGGCGTCCGACGCGTTGGAGAAGGCCGGCAAGATCAGCGATCCCCTGTTGCTTATCCACGGATTGTCGGACGACAATGTGGTGTTCGAGAACAGCTCGGCTCTCATCGCCAAGTTGCAGAACGAGGCACGGCCTTTCGAAATGATGCTCTACCCCGGCCATACCCATCGTGTGGGCGGGCCGAAGGTGAGCGTGCATGTCTGGAATACAATCTTCGCGTTTCTGGCACGGCATGGAGTGACGCCGCCGTAATTCCTGAGCATCGCGCAAAAAATCGGGAACCGGTTTATTGCACCAGCGATGCGACAACAAGGAATCTAGCCAGTTTGTCACACAGCGGCTTTGCGTCTCAGGCCGCGAGAATGGGGTCCACAAGGCCCGCAGGAGTACGTGAAATGGGTTATCGGGTAGTCGTCGTTGGTGCCACGGGCAATGTGGGCCGCGAAATGCTCAACATCCTTGCCGAACGGGAATTCCCGATCGACGAGTTGGCCGCCGTTGCCAGCCCGCGTTCGCATGGCACCGAGATTGATTTTGGCGAGACCGGCAAGAAGCTCAAGGTGCAGAACATCGAGCATTTCGACTTTGCCGGTTGGGATATCGCGCTGTTTTCGGCCGGTTCCGGCCCGACGAAGATCTATGCCCCCAAGGCCGCCGCTGCTGGCTGCGTGGTGATCGACAACAGCTCGCTCTATCGCATGGATCCCGATGTTCCGCTGATCGTGCCCGAGGTGAACCCCGAGGCGATCGACGGCTATACCAAGCGCAACATCATTGCCAACCCCAACTGCTCGACCGCGCAGATGGTCGTGGCTCTGAAGCCGCTGCACGACAAGGCCAAGATCAAGCGCGTTGTCGTCGCCACCTATCAGTCGGTGTCGGGCGCAGGCAAGGAAGGCATGGACGAGCTGTTCGAGCAGAGCCGCGCGATCTTTGTTGGCGATCCGGTCGAACCCAAGAAGTTTACCAAGCAGATCGCTTTCAACGTGATCCCCCACATCGACGTCTTCCTGGATGATGGCTTCACCAAGGAAGAGTGGAAGATGGTGGCCGAGACCAAGAAGATCCTCGACCCCAAGATCAAGCTGACCGCGACCTGCGTGCGGGTGCCGGTGTTCATCGGCCACTCCGAAGCGCTCAACATCGAGTTCGAGAACGAGATCTCGGCGGCGGAAGCTCAGGACATCCTGCGCGAGGCCCCCGGCGTCATGCTGATCGACAAGCGCGAAGACGGTGGCTACGTGACGCCGGTCGAATGCGTGGGCGATTACGCCACCTTCATCAGCCGCGTGCGCGAGGACTCGACCGTGGACAATGGCCTCGCCCTGTGGTGCGTGTCGGACAACCTGCGCAAGGGCGCCGCGCTCAACGCCGTTCAGATCGCTGAACTGCTGGGCCGCCGTCACCTCAAGAAGGGCTGATAGCGCCCTTCAATCCGCAGTGCCGGATTTTGAGCCCCTCTTCCCTACGGGAAGGGGGGCTTTGTTTGGCGCGGAGTGGCTGCAGCATATTCGAATTAGGGCATCTGTCCTGAATGCGGCACTCGCAATATGGCGCATGGGCAAGGTCACCGCATACTTCTATCCGCCGCCGCAACGGGGGTTGGTCTTAATAATCAGGAGTATGCGATTGTGATGAAACCGATCCTCGCCGCTGCGGCGCTCGTTCTAGCCTGTGGTGCCCAAGGGGCGCAGGCCGGTGAAGTGGACAATGCGGTGGCCACGGTTGTGAGCCATATGCCGCATGACAGCGATGGGCGCATCAGCCGCCAGACCTTCCTTGCCTATATGGAGGCAACGTTTGATCGCCTCGACGCCGACAAGAGCGGCGCCATCAACCCCGCCAACATCAAGGTGGTGAAGGTCTGCGTGCCGATGCATGGCTGGCGCTATGTGCCGGGCGCCTCGCTCACCGGCTGCTGATATTTTTCCTGACCATGCGCAGGGCGGGGCCGCGATGGCGGCCCCGTTGTCTTTCTGCGCGGAAGACCCTCGACCATGCATGAATATTTTTCGGGCCTTGCGGGCAAAAGCCGCTTGCCCCTGTGGCTTTTCCGGCTCTATCGCCACGCTCTGGCCAATCAGGACGACGGGGATTTCATCATGCCGGGCGAAGTAGAAACGAGCTTCATCCGCGGCTGGGCGGGAACCCGGCTGGCGGTACACCGGCTGGGAAGCGCCACGGGGCAGGGGCGTCCGCTGCTGCTGTTTCACGGGCTGTTTTCCTCCGCCGCGATCAACTGGGTGAAATATGGCCATGCCGCGCGGTTGGCGCAGGCGGGTTTCGACGTCATCATGCCCGATCTGCGCGCGCACGGCATGAGCGAGGCACCGCATGATCCCACCGCCTATCCCGAGGATGTGCTAGTGACCGACGCCCTGATCGTGGCGCGTGAACTGGGGTTGCAGGCGGGCGAGTTCGACCTTGGCGGTTTCTCGCTCGGTTCGCGCACCGCCACCCGCGCCACCATTGCGGGGCTGGAGCCGCGCCGCCTGATCCTTGCGGGGATGGGGCTGGAAGGGCTGGCGGGCTGGGCGCGGCGCAGCGCCTTTTTCCTCGACGCCATCGCCCGTTTCGGCACGATCAAGCATGGCGATCCCGCCTATGTCGCCCAGCAATTCATGAAGGCGCAGAAGGTGGACCTGCGCGCGGCCGAATTGTTGCTGCAATCGGTGGATGATACGCCACCGGCGGAACTCGCCGCGCTGACCATGCCCACGCTGGTGGTGTGCGGCGATGTCGATCAGGACAATGGCAGCGCCCCGCGTCTGGCACAAACCCTGCCCAATGCCCGCTATGTCGAGATCCCCGGCTCCCATATGGGCAGCGTTACCCAGAAGGAACTGGGGCAGGCGATGGTGGATTTTCTGGTGGCCTAATTTTCGGCCCCTGAAACAGCCCCCTTGCAGCGTAACAATCTTGCGCTACGTTCAGGGTTATGAAGACAGAACAGATCATTGCAGAACTCGCCCGTATCTACGAGGCGGCCGTGGCGACCTTGCGCGCCGATATCCTTGCCTTTGCCAAGCATGGCACCCCGCCGCCGTCCAGCCGGATTGCCGAAAGGTCGTGGTGCTATCCCGAATTGCGCATCCATTATTCGGGGCGCGAGACGCATCCCGACGCGCGCCGCTCGTTCGGGCGTCTGATCGATGCGGGCACCTATGCGACCACGGTGACGCGGCCCGAGCTTTTCGCCGAATATCTGACCGAACAGATCGAGACGCTGGCCGAGGATTACGACATCAAGGTCGAGGTGCATCGCTCGCAGCAGCAGATCCCGTTCCCCTATGTGCTGGACGCGGGCGCGGGGATTTCGGCTCGCCCGTGGGAATTGGCACAGCATTTTCCCACTACCGATCTGGCTCTCATCGGTGACGAGCTGGCCGATGGCATGGTGGAACTGGCCAGCGAGTATGATCCCATTCCGCTCGCCCTGTTCGACGGCTTGCGCACCGATTTCAGCCTCGCCCG
>DDES01000042.1 GCA_002336765.1 Novosphingobium sp. UBA1948 | reverse complement strand
CCCGGCTGGAAGGTCGAGACGATCGGTGACGACATCGCCTGGATGCGCCCTGGCAAGGATGGCCGCCTCTATGCCATCAACCCCGAGGCGGGCTTCTTCGGCGTGGCGCCGGGCACCGGCGTCGACACCAACAAAAACGCCATCGACACGCTCTATGCCAACGCCATCTACACCAACACCGCGCTGACCGCCGATGGCGATGTGTGGTGGGAAGGCCTGACCAAGGAAGTGCCCGCAGGTCTGATCGACTGGCAGGGCAACCCCTATGATCCGGCCAGCGGCAAGCCTGCCGCCCACCCCAACGCGCGCTTCGCCGTGCCTGCCTCGCAGTGCCCCTCGATCGCGCCGGAGTGGGAAGATCCGGCGGGCGTGCCGATCTCGGCCTTCCTGTTCGGCGGCCGCCGCGCCACCTCGGTGCCGCTGGTGACCGAAGCGCTGAGCTGGGATCACGGCGTCTATCTGGCCGCCAACCTCGCCTCGGAAGGTACGGCCGCTGCTGAAAACAAGATCGGTGCGCTGCGCCGCGACCCCTTCGCCATGCTGCCCTTCTGCGGCTATGCGATGGGCGACTATTTCAAGCATTGGGTCGAAATCGCCAAGACGGTGGCCGAAGGCGGCGCCAACCTGCCCAAGATCTACCTCGTCAACTGGTTCCGCAAGGGCACCGCTGGCAAGTTCCTGTGGCCGGGCTATGGCGACAATATCCGCGTGGTGAAGTGGATCATCGAGCGTGTGTCGGGCAAGGCGGAAGCCGTGGACAGCGTGATCGGGCGCCATCCTGTGGACGACGGCATCGACCTGTCGGGCCTGTCGATCACGCCGGAACAATATGCCGAGCTGATGGATGTGAGCGTCGAGAACTGGCGCGAGGAAGCCGCGGGCAACGCCGCCGATCTGGCCAAGCTGGGCACCCTGCCCGAGGCCATTCTGGCGCAGCAGGCCGCGCTGGAAGATCGCCTCGCCAAGGCGTAATCTGCGAAAGAAATGCGAGCGGAAAGGCCCGTCACCCCAAGGTGGCGGGCCTTTTTGCGTCATGCGCAACGGAACCCTGCAACCGACCGCGACGATCTATGCGCTGGTGTCGAGGTGGCAACGCGGCGGCATCCTAACCCAGTTTCAGACCGAGTTCGGCCAGCAACTGCGCTGCCTGTTCGCGCGAGATGGTGGCCCCGCGAAACAGCCCCGCATCGACCAGCCGCAGCCCGCCCAGATCGGCGCCCCGCAAGTCGGCCTTGTCGAAGCGCGCTCCCGCCAGCAAGGCATCCCGCAGGCTGCATGCCTCGAAGCTCGTCTCGCGCAGGTCTGCCTTGCGCAAATCGGCCTGCGACCAATCCACCCGCAGCCAATGGCGCTTGCGAAAATCCAGCCCCGCCAGTTTGGCTCCCGCCAACAGCACTTCCTCGCAATGCAGGTCGATGATCCGCGCATCGGTGAGATCGGCGCCGATCAGCTTGCTACCAGTGATCCGCGCAGCGGTCAGGCGGGCATGGCGAAAACCTGCATTGTTGAAATCGCAGGAGCGGATCGTGGCCTCGGTCAGATCGGCGCTGAAGAAATTGGCGAAAGGCCCGCGACAGGACAGGAATTGCGCACCCTCCAGCAGCGCCTTGCCCAGATCCGTCCGCCGCAGGCTGCACCGTTCAAAGCGCCATCCCGCAAGGTCCAGATCGCACAAATCCGCCTCGTCCAGATCGCATTCAACGAAGTGAACCGCCCCGCCAGAACGCGGCAAATCCATGATATCGGCCCGTGAAAGGGTTGCATCGGTGACAGTGTGGGCGAAAGTGGCGGTGTTCATGGCACCACTTTGGGCGTTTCGCGGCGGGTGGTAAAGACCGCTAACCCCGCAAGGTAAACGGGCAACGCAAACACGCCTTACCAAGGTAACAAGCGCCCCTGCAAAGCGTTCTGTTTTTTCGCACGGGTGGTGCCATTTTTCGACATAGACAGTCGCAACCTCTCGGCCTAGGCGCCTGAAATATATGTTTGGACTTTCCATCCAGCCTTGTCGGCCGCCTACACGGCAGCGGCGACGGCGGTGACTGGATGTGGAATGCGGGAAGCCTGATCGGCGGCTTGTCGCACCGGTTGGCGGGATGCGTTTGCGGGGGTCGGTTCATAAAACCGACTTGCCCGAAGCCTAGGGCAAACACGCTACTGCCACCGCGCTTTGGCATGAGATGACAGGAAAACAGGGGAATTGCGATGAGAACATGGATCAGGACTTCGGTCGCGGTGGGCGCCATGCTGGTGGCCCAGTCGGCCTATGCGCAGGAAATCTCTTCGGCGGTGCAGGGTCAAGTGACCTCGGACGGCGCGCCGGTGGCTGGCGCCAAGATCAGTGTAGTCCATGTTCCCTCGGGCACCACGGTCAACACCGTGACCGGTCGCGACGGCAATTTCTCGACCTCGGGCCTGCGTGTGGGCGGTCCCTACACAGTGAAGATCTCGGCGCAGGGCTACGTTGAAACCAGCATCACTGACATCCAGCTTGACGCCGGCCAGCCGCTGACGCTGCCCATCGCCATCACCTCGACCGGCAACGAGATCGTGGTGAAGGCCAGCGCCGTCAAGGGTATCATGGAAGCCTCGGGCGGCCCTCTGACGGTGATGAACCGCACCGCCATCGAAGGTGCCGCCAGCGTGACGCGCGATGTGCGCGATCTGGTGCGGCGCGATCCGATGGCCACGATGGATCCGGGCCAGAGCCGCGGCGTGATGATCGCGGGCCAGAACGCCCGACTCAACAAGTTCTCGGTCGATGGTGTGCGCTTCTCGGACAATTTCGGCCTCAACGTGGGCGGCCTGCCCACCGCGCGCGGCCCTGTGCCGCTGGACGCCATCGAGCAGCTTTCGGTGAAAGTTGCGCCCTATGACATCCGCGAGGGCGATTTCCAGGGCGGCGCGATCAATGTCGTGCTGCGTTCGGGCACCAACAAGTTTACCGGCGCGGCTTTCTACACCTGGAACAACGACGGTCTGACCGGCGACACCACCAAGGTGACCGCCGCCACCCCGACCGGCAAGATCAAGCTGGCCTACAACAGCTACACCTATGGCGGCTTCCTCGCCGGCCCGATCATCAAGGACAAGCTGTTCTTCGCACTGGCCTATGAATATCTGCAGGAAGGCACGCCGATCCAGATCGGCACCGCTGGTTTCCCCTCGGTCGTTCCCAACCTGACGCAGAACCAGATCGATCAGGTTTCCTCGATCGCCAAGTCGGCCTACAATTACGATACGCTGGGCGTGCAAAGCTCGACGCTGGAAACCGACAAGAAGCTGACGGCCAAGCTCGACTGGAACATCGCGCCCGGCCACCGCATGTCGGTCAGCTACATCAAGAACGACTCGTCAAACTCCTCGACGGCGGGCTTCTCCTCCACCTCGACCACCGCGCCCGCACTTGGTCTGGCCTCGAACAACTATCGTCGCCCCGAAAAGGTGGACAGCTTCGTGGCCCAGATCAACTCGGACTGGGGCGACGGGCTGCGCACCGAATTGCGCGGCAACTATCGCAAATATGATCTCTCGCCGGTGCCCTATGGCGCCACGCCTTTCGCGCAGATGCGGGTCTGCCTCGACACCAGCGCGCTGGGCACGGGCACCAACACCAACGCCATCAACTGCGCAGCCAGCACTGCCTCGCTCTATTTCGGGCCGGACCAGTTCCGCCACTTCAACTATGTTCGCACCAAGCAATATGGCGCGGAGCTGACCGTCAGCAAGAAGTGGGGCGCCTTCACCGGCAAGCTGGACGCGGCATGGAGCCATCTCGATGTGGCCAATGCCTTCACCCAGAATGCGTGGGGCAACTATTATTTCGACTCGCTGGCCGATTTCCAGGCGGGCAAGGCCAGCATCCTGTCGCTGGGCGGCTCGATCACCGGCAATCTCAACGATGTTCTGGCCAGCTTCAAGTATGACCAGTACACGTTCGGCGCCCAGCTGGCCTATGATCCCAGCCCGCGCGTGAACATCACCGCCGGCAGCCGTATCGACCTCTATGGCGGCACCACCCCGCCGCCAGTGAACAGCTATTTCGCCGCTCGCTATGGCTTCACCAACACTTCGATCACCAATGGCCGCTATGTGTGGCAGCCGCGCCTGTCGGCCAGCTGGAAGATCTCGCCCGAGGTTCAGGTGCGCGGCGGCGTGGGCCTGTTCGCGGGCGGTTCGCCGGACGTGTTCCTCGGCAATTCCTATTCGGTGGCCGGTGTCTATGGCAACTCGATCACCATCCAGCGCAACGCCGACGGCACCTGTACCCTGCCCACGGCCGCGATCTGTAGCGCGGCGCTCAACGGCGTGAGCGGCACCGGCTTCTCGACGCTGGTGACCGATTATCTGCGCACCAACACCAGTTCGCTCTCGCTGGCGGCGGTCAATGCGCTTGATCCCAACTACAAGCTGCCCTCGACGTGGAAGTCGAACTTCACACTCGACTGGAAGCCGCATTTCGACGGATTCCTTGGCAGCGGCTGGAACCTTGGCGCTGACGTCTATTACGGCTGGACCAATCAGGCGCCGATCTACAAGGATCTGCGTCTGGCCGCGACCGGCACCATGCCCGATGGCCGCACCCGCTATGCCTCGACCACGGCCGGTTCCAACACCGACCTTTACCTGACCAACNNCCGCCTCGACAAGAGCTTCGATTTCGGTCTTTCAGCCGGCATCAGCTACTCGTTCCAGGACGTGAAGGACGTGTCCTCGATGAACGGCACCACCGCTTCGGGCACCTATGGCCAGAACGCGATGGTTGATCCCAACATCGCCGCCTATGGCACGTCGATCTATCAGGTGCGCAACTCGATCAAGTTCCACCTCGATTTCGACCATGCCTTTATCGGCGATTACAAGACCCGCATCAGCCTGTTCGGCGAGAAGCGTTCGGGCCTGCCCTACAGCCTGACCATGAACGACCCGCTGCTGTCGAACAGCCACTCGACGGTGTTCGGCACTGCCGGTTCGTCGAACCGCTATCTGCTCTATGTGCCCGATATCTCCAGCCAGACGGCCGATGCGCGCGTCACCTATGACTCGGCCACGACCTATAACGCGCTGGCCGATTTCGTGCGCGCCAACGGGCTGAAGCAGGGCCAGATCGTGGGCAAGAACTCGATGCGCGCGCCCGGCTGGTTCAAGCTGGACCTGCACATCGATCAGGAAGTGCCGGTGCCCTTCCAGAAGATCGCCCGCATCAAGCTGTTTGCCGATATGGAAAACGTGCTCAACATCATCAATTCGGACTGGGGTGCGGTAACTCAGGTCAGCTTCCCCTATCTTGCGTCGGTGGTGAATGTGTCCTGCGCGACCACCTCGGGCAGCAATTGCACGCAATATCGCTACTCCAGCTTCTCGAACCCTGCCGTGAACAACCTCGGCAAGGTCTCGCTGTGGAGCGTCCGCTTCGGCACGCGCATCCAGTTCTGATCGCGCTGCAAGCTGTATAGTCAGGGGTCCGGCAACGCAGGTTGCCGGACCCTTTGCATGTCTGGAAGAAGCACACTGGCCGGAACCGCCACCCGCGCATTGGCAACCACGAAGGGCTGGCTGCACCGCATAGAACCGTGCCTGCGGTGTGTTTACCAGCAATGTTCCGGAAGGGTCGACGGGCACAACCTTGTGCCAAACGGTCGAAATCTGGTGCACCCGACTGGATTCGAACCAGTGGCCCCCAGATTAGGAATCTGGTGCTCTATCCTGCTGAGCTACGGGTGCCCTATGCCAAGGCTTTAGAGCGCCCTCGCGCGCATGGCAACGGGGCAAGGCCGGTAAATAGCTTAATGAATCTCGTCCGGCGGGGCCACGGGGAACAGGATCGGGGCGATCTCCACCCCCTCTTCCACCAAGGCTTTGGCTTCCTCTGCACTGGCCTGACCGTGGATCGGAGCGGGTTCGGCGTCGCCATAATGCATGGCGCGGGCGTCCCTGGCAAAATCCTTGCCCACCCAGCGCGAGGATTTGAGCACTTCTGCCTGTGCCTCGGCCACCACCTTGAAGGCTTCGGCCAATTTGGCTTGCACTTCGGGCGGCATGGATGGGGGCGGCATCGACGGCGTCGCCTGCATTGGCTGCGGCGCGGGCGGCGTTGGCGTAATCTGGTTGCCCTTGCGCGTCAGGCGCGGCGCCATCGGCGCCTTGATGACCTGCAAGTGGCCGCAATGCGGGCAGGACACCAGACCGCGCTCCTGTTGGCGCGCGAAATCCTCCGAAGAGGCGAACCACCCCTCGAAACGATGGCCCGCGCCCACGCATTCGAGATCGAAAACAATCATGAGGCCGATGTAGGAATTTCACGGCGGTTGGCAAGACTGGGAAGCTGGGCGCGGACCTCGGCGATACGCTGTGGGGCAATCTCCGCAAAGGCCAGACCCGCCCGTTCGCCGCCCATATCGAGCACCAACTCGCCCCACGGATCGACCACTAGACTATGGCCATAGGTGGCGCGGCCGTCTTCATGCTGCCCAACCTGCGCGGCGCTCACCACATAGGCGCTGGCCTCGATGGCGCGGGCCCGTTGCAGGATATGCCAATGCGCAGCCCCCGTCGGCACGGTGAAGGCGGCGGGAATAGCGATCAGGTCGCACCTGGCCCGCCCCAGAGCCTCGAACAGTGCGGGGAAACGCAGATCATAGCAGATGGCCAGACCAAGGCGACCAGCAGGGGTTTCGACAGTGACCACCTCACCCCCCGGACGATAGGCGCGGCTCTCGCGCCAGCTTTCGCCTGTTGCAAGGTCCACATCGAACATATGGATCTTGTCATAGCGCGCGCGGATCTCGCCCTGCGCATCGATCACGAAGCTCCGGTTGGCGCTGCGTTCCTCGCCCTCCACCGCGATGGCAAGGCTGCCCAGCACCACCCAGATGCCCTCACGCGCCGCTGCCGCACGCGCGGCCGCGAGCACGGGATTGGCCGCCTCGCCCACCAGATGCGGCGCGGCACGGGCGCGATCACGGTCCAGCAAACCGCACATTTCCGGCGTGAACAGCATCGCCGCGCCACCAGCCTTGGCCGCTAGGGCCGCCTCGCCAATAGCCGCAGCGTTGACGGCAGGATCAATCCCGCTCGTCATCTGGAGCAGCGCAATGCGGGTCACATTGGCACTCACAAGCCGAGGATCGGATCGAGCTTGCCCTGCGCGTCGAGCGCGTGAATATCGTCGCAGCCACCCAGCGCCTGACCATCGACGAAGACTTGCGGCACCGTGCGCGCATCGGGTTTTCTTTCAACCATTTCGCGGCGCTTGCTCGTATCCATTGTCACGTCGATTTCGGTGTAGGACACGCCCTTGTCATCGAGCAACGCCTTGGCCCGCGTGCAATAGGGGCAGCCCCATTGGGTGTAGATCTCGACTTTGGGCGTGCTCATATCCGGCTCTCCTGTGGCCACTGGCAAATTCCTGGGCGGCCCTCTTGAAATGGGGTTCGGCTAGCATATCTCAAGGGGCGTGTCATGCGCCGCCCTTCGGGTGTGACACCTGCCAGAGGCGCCCGCACGGGGCCTCGACAGTCTGGAAATTGCTCATTTATCGAGGATTTTGGACCATGAACCGTTTCGACTTCACCCCCTATCGCCGTAACACCGTTGGCTTCGACCGCCTGTTCGACCTGC
>DDES01000033.1 GCA_002336765.1 Novosphingobium sp. UBA1948 | reverse complement strand
CATGGTGGTGTGCGAGTCGGTGCCGACGCAAGTGTCGGGATAGGCCACGGTTTCGCCGTTCTGGTCGACCGAGGTCCACACCGCCTGCGCGATGTTTTCAAGGTTCACCTGGTGGCAGATGCCGGTGCCCGGCGGCACGGCGTAGAAATTGTTGAGCGACTTGGAACCCCACTTCAGGAAGTCGTAGCGCTCCATGTTGCGGTGGTATTCGATTTCCACATTCTGCTCGAAAGCCTGCGGCGTGCCGAATTCGTCCACCATCACCGAGTGGTCGATCACGAGGTTGACCGGCACCAGCGGGTTGATCTTCGAGGTGTCGCCACCCAGCGTGGCGATGGCATCGCGCATGGCGGCCAGATCGACCACGCAGGGCACGCCGGTGAAATCCTGCAGCAGCACGCGGGCGGGGCGATACTGGATCTCGTTCGACGATTCGCTGGGGTTCTTCTGCCAATCGACAATCGCCTGAATGTCGGCGGTCGAAACGGTGAAGCCACCGTCCTCGAAGCGCAGCAGGTTTTCCAGCAGCACCTTCATGCTGAAGGGCAGGCGGCTGATGTCGCCGAATTTGTCGGCGGCCTTCTTCAGCGAATAATAAGCGACTTCCTTGCCACCGGCGCTCAATTTCGAGCGGGTGCCGAGCGAGTCCTGTCCGACCTGGGTCATGCGGGCGTCTTCCTCACCTCATGGGGCCAGAGGGCAGGGTAGGCGCGTGTCGCCCAATCCTGCACAAAGGCGGTTGTAGCGACATTGGCCCCTGCGCGGGATTTTGCGCCGCGTCAAGGTCGGCTAAAGTGGAATCAGGGCCGCATTTGCGGTTATTTTTGCAATTGCGAAGCAATATCGAAAAAACTGGTGTTTCCTCGACTGTTACAGCGCGGTCTGCTCGATGTGGGGGGGCTTCCTCTGCCCGCTTGCTTGCCCCGCCCGCGCCGCGCATCGTGCCATGCCAGCATCCCGCCACGATCAGCACCACACCCACCAGAGTGGCCGCGCCCAACCTTTCGCCAAACCACAGATAACCCATCAGCGCCGACCAGAGAAAAGCGGAATATTCCACTGGCAACAGCCGGTTGGCGGGCGCCCTCGCCCAGCCCCAGCTTAGCAACATGAGCGAGATCGTGGCCAATACCGCGCCCCCGGCAATGTCGGACCATGCCGTGTCCACCGGCATGGCGTAGGCGCGCACCGCAGGCAGCAGGCTGGCCAGCCCCAGCAACATCGCCATGAACAGGCTCTGGAAAAAGGCGATCTCGGCGGGGGCAGCCAATTGCGCCTGATGGCGCTGCATCACCAGATTGGCAGCGTATAACACCGCCGAACCCAGCACGGCCAGCATACCAATCCCCGATTCGCTGCCCATGCCTCCGCTGAGCCGCCCCGCCCCGATCACCGCCACGCCCGCCAGACCGAGCGCCGACGCCACCAGCGCGCGGCGTGTCACCGGCTCGCCCAAAAACAGCGCGGTCATAAACAGCGCGATGATCGGCGCGATGAAGGATAGCGCCATGCCCACCGCCATTGGCGTGCGCACCAGTCCCCAGAAGAAGGTGAAAGCCATGCAGCAGGTGACAGCAGCCCGCGCGGCATGCAGCATCAGGCGCCGCCGGTCAGGCCAGGGGCCCCCCGTCACCAGCCGCCAGATCGCCAGCGCCAGCACCGCCCCGATCACGCTACGCCACAACAGCGCGGCATAGACGCCCGACAGCATCGAGGCCCGCTTCATCAGCGCATCCATGATGGCGAAGGTCGAAATGCCGGCAGCGGCAGAGAGCAGGGGCAGAAAGGCAGGTGGGCGCATCCTGTCTCCCTAGCGGTGTTGCGCGGATGCGTCACCTTTTGATCCTATCGACAGTTTGTTCAGCGCGCAGACAGGCGCAATGCTTGATGATGAGCGACGAAACGTGCATGGCTGTCGTTGAGTTGAGGGTGAACACCCCGATGGCCGATGAGAAGGGGCGATGATGATGATGCAGCGCGGGGCTTTGACCATGCTTCTGGCCACGGCGGCGACCGGCGCGCTGGCGTTGTTGGCCACGCCCGCCGTCAGCCAGAACCGCCCCGCCGACAAGCCGGTGGACGGCAAGAGCGGCCTCGGCAAACTGCCCAATGCGCCGACATCCGGCGCGCAGCCCAAGCCCGTGGCGCCGACCGGCGCCGCGCCGGTCAACCCGCCCCGTCCGGCGCCTTCACCTACCCCGACGCCCTCCGCCACGCCAGGTGCCGCCACCACGCCGTCAACCGTGCCGTCCGGCACCCCGACCCCTGCCGCTACACCGCGCCCCACGGTGGCCGCCGCCTTCGGAACGGGCGAGTTGATGGTCAATCCCACGCCGGTGGTGAAATGGACCGTGGAAGATGCCATCGAATTGCTGAGTGTTATCAACGATATCGGCAACGAAGGCCTGTTCCCCGCCGACTACCAGCCCGATGCCCTACGCGCCGCGATCAACGCCGGCGTGGGCGACGCGCTGGACCAGCAGGCCAGCCGCAGCTTCGACTGGCTGGCCGAGGATTTGCGCGACGGGCGCACGCCGATGCCTTCACGCGTGCAATGGTTCGCCGTTGACCCCGATCAGGATGACAATCCCACCGAGGCCCTGTTGCAACGCGCCACCACCAACCATGCCGTGACCGAGGTGCTGGCCAGCCTTACGCCCACCTATTTCGATTACCAGACGCTGCGCGACGCGCTGATCGCCACGCCCAAGGCTGACGCCAAGCGCCGCGACGCGATCCGCATCAACATGGACCGCTGGCGCTGGCTGCCCCGCGATCTGGGTAATATCTATCTCATCACCAATGTGCCCGAATTCCAGTTGCGCCTCACGGTGAATGGCAAGCCGATCCGCACCTATCGCACCATCGTCGGCAGGCCGGGCAAGACCGCGACGCCGCAATTGGCCGAGAAGGTGCAGAATGTGGTGTTCAACCCGACCTGGACCGTGCCGCAATCCATCGTGGTGGGCGAAGGACTGGGCGCGCAATTGCTGGCCCGTCCGCGCGCCGGCTACAAGGTGACCAAGAGCGCCGATGGCACGATCAATGTGGTGCAACAGCCCGGCGACAGCAATTCGCTGGGCCGCATGAAGATCGACATGCCCAATCCGCATGCCATCTATCTGCACGATACGCCGTCCAAGGGCCTGTTCAACGCTTCGGTTCGCGCCTTCAGCCACGGCTGTATCCGCACCGAACGTGCGGTGGAACTGGGCATGACGATGGCGATTCTGGGCGCGGGGATGAGCCAGCAAGAGGCCGTCGCCAGCTTTGAATCGCTGAAATACCGCAAGGTGCCGATGACGCGGACTTTTCCCGTCTATCTGGTCTATATGACGCTGGGCAGCGACATCAACGGCCAGCTTGCCGCCTTTGCCGACATCTATGGCCGCGACAAGCCGGTGATCGACAGCTTTCGCGCGCCACGCCAGTTGCACACCAGCCAGCGCGCCAGCACCGAGGCGATCATCAAGCTGGATAATCCCTTGTAAGCATCGGGCTGCTTTAAGAAGCGCCGCGTTGGCGAGGGATCAGCCCTCGCCGATGCGGTCGGCAAACAGCAGGCGGCCGCTGCCCAGATGGTCGAGCGCGACGGAGAATTCCTCGGGCGCCATGGCAAAGCAGCCTTCCGAACGCCCCAACTTGCCATATTTGCCCAACATGTCGGGCGCGGCATACCATGCCGGATGCATCACGATGGCGCGGTCATAGGCGTTGGAATTGTCCAGATCGAGGCCGCGCAGGCGCATCGACTGGCCATATTTGCCGTCATATTTCTCGGTGGTGAGATAGGCGCCGCGCGACGTGGCCAGCGAGCCCACGCCGTTCGAGAACTGTCGCAGCCAGCCCATATGTTCGGGATCCGAACCGCGGCCATGCGCCACCAGATGCGAATCGACGCGGCCCGACACCATATCGACGAAATGCAGCCGCGTTTCATGCGAGGGACGGGCGAAATCGGCGATTGCCACCACGCTACCATCCACCAGCATCGCGCCGACGCGATCCCGCTCACGCAGGGCGACAGCGATCAGGCGGCGTTCGTAATCCGAGAGCGGCGACACTTCGGCAAAGACCCGCGATGGGGTCGCGACGGCAGCGCCAAGGCCGATACCGACCCCCAGCGCGCGGCGCAGGGCCGTACGGCGATCCAATTGTCGATTCGTGGTGCGATCCATGCGTTCCGTCCTACCGCATTGCAGCAGACAAGTTAAACCCTTGGTTCAGCTTTGCGCGATGGATGCACGCGATTGCGCGGCGAGTTGAGCCAGAACCGGCCCGTCAACGCGCATAACGGTCCATTCGTCCATCGGTTTGGCGCCCAGCGACTTGTAAAATCCGATGGAGGGCGCGTTCCAGTCGAGCACGCTCCATTCGAGTCGCGCGCAGCCGCGATCCTGCGCCAGCGCCGCCAGATGGAGCAGCAACGCCTTGCCCAGCCCGCTGCCGCGCGCGGTGGGGCGCACGAAGAGGTCTTCCAGATAGATGCCCGGACGGCCCTCGAAGGTGGAGAAATTGTGGAAGAACAGCGCGAACCCCTGTGGTTCTCCATCAATCTCGCCAATCACCACTTCGGCCATAGGACGAGCTCCAAACAGGTGCTGTTCAAGCACCGTCTCGTCAAAACGCACTTCATGGGCGAGCTTTTCATATTCGGCCAGATCGCGGATGAAACGCGCGATCAGCGGCAGATCGGCGGGCGTGGCGGGGCGGATGGCGTTGGTCATGGCCTGCCCGATAAAGCGAAATCGACCAAAAGCCTAGCCGGGTTGGATCACCATCGTATCGCCGCGCAGTGTCACCGTGCCCAGACGTTTGAGGGCGCTCTGCCCCAACAGCATGGTCGAAAGCCCGCGTACCACCACGGCGTTGACGCCGGTAAGGCTGGTGCCCGCCACATCGATCCGGTCGATCACCACCGGCGCGCCATCGGCGGTGCCCGAGGCGGTTTGCAGCATCGGGCGGAAATCGTCCTCGCGCACGGGCACCCCCAGTCGCGCCGCCTCGTAATCGGGAATGGCCACCAGATCGGCGCCGGTGTCGATCAGGAACTGGGTCTGCCGCCCGTTGACGAAGCCATCGAGATGGAACTGGCCCGAACGATCGCGGGCAATCACCTTGGTCTCGCGCGGGGCGTTGGCGGCCTGTGGGGGCGGCGCATTGCTCCACGGATTGCTGTTGGCCTGATCCAGCATCGCAGGCGTGGGCACCGGTGCGACCTGCGCGCGCGGCACCAGCACTAGGGCGGCAAGGCCCATCAGAAAAGTCATGCCCAAGGCGCGGGAGACAAGGCTGTTCATGCCCTCAGACTAGCGTGCGAGGGTTAGGAAATCGTGACGGAGGCTGCTTTCCCCCCTCGCCTCGCGGATGGCCCTTCGTAGAAATGCGAGGCTGGCACTTTGTCCAGCCTTCATGTGGCCGGTTGTAGAGAACAGGCTGGTATTCCAAGGACGTTCCCCCGCGTCCGCTCAGTTTTGGTTGCTGCGCGCGATGTTTGTTTCGCCCCTCTTGCTGGAAATGCTGGCGGCACTGGCCTTGCTGGTCGCAGCGGTTCAACTGTGGCGTCATCGGCGTTTTCATCGGGCGCGCGATCGGCTGGTCGCCACGCTTGATGCTTTTTCCGAAGGCGAGTTCCAGCCACTGTCGGTGCGGTCGGACGCGGCGGCGCTCAAACCGCTGGCGCAGGCTTGTGACCGGTTGCTGCCGCAGGTCCATTCCGCGATGACCCAGTTGGAACTGGCCGCGCGCCGCGATCCGATGACCGATCTGCTCAATTCCTCGGCCTTCCGTCAGACTGTCCAGAGCGCGCTGGCGGCTGCCCCTGCGCAGGGCGCGATGCTGGTGGTGGGGATCAACGGGCTGAAAAAGGTGAATGACAGCCTCGGCCGTGCCGGTGGCGACCAGTTGGTCTGTGCCGTGGCCGACCGCATGCGGCTGGCCGCCCATTATGACAGCGCCGAGGACGTCGTAGAACCGGATGAGCGGTCCGAGCCCTTGGTGGGGCGGCTGGGCGGCGATGAATTCGCGATCTTTCTGCCTGCCGATCTGTCGCGCGAGGCAGGGGAACGCTTCATCCAGAAACTGCGGCGGGTGATTGGCGAGACTTTGCACATCGGGCCGCAATCGCTGCGGGTGAAAGTATCGATCGGGGTGGCCTTGGCCAGTTCGGTGGGCGGGCAATATGACAAGTTGCTGGCGGCGGCGGATGCAGCGATGGCGCGTTCGCGATCCGAAGGGCCCGGTGGCTATCGCTTCTATTCTCCGGCCATGCGGCGCGAGGCCGACGAAATGCTGGAAAAGGAAATCGATCTGCGGCTCGCCCTCGAAAGGGGCGAGTTCTGCCTGTATTTCCAGCCACAGGTCAATTTGCTTGGCAACAGCATCGATTCGGTCGAGGCGCTGATCCGCTGGAACCATCCGACGCGCGGGCTGGTGATGCCGGGCGACTTCATTCCCTTTGCCGAGTCCTATGGTCTGATCGACGATATCGGCGAATGGGTGATGCTGGAGGCGGTGCGCACCGCCGCGCGCTGGCACCGCGAGGGCCATCCCTTGCGCATGTCGATCAACGTCAGCCCTCAGCAATTGTACCGTATCGAACTGATCCCGATGATCCGCGCCTGTCTGGCGCGTTTCAACCTGCCGCCGCGCTATCTCGAGATCGAGATCACCGAAGCGGCCATCATGCGCAAGGAAGCCTTCTCGCTCGAGCGGATCGAGGGCTTGCGCCGCGACGGGGTGAGCGTGGCACTCGACGATTTCGGCACCGGCTATTCCAATCTGGCCCAGTTGATGAGCATGCCGATGGATCGGCTGAAACTCGACCGGTCGCTGTTGACCGACATCACCACCGACCGGCGCCAGCAGGTGGTAGCCAGCGCCATCATCGGCATGGCCAGCGAACTGGGCTTCGAGATCGTGGCCGAGGGTGTGGAGGAGCAGGCGCAGGCCGATCTGTTGCGGCTGGCCGGATGCGACACCATTCAGGGCTATCTGGTGGCCCCGCCGCTGCCCGAGCCGGAGCTGATGGCGATGCTGGCCCGCATGCGGGAAAATCCTGAACGACGGCTGGCCTGAGCTTTTACAGGCTTGGTGCTAGAATGCGTCTGTGAAGGTCCCCGGTTCGGGGCTTTTCGGCTTGGTGGAAAGCGCGATGGTGAGGCGGTTGATCGAAATGGCGCTGGCATCCGCGCCCTTTCGCAAAAAGATGTCGATGCTGACGTTGGCGGTGACAGGCATGGCTCTGCTGACCTCGGCGGTCGGGCTGATCTTTGTGCAATATGTGCACGAGCGGCACAGCGACAACCGCCATTTCCAGCGCTTTGCCGATGTTCTCTCGGGCAGCATGGCCTTGCCGGTGCGCGCGCGCGATCAGGCGGAAGTGGCCAGGATCGTGCTATCGGCCCGCACCATGCCCGGCTTGCAATGGATCGAGGTGTTGGGGCCTGCGGGCGAAACGCTGGCCCGCGACACGCTGGAGCCTTTGGCGCAGGACGAGCGGGCGATGCAGGCCCAGATGCTGGGCGGCAAGGCGATCACCCGGCTGTTTCGCGCCGGCCCCCGCTATGCCGCCTATCGCAGCCCGATCATGGTGGATGGCAAGCCGGTGGGCGCGCTGGTGATCGGCTATCACTACCGCACCTTCCGCGATCTGGCGCAGGATACGCTGCCGATGGCGGTGGTGATGCTGGTGGTGTGCATGCTGTTGGCCAGCGTGCTGGCGGCCCAGTTACGCAGCATGATGTTTCGCCCCCTCGATGCGATGAAGCAGGCGATGGAGCGGGTGGGGCGGTCGGGCGATCTCAAGGCCCGGCTGGAGTTGGTCGATGATCCCGATATTGCCCCCTTTACCAACAGCTACAATGCCATGCTCGACCGCGTGGAGGGCCAGAACGAGAGCTTGTCGCGCACGCTGGGCGAACTGGCCGAGGCGCGCGATGCCGCCGAAAGCGCCAATGTCGCCAAGTCCGAATTCCTGACCAATATGAGCCATGAATTGCGCACCCCGCTCAACGCCATCNNGCCGCCGAAGCGGCCAATGCGGCCAAGAGCGAGTTCCTCGCCCACATGAGCCACGAAATCCGCACCCCGATGAACGCCGTACTTGGCCTCGCCCAAGTGCTGGAGCGCGAGCCGCTCGCCGCGAACCAGCGCGAGATGGTCGAGCGCATCCGGACCGCCGGCCATTCACTGCTCGCCATCCTCAACGACGTGCTCGACCTGTCCAAGATCGAGGCGGGCAAGATGGAGCTGGACCTGCACGATTTCGACCTGCGCCAGTTGCTGGGCGAGGTAGAGGCCTTGCTGATCCCGCTGGCCGCGCGGCAAGGCAACCGGCTGTCCTTCAGGCTCGATCCCGCCATTGACGGCTTCTTTGGCGACGCCACCAAGCTGCGCCAATGCCTGCTCAATCTGGGCAGCAACGCCTGCAAGTTCACGCAGGGCGGCTTTGTCGAGGTGCAGGCGCGGCTGGAGCCGGAGGATCTGGTGCTGGTGGTGTCGGACACCGGCATCGGCATGAGCGCCAGCGAGATCAAGCGCGTGTTCCAGCCCTTCACCCAGAGCGACAGTTCTACCACGCGGCGCTTTGGCGGCACGGGGCTGGGGCTGGCGCTGGTCGATCGCTTCGCCACGATGATGGGCGGATCGGTCGTGGTCAGCAGCGAGCCGGATTTCGGCTCGGTCTTTACGCTGCGCATTGCGCGCAAACGCCCGCGCCATCGCGCGCCTGCCCTTGGGGAGACGCGCGATGCGGCATAAACCTTTTCCGGCCCGAGGAGCCATGACATGAACGCCCCGGCGAACAATCTGGGACCAACCACGGCCCTTGGCCGCAGCAAGCGCGCGCTGGTACTGGTGGTGGATGATGTGGAGGGCAATCGGCAATTGCTGTGCCGCCGCCTCGAACCTTTCGGCTATGACATGTATCAGGTGGATTCGGGCGAGGCCGCGCTGGACTTCATCCGTGCGCGCAAGCCCGATCTGGTGCTGCTGGATTATATGATGCCCGCGATGAGCGGGATCGAGGTGTTGCGCGTGTTGCGGCAGGACTGGCAATTGGCTGCGATCCCCGTCATCATGGTGACTGCGCGTGCCGAGAGCCATGCCGTGGTCGAGGCGCTGGACGCTGGCGCGGACGATTATGTCACCAAACCGATCGATTTCGACGTGCTGCGCGCGCGGATCGAGACGCAATTGACCAAATTGCGGTCCAGCGACCAGCTCAAGCAGGTCAATGCCGCGCTCGACGAGCGGGCCACCATGCGCGTTCTGGCCTTTGACGAGTTGAAAGACGAGTTGGAGCGCGAGATGATCCTGCGGCGACAGGCCGAAAAGGCCTTGGCCGAGGCGCAAGACACTCTCGAGCGCTGTCAGGCTTGCGGTCTGGTGCATGGCTGTAGCCTGCCCGGGGGCAGGGGCGGAGCGGATAAGGTTGGCGCCGGTCTGGCGGCGGGAGGACACGTTGGCAGCAGTCGTGCGCTGGAGATCATCGACGCTATGACCAGAGCCATTACCGATGGCCGTTCGGTCAATCCGGCCATGCTGCTTGCACTGCGCCAGCAGATCGAGGCGACCGCGTGAAGGCGGGGGCCTGTGCGCCGCGTCACCTCGTATAAGTGTAAATACCAGTAATCAGACATATTGCGAGAATTGTTCAAATTTTTCTTGCAATTGCGAAAGAGTAGCATGACAATTGCGGCGCCCCCGACCACAGAAAGCGCCGCAAAAGGCATGAGCAGGATTCGTAATATCAAGGAGCTGGCCGATCTGGCCGGCGTTTCCACCGGCACCGTATCGCGTGCCCTGGCTGGATCGGAATTGATCAGCCAGAAAACCCGTGAGCGTATTCAGGCTTTGGCGCGCGAGCATGGGTTTCGCCCCAATATTCTGGCGCGCAACCTGCGTATCCAGCGCACCAACACGATTGGTGTGCTGATCCCGCTGGGCCATGAAAAGCGCCAGCAACTGACCGATCCCTTCTTCATCACCATGCTGGGCCTGTTGGCCGACAAGCTGACCGAGCGCGGCTATGACCTGCTGCTCAGCCGCGTGATCCCGACCGACAGCGCATGGATCGAACGCTTTGCCAATTCGGGCCGGATGGATGGGCTGATCGTGGTTGGCCAGTCGGATCAGGCGGCAACGCTCGATGCTATGGCGGCGCATTATCGCCCGATGGTGGTGTGGGGCGGCCATAGCGAGGGCCAACTGCATTGCACCGTCGGTTCGGATAACCGCAAGGGCGGCGATATGGCGGCCAGCTATCTGATCGCACAGGGGTGCCGTCGCATCGCCTTTCTGGGCGATCCGCGCGCGCTGGAAATCGGGCAGAGGCTTGCGGGCGTGCGTGACGCGATGGCCCGCGCAGGCCTTGGTACGCCCGATCAGGCGAATATCCATCTTGTGCCCGACATCGCCTATCCCGCGATTGTCGACTATCTGGCCAGCACCTCGCCGCTGCCCGATGGCATTGTGGCCGCCTCTGACCTCATCGCGCTGGCGGCCATGCGCGCGCTGGCGGCGGCGGGTCTGTCGGTGCCGGGCGATGTGCGGGTGATCGGTTATGACGGCCTGCCCATTGGCGAGCATGTCACGCCGCAACTCACCACCATTTCGCAGGATCTGGCCAGTGGCGCGGAACATCTGGTCGATCTGCTGATGCGCCGCATCGCGGGTGAGGACACGCCCGCCGTGGTGATGGATCCGCAACTGGTGGTGCGCGCCTCAGCCTGAGCG
This sequence comes from Novosphingobium sp. UBA1948, assembly GCA_002336765.1. GTDB lineage: Bacteria > Pseudomonadota > Alphaproteobacteria > Sphingomonadales > Sphingomonadaceae > Novosphingobium. Next base: position 26,348 of record DDES01000033.1, on the reverse strand, counting down.
GCAAGGCCTAGCGCTGCGTCAGGGAAAACAGTGGTGAGGCCATCAGTGTGGTAACAATCGCCATCAGCACCAGCATGGCAAACAGTGCGGGGCCGATGATGCCCTGCTGCAAGCCGATGTTGATGATGATCAGCTCCATCAGCCCGCGCGCGTTCATCAGGGCGCCGATCCCCAGCGCGGTGCGATGGTCTTCGCCTGTCAACCTTGCGGCCAGATAGCAGGCGCCGCCCTTGGCGAGGATCGCGGCGGCCAGGATCGCCAGCGTCGCGCCAATCAGACCCACTTGCCCCAGCACCTGCATCTGGGTGTTCAGCCCCGAGAAGGTGAAGAACATCGGCAACAGAAAGGTCGTGGCGAAAGGTTCAAGTTTGGCGCGCAGGGCGTCGGCAAACGGCCCGCGCGGCATGGCCGTGCCCAGCAGAAAGCCGCCGAACACCGCATGCATCCCCGCCGCATCCATCGCCCAGGCGCACAGCAGGAAAAGCCCGAGTACCAGCGCCAGCAGCCCTTCGCTCGCCTCGCGCGTGGCCAGCGGCCTGAGCAGGCGCGGCGCCACCAGCACCATGACCAGCGCGAAAGCCAATCCGCCGCCCGCCGCCTTGATCGCCACACCCGCACCCGCGCCAAGGCTGGCCAGCACCAGCGCCACCACCACCCATGCCCCCGCATCGCCCAGCGCGCCTGCCGAGAGGCTGAGTGTGCCCAGCCGCGTGCCGGCGAGGCCGCGTTCATGGATGATGCGCGCCAGCATGGGAAAGGCGGTGATGGCGATCGCCGCACCAAGGAACAGCGAGGCTTGCGCCACGCTCACCGCAGGCATGAACAGGCCGGGCAGGCCGATCAGCCACGGCACCATCAGCGCCGCCACTGCAAAGGGCGCCGCCATGCCCCCCAGCGACACGGCCGCCGCCTTGCCGAAACTGGCGCGGAATTCCTCGCGGTCAAAGGTCAGGCCGACGAGGAACATGTAAAGCCCGACGCCAAGCTGCGCGCCGACATAGAGCACCTTCTTCGTTTCGGCGGGAAACAGCGCGGCTTGCAGATCGGGCGCGATCCAGCCCAGCAAGGATGGCCCCAGCACCACGCCCGCAATCATCTCGCCCACCACCTGTGGTTGGCCCATATAGCGGCGGCACAGCCAGCCCACCACGCGGCAGGTGGCGATGATCACCGCCATTTGCAGGAAGAACAGGGTGGAGAGTTCGCCGTTGCTCATCCGCCGTGCTTAGCCGCAGGCGGCGGGCCTGTCATCCCGGGGCTTGCCCCCGCCAACCGCGTCAGCGGCGGACCAGCACTTTCTGTGATTCCACATGCGCCGCCACATCCTCGGGATAGAACCACACGGGGCGCAGGTTGCCGGTCACCGCGCGGTCCACCCCGTCGGCGAAATGGGGTGAGGCGGGATTGCCGCTCACCCCGCCGATGGTGATCGCCCGCGCCTTCACTTTCGGCCCGAAATCGACCACCGCGACAAAACTGTTGCCTTTGTAGCCATAGAGTCGCTTGGTGATGGTCTTGCCACTGGCATCCTTGCCGCGCGCCGCGCCAAAGGCGGCCAGCGAGCCCCATTGCGACGAGGCCAGCGCCACCGGCGTCGAAGGCTTGGCATCGTCGAACACTTGCGCGATGGCGCCATCGTTGCGCTGATAGCGGTTGATCTCGCCCCATGGCACCTGCCACTTGCCGAAATCCGCCTCCAGCTTCTGCAGGGCTTCTTCCAGCGCTGCGGTGCGTTGCTGGTCGGTGGCGTCCTGCTCCATCCAGTCCCACACGGTCTTGCGCTTGGCCTTGGCCTGATCGGCGCCCTTGGCCCACAGCGCCTCGCCCCAGAACACGGCAAGGCTGGTGGCGGTGGAATCCAGCGCATAGCGGTGATCCCAGCCCTTGAGCAGATCGATGGCGGCATCATGCGAGGGGTTGGGGGTCTTGTCATGCGCGGCGATCAACTGCGGCAGAAGGCGATCGAAAGCTGGCAGCCATGAATCGTAGAAACCGGCCAGCAGGCTGTCAGCCGTGAAGGGGGCGCCCGTGTTCAGCACACGCTCGGCATGGGGGCCGCGCGGGTTGGCGCCGATCTCGTCCATATAGACGGGGAAGTCGGCCTGCCTGGGACTATCCGCCCCCGCCGCCGACCACGGGGCATTGTTGGTGTTGTAGGACCAGCCGTTTTTCGGGTTGATGACCTGCGGCAGGCTGGCAAGGCTGTGCAACCCCTTGTAGTCGGTGGCCGGATTGCTGCCATCGACCGGCGCCCGCCAGTCGAAAGCGGTATCGCGCACCGGCACATATTGCGGGTGGAGATAGGCCGTCTCGCCCTTGTCATCGGCGAACAGCGTGTTGTTTGAGGAATTGGCCTTGCGCTCGGCCACCTTCAGGAAGCTGGCCAGATCGCGCGCCTTGGTGCGCAGAAAGCTCTGCTCCAGCGCGGGGATCGGTTTGTTCATCAGGCTGAAGGCGATCCACTTGCCGCCATCCTCGCGGGTGATCGGCCCGTGGTGGCTGGCATAGGTGGTGAAGGTACGCCGCGCCATTTTGCCATCGGGCAGGCGATAGGACAGCGTGACCGGCTTCACCGTGAAGGGCCGCGTCGTCGCGCCATAGCGGTAGGCGGGCGGCGTGCCTTTTGGGGTGCCAGCGCCCGAACCGGCCAGCGTTTCGGCAAATTCGTCAACATTGTCGATACCGCTGGACGTGTGCATCCAGCCCGCGTGTTGGTTGAAGCCCTGATAGACGAAGAACTGCCCCCAGGTGGAGGCGCCATAGACGTTCAGTCCCTCGTCGCTCGTCACCTGCGCTTCGGAGCGGAAGAAGAAGGATGTGTGCGGGTTGATGAGCAGCAGGGCGTGGCCATCCTTGGTTTTGGCGGGCGCGATGGCTGCGCCGTTCGATCCCTGCGGCTCGCGGTAGAGCGTGCCCTTTTCCGCCTCTGTCATGGCGATATGGCGATGGTTGTAGAAGGCTTCGAGCTGGCTGAGTGGCACGCTTTCGATATCACCACCGATGCTGCCCTCGGTGAAAGACAGCGCCATCCACGGCTCGAAATGCGTGATAACGCGGGGCTTCACCTGCGGATGGTCGGCCAGATAGGCATTGAGCCCCGCGGCCCATGCCACCATCAGCTTGCGCAGCCACAGCGGGCTTTTGGCATAGTCGGCCTTCAATTTGTCATGGTCGAGGAACAGCCGCTGGCGCAGATCCTGCCAGATCGCCTTGGCCCCTTCCGCCTCGGCCAGACGGCCAAGATTGACGAGATAGTTGGTCTCGATGCGATTGAAGTCATCCTCGGCCTGCGCATAGATCATGCCATAGACCGCATCGGCATCCGTTTTGCCGTGAATATGGGCAATGCCCCATGTGTCGCGGGTGATCGTTATATTGCGGGGCGCGGGTGCGGCATAGGCAGGCGCGATGCAGGTAGAAAGGGCCGTGCCGATCACAATCCCCGCCAGCGTGGCCACTTCGAATGCGCGCATATGCCTGTCCTTCCCCGTCTGCATGGCGGGACTTTAGCAGGCGGATGCGCGCTGGCCAGTGGCGGTTTGACGTAAAACGGTCCGGCATCGTACACTTTTTTGCGGGAACGCGATTTTTTTGCTGGCCTTGGGCGGGCTTTTCGGGGCATGGACAGCCCTGCGGGGGGTTACCGGACCAGCGGTACCAAGGAAGAAACCAGATGATGATCTCTCTGACAGCAATGGCGCTCGCCTCGGCGGCGGCCCCCGTTGCGCCCGCAATCGATACGCTGCCCGCCGGTGGCACCGCCAGCACCGCACCCTATATCGCCGCCGCGCCGCTCGATCCGCCGCCCGCCAGCGATCCGGTGCCTGTGGTCGATCCTGCTGATGTGCCCGCTGCCACGCCTGGCCCGGCGCTGGCTGCCGATGTCGTGCCTGACGGTCTGTTGTTGCGCGACCCTTGGGAAAAGCCCAATCGCGCGATCTGGGACTTCGACATCTTCTTTGAAAAGAAGCTGCTCGGCCCTGTGGCGCACGGCTATCAGGCGGTGGCGCCGCAGCCGGTGCGCAACCATATTTCCAACGTCATCCTCAATCTGGATGAGCCTTCCACCTTCCTCAACAATATGGCGCAGTTGAAGATCGGGCGCGCGGTGAAGACCACGGTGCGTTTCGTGATCAATTCCACCGTGGGGATCGGCGGGCTGTTCGATATGGCGGCCAAGGGCGGTCTGCCGCGACGTCCTGCCGATTTCGGGCAGACGCTGGGCCGCTGGGGTGCCAAGCCCGGGCCTTATGCCATGCTGCCCTTCCTCGGGCCGTCGAATGTGCGCGACGGTTTCGGGCGGTTGGTCGATACGTTCACCGATCCGGTCGGTTTCGTGATCGGCGGTATCTTCAGCTCGCCGGGCGGTGCGGTGCGGTTTGCCGCGGCGGGTGTGAACTGGCGCCAGCAGAACGATGGCACGATGTCAGCGATTTATGGCGCGTCGGACCCCTATGCCTTTGCCCGCGCGGCCTATGCGCAACAGCGTGCAGCGGTTGTTCAGGATGCAACGGGTAAGGCTGAAGCGCTTCCGGATTTTTAGGGCCGGATTTTCAGGGCCGGACTTCTGGCGCCGGTTTCCGATTGATGGGATGTTTCAGGCGGCTGCCATGCCGGCCGATCCAAGGATGGAGTTTTGTAATGTCGCGCGCTTTTTCTCTCGCCCTCGCGCTGGCCGTGCCCGTGATGGCCAGTCTGCCGATTGCCGCCACGCCAGCCATGGCGCAGGCCGCCCGCGATGCCAGCGCCGAGGCCTATGTGCAGCAGGGCGCCCGCGAGGTGCTGGCTGTGCTCAATGATCGCAGCAAGAGCGACGCCGCCAAGAAGGAGGCGTTCCGCGTGCTCATCAACCGGCTGGTCGATGTGCCCAAGGTCACGCGCTTTGTGCTGGGCAAATATGCCCGCGTCGCCACGCCCGACCAGTATGCCCGCTTCTCCACCGCGTTCCGCAACTATGCCGAGAACGTCTATATGAAGCGCATCGACGATTACCACGGCGAGAAGATCGTGGTGACCGGATCGGTGGTGCGCAAGCCGGGCGATGTGCTGGTGACGACGCAACTGGCCGGTGGCCGCAGCCAGCAGCCCACGAATCTGGTATGGCGCGTGCTGAATGACGGCAATGGCTGGAAGGCCGTGGACGTGCAGGTGTCGGGCGTGTGGCTGGCGATTACCCAGCAGCAGGACTTTGTCGCCACCATCGACAATGCCGGTGGCAAGATTGACGTGTTGACCACGCAGCTTGCCGCTGACAAGACCGGTGCCGTGATCCGCGCCAAGAAATAAGCGCGGACGCAACAAGGTTCAGGGGTAAAGGGATAATCATGCGCGCACATTGGGGCGAAACGCTGATGGGCTTTGTGGTGCTGGCTTTTGCCGGCATCTTTCTGGCCTATGCGCTGGGCGTGACGGGTCGCAGTTCGACCGGCAGCTACGAGATCTCGGCGCGCTTTGGCGAGGCAGGCGGAATCCAGCCGGGCGCAAAGGTCACGGTTTCGGGCGTCAAGGTCGGCGCGGTGAGCAGTGTGACCATCGATCCCAAGACCTATATGGCGGTGATCCGCCTGTCGGTGGACGAGAGCGTGAAACTGCCCAGCGATTCCACCGCCAAGATCACCAGTGACGGCCTGCTGGGCGGCAACCATATCACCATCATGCCTGGCGGCGCGGCGGATGATCTGAAGCCCGGTGGCGAGGTTGCCAACACGCAGGGCGCGGTCGATCTGTTCGGATTGATCGGACAGGTGATGCGGCCCAAGAGCGATGCGGCGCCTGCCGCCGCTTCCAGCGCCGCGCCTGCGCCCAAGGCAGCCACCGATCTGCCCGAGATGTAAGGTGGCTGACATGCCGCACAGCGCGCCAGGGGGCGTGATCGGATGGGTCAATGCGCTGGGGCGCGCGGTGCTCGATGGCGTGGCCGCCGTGGGGCGCGTCGGGCATTTCGCCGCGCGGGGCGTGGCCGCCGCTGTCACGCCGCCGTGGTATCCGCGCCAGATCCTCGGCCAGTTTATGGCGGTGGGCTTTCTCTCGCTGCCGGTGGTGGGGTTGACGGCGTGGTTCACCGGTGCGGCATTGGCGCTCAACATCTATTCGGGCGGTGATCGCTTCAACGCGGAAACCGTCATGCCGCAGATCGTGGCGCTAGGCATCACCCGCGAGCTGGGGCCGGTGCTGGCGGCGCTGATGCTGGCGGGGCGGGTGGCTTCGGCGATGGCGTCGGAAATCGGGGCGATGCGCGCCACCGAGCAGGTGGACGCGATGTTCACCCTCTCGACCGAGCCGCGCCGCTATCTGATCGCACCGCGCCTGATTGCCGCCACGGTTAGCCTGCCCTTGCTCACCCTGCTGGCCGATCTGATCGGCGTCGCGGGCGGTATGCAGGTTTCCAAGCTGCTGATCGATCTGCCCTACTCGATCTATATCACCAACACGGTGGACTTCATCACCCGTTGGGATGTGGAATCGGGCCTGATTAAATCGGCGGTGTTCGGCTTCATCATCGGCCTGATGGGCTGCTATCACGGCGATACGGCCAAGGGCGGGGCACGCGGTGTGGGTCGGGCGACGACCTCGGCGATGGTGTCTTCGGCCGTGCTGATTCTGGCGGCTGACTATCTGATTTCCTCGATCTTCGCGCGGCTCTGACATGGCGACACCCAAACTTGAATGGAGAGGCGTTTCGAAGCGCTTCGGTGCCAACAAGGTGCTCGACGGGCTGGACCTGTCGGTGGCGGAGGGGCGCTCGCTGGCGCTGTTGGGGCGTTCGGGGCAGGGCAAGAGCGTGACCATCAAGGTCGCGCTGGGGCTGATGGTGCCCGAGGCGGGTAGCGTGTTGCTCGATGGCGTCGATGTGACGCATCAGCGCGAGCGCGAGCGGCGCGCCAGCTTTGCGGGCATCGGCATGCTGTTTCAGGGCGCCGCGCTGTTTGACAGCCTGCCGGTGTGGGAGAATGTCGGTTTTCGCCTGATCAACGCCGATGGCGTGCCCCGCGCCGAGGCCAGGGCACGCGCCATCGAGGCGCTGGGTCTGGTGCGTCTGGCGCCGGAAGTGGCCGACCTTTACCCCTCCGAACTGTCGGGCGGGATGCAGAAGCGCGTGGGCCTTGCCCGCGCCATTGCCGGCCAGCCCTCGCTGCTGTTTTTCGACGAGCCGACCACCGGCCTTGACCCGATCACGGCGGGCGCGATCAACGAGTTGATCCGCGATAAGGTGACCTCGCTCGGCTGTACCGCAGTATCGATTACTCATGATCTGCACAGCGCACGCACCATTGCCGATGATGTGGCGATGCTGGATGCGGGGCGGATCGTGTGGCAGGGATCGGCCAGCGAACTGGACCATGCGGATCACCCGCTGGTGCGCGCCTTTGTCACAGGCAATCCGGCCGGCGTGGAATAAGTTCCGCCCAAAGCTCTCTTTCTTGTGCGGGAAGAAATGCCATCTTTCGCTATGCAGGCGATTGCGTCTAGGCGCAAAACTGTATCGTGTGCCGCGTGCGCACGCCCTTGGAGCAAGAGATGTCCGACCCGTTGCCGCCTTCCAGTCCCTTGAGTCTGGCCCGTCTGACGCATTTGCAGCGTCTGGAGGCGGAAAGCATCCACATCATCCGCGAGGTGGTGGCCGAGGCTGAAAATCCGGTGATGCTTTATTCGGTGGGCAAGGATTCGGCGGTGATGCTGCATCTGGCCCGCAAGGCGTTTTACCCCGCGCCGCCGCCGTTCCCGTTGCTGCATGTGGATACGACGTGGAAATTCCGCGCCATGTATGAATTGCGCGACAAGATGGCCGAGATGTCGGGCATGGACCTCTTGGTCTATCACAACCCCGAGGCGGAAGAGCGCGGCATCAACCCGTTCGACCACGGCAGCCTGCACACCGACATGTGGAAGACGGAAGGTCTGAAGCAGGCGCTCGACAAATACGGCTTTGACGCGGCCTTTGGTGGCGCGCGGCGCGACGAGGAAAAGAGCCGCGCCAAGGAGCGCATCTTCTCCTTCCGAACCGCCAGCCACGGCTGGGATCCGAAGAACCAGCGCCCCGAACTGTGGAACCTCTACAACGCCCGCAAGAACAAGGGCGAGAGCATCCGCGTGTTCCCGATCAGCAACTGGACCGAGCTGGATGTGTGGCAATATATCCACCTCAACAACATCCCCATCGTGCCGCTTTATTTTGCGGAGGAGCGCCCGACTGTGGAGCGCGACGGCATGCTGCTGATGGTGGACGATGACCGCTTTCCGCTGAAGGAAGGCGAGGTTCCGGTGATGCGCTCGATCCGCTTCCGCACGCTGGGCTGCTATCCGCTGACGGGGGCGGTGGAGAGCAAGGCGCAGACTTTGCCCGAGGTTATTCAGGAAACGCTGTTGACCACCACCAGCGAGCGGCAGGGGCGCGCCATCGACAAGGATGCGGGCGGCGCGGGTATGGAAGTCAAAAAGCAGCAGGGGTATTTCTGATGACGCAAGATGCCGTTTACGTCACCGATGCCCTGATTGCCGAGGATATCGACGCCTATCTCGAAACGCACCAGCACAAGACCATGCTGCGCTTCATCACCTGCGGCAGCGTGGATGATGGCAAGAGCACGCTGATCGGCCGCCTGCTGTATGATTCGAAGATGATCTTCGAGGATCAGCTCGCCGCGCTGGAGAATGACAGCAAGAAGTCGGGCACGCAGGGGCAGGAGATCGACTTCGCGCTGCTGGTCGATGGTCTGGCCGCCGAGCGCGAGCAGGGCATCACGATTGATGTCGCCTACCGCTTCTTCAACACCGAAAAGCGCAAGTTCATCGTGGCCGATTGCCCCGGCCACGAGCAATACACGCGCAACATGGTGACCGGCGCCTCGACCGCCGATCTCGCCGTGATCCTGATCGACGCGCGCAAGGGCGTGTTGGTGCAGACGCGCCGCCACTCCTATCTGTGCCACCTGATCGGCATCAAGAACATCGTGCTGGCCGTCAACAAGATGGATCTGGTCGATTACAGCGAGGCGCGCTTTAACGAGATCCTCGCCGATTACACCGAATTCGCGCGCAGCATCGGCATCGAGAGCTTCACCGCCCTGCCGATCAGCGGTTTCAAGGGCGACAATATCACGGGAGCCTCGGTCAACACGCCGTGGTACACCGGACCCAGCCTGATGCAGCATCTCGAAACGGTCGAGGTGAACAGCGCACGCGATGCGCAAAAGCCGTTCCGTATGCCGGTGCAGTGGGTCAATCGCCCCAATCTCGATTTCCGCGGCTTTGCGGGCCAGATCGCCAGCGGCGTGGTCCGCGCGGGCGATGCCATCCGCGTGCTGCCCAGCGGCAAGACCAGCACCATCGAACGCATTGTGACGTTTGACGGCGATCTGGATCAGGCAGTGGCGGGCCAGTCGGTCACGCTGACCTTTGCCGACGAGATCGATTGCTCGCGCGGCGATGTGATCGCGCTGGCGGATCAGCCGCCGCAGGTGGCCGACCAATTTGAATCGACGCTGGTATGGATGAATGACGAGCCGCTGCATGTCGGCCGGTCCTATTGGCTCAAGATCGGCACCCAGATGGTGTCGGCCACGGTGCAAAAGCCCAAATATGCCATCAACGTGAACACGCTGGACCATACGGCGGTCAAGACGCTGGAGCTGAACGCCATCGGCGTGGTGGAATTGACCACCGACCGCGCGATCACTTTCGAACCCTATGTCGAAAACCGCACCTTGGGCGGCTTCATCCTGATCGACAAGATCACCAATGGCACGGTGGCCGCCGGCATGCTGCACTTCAGCCTGCGCCGCGCGCAGAATGTGCATTGGCAGGCGCTGGACATAACCCGCGAGGCGCGGGCCGAACAGAAGATGCAGAAGCCCGCCGTGCTGTGGTTCACCGGCCTGTCGGGTTCGGGCAAATCGACCATCGCCAATCTGGTGGAAAAGAAGCTGCACGCCTTGGGCAAGCACACGTTCCTGCTGGATGGCGACAATGTGCGCCACGGGCTGAACAAGGATCTGGGCTTTACCGAGGCGGATCGCATCGAAAACATCCGCCGCGTGGGCGAGGTGGCGCGTTTGATGACGGATGCGGGCCTGATCGTGCTCACAGCCTTCATCAGCCCCTTCCGCGCCGAACGNNAAGAACTTCACCGGCATCGACAGCCCCTATGAGGCGCCCGTCTCGCCCGAAATCCGTATCGACACGACCAGCATCAGCCCCGAAGATGCCGCCGAAATGATCGTCGCCAAAGTGCTGGGCGATTACTGGATGCCGGAGATTTGAGCATGACCACCCTGAGCGATGCCGACCTTGCCGCCGCGCTGGCGCACACTGCCGGTCGCCTGCTGGTCACGGTGCGCGAGAGCGGTCTGGTGACGGGCAAGGATCTGGGCAAGGCGGGCGATGCCACGGCCAACCAGTTCCTCGTCCACGCCCTACGCCAACAGCGCGGCGAAGACGGGCTGCTGTCCGAAGAGGAAAAGGACAATTTCGCGCGGCTGGAGCAGAGCCGCGTTTGGATTGTCGATCCGGTGGATGGCACGCGCGAATATGGCGAGGCGCGCACCGACTGGGCCGTGCATGTCGGCCTTGCGGTGGATGGTGCGCCGGTGCTGGGCGCGGTGGCCTTGCCCGATACGGGTATCGTCTATCGCAGCGATGCGCCCGTGCCGGTCCCGCCCGCGCCCGCAACCTTGCGCATGGTGGTCAGCCGCACCCGCCCCGCGGCCGAAGCGGTGCATGTGGCGGAAAGGATCGGCGCCGAACTGGTGCCGATGGGCAGCGCGGGGGCGAAAGCCATGTCGATCATCCGCGGCGAGGCGGACATTTATCTGCACTCGGGCGGGCAATATGAATGGGACAGCTGCGCGCCGGTGGCCGTGGCGCTGGCCCACGGGCTGCATTGCAGCCGCATTGACGGCACACCGCTGGTCTATAACCAGCGCGACACCTATCTGCCCGACCTGCTGATCTGCCGCAAAGAGCATGCGGCGCAGGTGCTGGCCGAAGTGGCGGCCTATCAGCCGAGCTGAAAGGCCGCTTCTACGTCACTTCACGCGGCCATTACTTCACACGGCAAGTGCTGATGCCGAAAATCCTGTAGGCGGGGCAAAAGCCGATAATGCCTGTCAGCAGCGGCACCACGCCGATCCAGCCCAGCGGCGTCTGCGGCCCGACAAACACCAGCGCGATCAGCACCAGCCCGACAATCACGCGCAACGCGCGATCCAAACCACCTTCGTTCATAAGTCCCTCCTCGATTGGATGGGCAACCTATGCGCCTGGAGGCTGGCGCCGTCTGTGACTAGGTCACACGGTCGATAAAATATCAGGCCGCGCCCGCCAGCGCTTCCAATCCGCCGCGCGACAGCAGCCGGATCGCGCCGCGCCCGCTCTCGATCAGCCCGCTACGCGCGAAAGCCGACAGTTGCCGCGACACCACCTCGCGCGCCGATCCGATCTCGGTTGCCAGTTGCTCCTGTGTGGTCACCACCTGCCCGCTGCCATCGTCGAGCCGCAGCAAGGCCCGCGCCAGCCGCGCCGGAATGCCGGTCAGCGCTACATCCTCCACCAACCGCTCCAGATCATGGAAGCGATGCGCCACCGCTGCGAAGAGTTGCGCGCGAAACGCATCATCCTGCCCCACGCGGCGCTGGAATTCGGCGGGCGGGATGATCTCGATGGCAAGATCTGTCTCGGCCACGCCTTCCGCGCCATAGGGCTGGCCCTGCACCAGACAGCCGAAGGTCTGCAAACAGATGTCGCCGGGGTTGACGCGGTAGAGCACGATCTCGCGCCCGTTCTCGCCGGTGAGCGACACGCGCACGGTGCCTGAATGCACCACCACAAAACCCGCGCATTCACTGCCCGCTCGAAACAGCACGGTGCCCTGTGGAACTGCAATCATCCTCAAGGCCCCGGAAAGATGGGCTCATGCCCGACGGTGGACAGCGTCAACCCGCCATGTCCGTCCGGCGCGATCACGAAATCGCCCAGCGCATAATGGCCCGACACTGCCAGCGCCATCTGCAGCGAGCCTTCCGTCAGCGTGAGCGTACCGCCGGTGTGGCTGGCATTTTCCACATAGGACAGCGCCGTTGCGTTGGGATCGAAGGCGAACAGGTCGAGTGTGGCATGCAGCCCTGTCTGGTCCATCGCCACCGAACCATCGGCGTTGAAATTCTGCACATGGCTGACCACGCCGTTCTGCGACCACACCTCACTCAACACATGGCCATCGCTGGCAAAGAAAAGTTCCGAGGTCACGCCGCCGCGCGTGGCCTGTGCTTCGGTCTTGCCGTCGCTGTTGGAGGCCAGAAGCACGCTGCCGGTCGGTGTTTCGATCTGCATCTTGCCGACCAGCCGCGTGACGAGTTCCTGCGGGCCGGACAGGGCGGGCGCGGTGCCCGAGCCATTGGACGGCAAGAGTGTGACTGCGTGGACCCAAGGCGCCGAGCCCGATGCGGTCAGTTCGTTGCCCGTGTCATAAAAGGTGATGACAGGGCCGTAGGTGGAGGGCGGATAGAAGCCGGTGTTTTGCGCGGGAACGATAGACGGGTTGTAATAGGTTGGGTTGCTGATCGCGCTGGATCCGCCGCTGGCATCGGTTTGATAGGCCGTGAGACCGTGGTTTGTGGCGGCGCTCAGATTAATCGCGGCGAGCCATGTGCCATCCGCCGCCACCGTTGCAGTGGTCGAACTCGAACCGGCGCTTAGCGTGATGGTTTGACCAGCGATGCCCGTGCCCGATACAGTGACTTCTAGTGCCTGACGAAGCGAGGCGCCGGAATAGTCCCAGACAAGCCTTGTCGGGCCAAGGCTGGTTATCACCGGCGGCGCCGGCAAATTGGCCAGCAACTGGGCGTAGGTCATCACCGTCCCGCCAAAGCTGAAATTCTCGACATTGCTCAGCGTATCCGCGCCGTCGCGGTTGGCGGTGTGATCGGTGATAATCAGGCGGCCGCCCGAGAAGCCTACCGAATACTCGCCGCGCACGCCGCCGAACACGGCGGTATCATTGCCGTCGCCGCCATCAATCGTGTCATTGCCATAGCCGCCGGTGATCGCATCGTTGCCCGCTCCGCCCGACAGCACATCGGCATAGGGCGATCCGGCATGGATCAGGGCCGTGGCGGGACTGCCCGTGACGGTGGGTGCTGTGCCGCCCACCGCGTTGCTGACGGTGCCATTGGCGGCCACGCTCCAGCCGAGCACCAGACCCGCCGTATGTGCCGGATCGGCCAGAGGCCCGTTGGCGTTGAGCGCAATGGTGGCCGCATCCAGCGCAGCGGTGTAAAGCCGCACATCGCCCAGTCGCGCGCTGACCGGATCGAAGCTGACATTGCCACTGCCCGCCAGCGTAATGCCGCTGGCAAAGCCGGTTGTGGTCTTGATCTGCCGCCCGTCGAGATAGAAAGCCGTCGGGCCTCCGGCGCTGTCCCATGTGAAGGAAATGCGGTGCGTGCCGCCATCCTGCAATTGCGCCACGGTGATGCCGGAATAGGCCCATGTGGAATTAAGATAGAACCACATGCCCGGCGCGCTGGAATTGCCCGGATCGATCATCACCTGCAGGCCCGGCATGGTGAAGAACCAATCGGCCGTCACCCCGCCGTTGAAGCCGATCATGAATTCCAGCGTCATGGCCGTGGTGGGCAGGCCGGTCAGGCCATTGCCGCGCAACATCTGGCCGGTTGCGGCGACATTGTCGAACACGATGCCGTAGGTGTCGGCGGCGGCGCCATAGGTGCTGCCATCGCCCAGCAGACTGTCCGCCCCCGCGCCGCCGACCAGCGTATCGGCGCCCACGCCGCCGGTCAGCGTGTCGCCCAGATCGTTGCCATAGATCGCATCATTGCCCCATCCGCCCAGCGCCGCGCGGATGCTGACGCCCTGTGCGATCGAGATGTTGTCGGTATAACCCAGCACCGAGGACAGGCTGCCCGCCGTCAGGCGCAAGATCTGGCCCGCCGGTGTCAGCGAGCAATCGAGTATGTTGGTGCCGCCACCATCCCAGATGCAGAAGGCGGGGATCGTGTTCACCGAGAAATCATAGAGCGTGTTGCCCGCATTGGCGTGAAAGCCATAGGTCGTATCGCCAGAACGGGTGCCGGAATTGGCGCCATAGATCGCCTGCAACGTGGCGATATCGGACAGCAAATAGGTTTCGGCATAGTCCGAGCCGATGTTGGTGCCGGTGTTGGTCTCGCTGAAATAGCTCATCACCGTATAGGCGAGCGAATCCTGATAATATTGCGCGTCATGGGCATAGGTGATCGAAACGCCCACGCCGGCATTGTATTCGCCCGGATGCGACAGGCCCAGCGCATGGCCGATCTCGTGCATCAGCGCCATGTAGAACCACGATCCATAGGTGACCGAGCCGCCATGCGGGCTGGTGTTCATCCAGACATCGCCTGCCGAGGACGTGTTGGCGGTTGATCCAGGATAGGAGGCATGACCACCGGTACCGTCGCTGGCGGAATAGTCGGCCAGCAGGATGGTGGCATTGTCGCTGTAGCCGCCCGGGTTGACCTGAACGAAACTCAGCCCTGTCAGTTCCGACAGCAGCGCGAAAATCTTGAGCACGGCGGCTTGTTCGCTGGCGCTCATATGGGCGAAATTGGTCAGCGAACCGGAATAGGTGTCTCGGAAGGCGAAGGTGATCGCGGCGCCGGTGCCCCGCGTGGTGGTCCAGTAGTAACCGGTGTCGATCACGCCCGCCATCATCGACAGGTCAAGGTTGAGCTTGGTGCCAACCGTGGCGGCGACGCCATACTGGCCGGTGTTGCTGGCCAGATAGCCCGAGACGTCGAGGTAATAGGTGCCCGTGGTGGTGGCGGTGAACAGGATCAGCGAGTTGTGGTTGGGCAGATCATCGTCGCTGGTGGACAGGACGGTGCTGCCATCCACCCCGATCAGCCGCAGATAGGGATCCCTGGTGGGGGTCGCGCCCGTGCCTACCACGCCAAAGGCATAGGATTGCCCCGCCACCAGATCGACCCGCCACCAGTCATGATCCCCACCGGCCAGCACACCTTGCCCGGTAGCGCCGACGGTCAGGCGATAGGCGGTGCTGGTCCCTGCCGCCGCATCACTGCTCTCGATCAGGCCGGGGCCGGGGTTCGGGAGGATTTCGGTCATTTCAGGCTCGCCCCTGTCGTCGATGGCCTATGGGCATAATCCCTAATGCTTAAACGATTGCTAGGGAAGGGGTAACGGGGCTAGGAGCCGGTGCAGCTACACAAGGATCAGCCCATAGCTCGCCCCATCCATCCTGCCTTTGTTGCGGCCGCTATCACGTTCCTCGCCCTGCTGGTGTCGGCGGCGGTGCGGGCGGCGCCGGGGGTGTTGCTGGTGCCGCTCCATGTCAAGTTCGGCTGGGACATGGCGACCATTTCGGGCACGGCCGCGGTCGGCATTTTTCTCTATGGTCTGATTGGCCCTTTCGCGGCGGCGTTGATGATGTCGCTGGGGATTCGCCGCATGGTGATGCTGGGCCTGTCGCTGATGGCGGCGGCGGCGCTGGCCAGCCAGTATATGACGGCGCCTTGGCATTATCTGGTGACATGGGGATTGGTGTCGGGCGTCGGCACGGGCATGGTGGCCAGCGTGCTGGGGGCGGCGGTGGTCAACCGCTGGTTCGCGCAGCGGCAGGGGCTGGTGATGGGCTTGTTTGCCGCCAGCACCGCGACCGGAGCGCTGGTCTTTCTCCCCTATCTGGCATGGCTGACCCGCTTTGGCGCGTGGCAACCGGTGGTGCGAGTGGTGGGGCTGGCCTGTCTGGTGTTGGTGGCAGTGGTGGCGCTGCTCCTGCGTGAAAGCCCCGAAGCGGCGGGTGTGCGCCGCTATGGCGAGGCAGCCGATGCTCCGCCCCCGCGCAAGCAATCGGCCAGCGCGCTGCTGGCCTTGCAGGTCTTGTGGTGCGTGCGGGCAGAGCCGACCTTTTGGCTGATGTTCGGCACGTTTTTCGTCTGCGGGCTGACCACCAACGGACTGGTGGGCACCCATCTCATCGCCTATTGCGGGGATCATGGGCTGGCGCCGGTGGCGGCGGCGGGCTTGCTCTCGACGATGGGCGTGTTCGATCTGGTGGGCACCACCGCTTCGGGCTGGCTGACCGATCGCTATGATCCGCGTCGTTTGTTGATGATCTATTACGGGCTGCGGGGCCTGTCGCTGATCGCGCTGCCCTTTCTCGATTTCGGGCCGGTGGCGCTGGGGGCCTTCGCCATTTTCTATGGTCTCGACTGGATCGCCACCGTGCCGCCCACTGTGGCCATCACCAACCGCAGCTTTGGCGAGGCCGAGGCGCCGATCATCTTCGGATGGGTGGCGGTGGGGCACCAGATTGGCGCCGCGCTGGCGGCATGGGGCGGTGGCGTGGTGCGGCAGGAATGGGGTTCTTATGATCCGGCCTTTGTTGCGGCGGGGCTGGCTGGGGTGATCGCGGCCGCGGGCATTGTGGCTACGGGGCGCCGCGTCACGCTCGCCAATGTTTGACATATGTCAAACATTGGCGCCTTACACTCTTGTCAAAATGCGCGCTCTGTGCAATCTTCGCAATTGCACAATAGAAATCGCCAAATGAGGGCAATAATGTTTCGGTTCGGGTGGCGCAGCGGACTGGTTTCAGTCCGCCTTCGGCTTGCAAAGGCCGAAGGTGATCGGGCTTTGCCGTGCCAAGGGGGCCTACGCCGTTGAATTCCGACACATCCTTGATCCATCAACGTATCGCCCGGGTTGAGGCTGCCGATGACGCGGCGCGGCGCCTGCTGGGTTGGGCGCTCATGCTGTGCATGATGGTCGAGGTGATGCTGGTGGTGATTCGCGGCACGCTTGCCTTCGCGCAATGGCTGGCGGCGATGCTGGCTGTGCCGGTGCTGGCTGCGCTCTGCATCTTCGCCTATCGCCAGTGGCAAATGGCCCACGCGCGGTGGCGCGAGGCCGAGAGCAGCATTGCCGGGCATGAGCATGCCCGCATCGCTGCCGAGACCGCCAATCTGGCCAAGAGCCGCTATCTGGCGAATGTCAGCCACGAGATCCGCTCGCCGCTCAACGCCATTTATGGCTATGCGCAATTGGTGGAGCGCAACGACGGCGTGGGCGCGCAGGAAGCCGCCGTGGTGATCCGCCGTTGCTCGGAACATATTACCAGTCTGGTGGAGGCCCTGCTCGACATTTCGCAGGTTGAAAACGGGGTGATCCGCGTGAAGCCCGAACCGGTCAAGCTCGACCAGTTCATCGACCAGATCCAGCGCATGGTGCGCCCCAGTGCTACCGCCAAAGGGCTGGATTTCGAGCTGGAGATGCAGGGTCGCATTCCCGCCGTGGTTCGCATGGATGCCAGCCGCTTGCGACAGGTGTTGCTCAACCTGTTGTTCAACGCCATCAAATATACCGATCATGGTTCGGTCACGCTGGCCTTGCGCTATTCCGCGCAGATGGCCACGTTTGAAGTGCGCGACACCGGGCCCGGCATCCGCGCGGAGGACCAGCGCGCCATTTTCGAGCCTTTCGAGCGGGGCGGCGACGAGGCGCTCAAGGCGCGGCCCGGTGTGGGGCTGGGCCTGTCGATCGCGCGGGCGATTGTCGATATGCTGGGCGGCAAGCTCGATCTCGCCTCCTCCAGCCCCGAAGGCACGGTGTTCCGCGTGGTGATGATGCTGGGCGAGGTCAACGCGCCCGCCGCAACGCCGGTGAATCAGGCACGGGCGCGGCGCGAGGTGTCGGGCTATCTTGGTCGGCGGCGTTCGATCCTGCTGTGCGACGATGACGCCGAACAGCGCAAGTTTCTGTCCGAACTGCTCACTTCGCTGGGCTTCCATGTGGAGGCGGCGCCCAATGGCGAAACTGCCGCTGCGCTGGTGGAAGGCGAGGGGGGCGAGAAGCATACGTTCGATCTGGCCATTCTCGACATCAGCCTGCCGGGCATTTCCGGTTGGGAAACCGCCGCGCGCATCCGTGCCGCGCTGGGCGAGGATATCCGCATCCTGATGCTGTCGGCCAATGCGCAGGAATTCCATCGCCCCGAAACCGCCGTGCCGGTGCATGACCATTTCCTTGTCAAACCGGTTGAGTTCAACGCCTTGATCGAGACGATCGGTGGCCTGCTCGATCTGGCATGGGGCGTGGAATCGGATGGTGCGCGCCCCGCCGCGCCCGCCGCGCCCAAGCTGGCCGCGCCCACCACGGTGGATGGCGAGGCGGCAACCCATGTCTTGCGCATTCGCGAATTGCTGCGCATTGGCTATGTGCGCGGCATCGAGCAGGAAATCCGCCATCTGGCCGACCAGCCCGGTACCACCGAACTGGCCACCAAACTTTACGCTTGCCTTGACAGGTTCGACCTGCCGGGCATGGCACGCATCCTTGAGGAGTGTTGAGACCCATGTCTCTGTCCGTGCATACCCAAACCGTCCTTGTGGTGGACGACGAGCCGGATTCCTTGCGTATGCTGTCGGCAGCGCTGGAAGGGGCCGAACTTTCCGTGCTGGTGGCGACCTCCGGCAAGGCGGCGCTCGATTTGCTGGAGCATATTCTGCCCGACCTTATCCTGATGGATGCGGTGATGCCGGGGCTGGACGGATTTGAAACCACCGCCCGTATCAAGGCGCGGGCCGAATGGGCCAATGTGCCCGTCATCTTCATGACCGGCCTGACCGAGAGCGAGCATGTGGTCGAGGCTTTCGAGGTGGGCGGGGTGGACTATGTCCGCAAGCCGGTGGACCTCAAGGAACTGATCGCCCGCGTGCGGGTGCATATTGCCCAGAGCCGCGCCATGCATGCCAGTGTGGCCAGTCTGGACGCCACGGGCCGCCTGATGATGGCCACCGACGCGCAGGGGCGCATGCTGTGGTGCACGCCACGCGCGGAGCAGGCCATTGCCCGCCTGTGTCCGGCATGGGAGCGTGAAGGCGGATTGCCCGCCGATGTGGCCTTGCAGGTCGAGCGTCTGCTGGCGCGCGGCGGCAAGCCCGGTTCGGCGCTGAAGGCTGATTTTGGCGATAGCGCGCTCGAACTGATGGTGATCGCGCATTATCGCGAGAACGAGGTGCTGATCCGGCTTAACGAGATCAGCCACGAGCAGAATGTCGCCAAGCTGCGCGACAGTCTGGAATTGACCCAGCGCGAGGCCGAAGTCTTGCTGTGGGTGGGCTATGGCAAGGCCAGCAACGATATTTCCGACGTCCTCGATATTTCTCCGCGCACGGTGCAGAAGCATCTCGAGCGGATCTATGTGAAGCTGGGCGTGGAAAAGCGTTCGGCCGCCGCAGCCATTGCCATTCGCGTGATCGAGCAATAGCGGCGCCTGCCCAAAGACAGGCGCCGCCACGGCTTTACTTCTTCTTGGCAGGGGCGGCAGGCTTCTTGGCCGCGATCGCTTCGATCTCGATCAGGAACTGCGGCGCCACCAGATTGGCGACCTGGAAAGTCGAGCGCGCCACCGTCTCGGGGTTTTCCGCAGAGCCGAAGAATTCCTTGAAACCGGCATTGGCGCCGGCGAAATCCATCTTGCCGGTCTTGGGATCGGCGGCCACGAACAGCGTCAGCTTGAAAACATCCGACATCTTGTAGCCATTGGCTTCAAGCTGGGCCTTGATCTTCTTGAGCACGCTAACCGTCTGGGTCTTGGTATCGCCGAAATCGTCGGCCGTGGCGGCCTTGGCAGGATCGATCGGCGAGGCGAGCTGGCCCGAGAGATAGTAAAGTTCGCTGCCCGCAGCGACCTTGGCGCCGTCGAGAATCAGCGCGGACGGGTTCGACTTGATGCGGGTGATCTGCGCCGAGGCGGGCGCGGCGAGCAAGGTGGCGGCGGTGGCGGCGGCGAGCATGAGTTTGCGCGACATGGGTGAGCTTTCCTTTATGGCGATGAAGGCCGTGATGGCGTTGCGGCCAGTCTAGGCCACTACGCGCACAAGCCGTTACGCAAATCGGCGTATCGTCTCGCGCAAAGGCAGAGTGACGCCGAAAAAGCGGTATGGCAAGCCGGCAGCGATGGGGTCGAATCGTCGCTGCCGGCTCACCTCACGCGTGCAAGGCGCGCGTGAAATGGAAAGGGCGGGGGAAAATCAGGCCCCGGGCGAAGGCTGGCACCATGCCGCAGCATCATGCCGGACTTCGCCCCGGGCCATAACGCGCCAGCCTTATCGTTTCGGGCAAACGATGGCGTGACGCGAGGGGTGCGGCTCTTGCGCAAAGGGGTTCGGGAGCCACACCACACTTCGGTCAGGTTTCTTCACGGCCCCCCCTGAGCGGGGGGCAGTGGAAAATGCAAAAGGTGGCGCCCGCCGCCCGCAGGGCGGCTAGCAGATAGGTCATGGCATCCTCTCCTGATGCCCCCGCATGATGGCGGGGTCCTGCACCGATATCCTGTCGTGTTGGCCATCCTGTTGGCTGTATCCTTCACGCAGGGCGGTCTGTTGCCGCGCTTTGGAATTACGCCTACAAATCGCTGTTCGCAAGCAGAATTCCATGCTGCACCGCCATATTGTGTGAGTTTTTTGCGCCGCAGATGCGAAGCCGGAGCAGGGGGGCGGGCGGCGCGTTAACTTTTGCGGGGATCACCTGTACCGTTTGGCAACACCGGTTCGACCGCGCCTACGCGCATCTGCGTGGATTTCCCGAATAGGGACAGGTCACGAGCCCGGCTGTCACACCGGACGCGTTGTGTGTCGCCGCCGATGGGCAGAGACAGTGCCTATGACCAACAGAACCCTTCTTGTGACCGCCCCCCTGCCGATGACCGCCGGAGAATGGCGCTTGCGGCTTGCCGAATTGTGTCGTGACTGCGCCGTCGCAGAGCATGAGGACGAAGCGTTGTATCTAGGCCTGGTCTATGATCTGCTGGCGCTGGCGCCCGATGTGCCCGAGCTGGAGGATCTGGCCAGCCATCTGCCGCCCCGCGCACGGATCGAGGCGCTGCTGGAGGCAGGGGCGCACGACACGGCGGCTTTTGCGATGATGCCGGAGCGTGCGGGCTATATCCTCTCGCGCTCGGCGGGCGGTGGGACGCTGGCCACGGTGCTGCTGGACGGCATGGAGGACGAGATGACCTCGGAAGGGGATAGCGCGGCGATGGCGCTGGTTTCGGCGCTGGCGGCCTGTCTGGCGGCAGTGGCGGACGGCATTGATTCCTACCGCACGATGGGGCCGCGCCCGCAACTTAAGCCGCAGATCGCGCCACGGGTCGAGGTGGCGCATTGCGGCAGTTGGGCGCTGGATGTGGCGGAATGGCAAGTGCCGGAAGGCACTCTTCTTAACTGACCTGCCGGAAGGCAAAAACTGCTCCGGCCGTTGGGAGGGACGGTATCGGCCGGAGCGAGTTTGCGTTGAACCGGAACGGCGGCCTTGGCTTGGGGTCCTGCGGCTTCGCTGATTCGGCAAGAACCGGTATAAGGTTTTGAACTTAGCGGCCTATGCGCAAGGCTCTACGTGATTTTTCGAGGCTTGTCTTGCGGCATGCAGGCACGCCAAATGCCCGCGCACAGGAAGGTCCTGTACGCAGGCATGGGCAATCGCGACAGCTGGCAGCGATCAGTGCGCGTGGGGTGAGGCAAAGCGAGCCTTCAAAGCCTCTACCCCGATGGTGCTGACAGCATGCAGCGGACAATCGGCCTGCAGTAGCGTCGCCAGCCAGCGCTGTTTCTGCGCTATCAGGTCGATCGACTGCAAGGTGCCGATGTGGTGCTGGAGGATGGCCGGATCCAGACACAGGGTGGTGCCCAGCTCCTCGATCTCGGCGGCCAGTTCGGAGAGAACATCCGCCACGGTCGTGAGATGGGCGGCTATCCTTGCGCTGTCCGAGGTGGGGTCGCCGGTCATGCCGCTTCGCCAAACTCCGCGCCATCGCCCAGCGCGCCAAGGGCCAGCACCATCACCATGCGATCCTCGATCGCGGCCAGACCTTCAAGAAAGGTGACGATCGAATCGTTGGCGGTGGTCGGCGGGGGCTGGAGCTGGTCGCTGCTGAGCGTGACGATATCGCTCACCGAATCGACGATCAACCCGCAGGCCTGACCGCCAAGCTGGGTGACGATGATGGCATGGCGCGGGGTGGGTTCGGTCGATTCCCAGCCGAGACGCGCGGCAAGGTCGATCACCGGCAACACTGTGCCACGCAGATTGACCACACCGGCCACATAATGCGGCACGCGGGGCAAACGGGTGGTGGGGCTCCATGCGCGGATTTCGCGGATGGCCATGATGTCGATACCGAAAACCTGCCCGCCGACTTCGAAAGTGATGAGTTCGCGATGCATGGTTGCTCTCCTCTTGGCGTGTTATCAGTGGGCGACGCGGCGAACCGCGGCGACCAGCTTTTCCGGATCGAAGGGCTTCACGATCCAGCCGGTGGCGCCGGCCGAACGGGCGCGGGCCTTCTTTTCCTCGCTCGATTCGGTGGTCAGCACGAGGATCGGACGATCGCGGTGGCGGTTGCCCTGCCGCAGCTTTTCGATCAGGCCGAAGCCATCCAGACGCGGCATATTGATGTCGGTGATCACCACATCCACTTCGTTGAGCGCGAGCCATTCGAGGGCGACTTCGCCATCTTCGGCTTGCGCTACATCGAAGCCCTGGCTGGTGAGCGCGTGATTCAGCAGGGCGCGCATACTGGCGCTGTCGTCTACAGTCAGAATTCGGGTAGTCTTGGTCATAGCGTGGCTCGCTTTCTTCAAAACAGGGTTCAGAACAATTCGACGTCGCCGCGCGAAACGGGCGGACGGGTGACGGGTTTCACATCGGGGGCAAGGGTGTTTTCAACGGTCCGGCAACGCACCTGCCCACGCGCCGGCCGGAAATCGACGCGCCTTGCATTCATCCCGCCCAGATCCTCGCGCACTACGGTAATCCGTTCCTGTGCGAGGAAAGTGCGGGCAAATTCCGCATTCTTGGTGCCGATGCGGGCAAAACCCGAGTTGAGATTGGCACCGCCATAGAGATGCGCGCGCATGCGGGACTTGGCCGCGCCATGCGCCAGCATCTCGTTGATCAGCAATTCCATCAGATAGACGCCGTAATGTTCGTCGAAATCGCCCGAATGGCTGCCGGGCGGCGGTTCGGCGAGCAGGAAGTGGTTCATGCCGCCCACCTGCACTTCGGGATCGAACAGGCAGGTGGCGACGCAACTGCCCAGCACGGTGGAGAATTCCACGCGCGGTCCCGCCGAGACGCGGGCCTGCCCTTGCAGGGCATTGATCCGCGTGACCGTGGGAAGAGGCGACGGGCCTTCAAAGGACATGGAGCGCGCCCTCCCTTAGCCGAAAGCGTGATGGGCGATGCGCCCGATGGGGGCCACGACCTGCGCCGCGCCCAGCGAAATGGCCACACGCGGCATACCGAACACGGTGCAACTGGCCTCGTCCTGCGCGATGGTCAACGCGCCCGCCTGCGACATGGCCAGCAGACCCTTGGCGCCATCGGCGCCCATGCCGGTGAGCAGAATGCCGATCGCGTCGGCACCCAGACGCTGGGCCACCGACATGAACAGCGCGTCCACGCTGGGACGATGGCCCGAGATCGGTTCGCCGGGGCGCAATTTGGCGTGCAGATGGCCAACGCCACCCACCATCAGGTGTCGGTCATCACCGGGCGCCAGATAGACATGGCCACGCTTGAGCGGCATGTCCGGCTCGGCCAGCACGACGGTGGCGGGCGAAACCTGATTGAGCGTGCGGGCGATGGCAGGCGCGAAACGCGCGTCCACGTGCTGCACGATCATCGCGGGCGGGCAATCCTCGGGGAAATTGCGCAGCAAGACCTGCAAGGCCTCGACCCCGCCGGTGGAGGAGCCGATGGCGATCAGCTTGGTGGTGCCCAGCCCGCGACCGGCGCTGGCTGCGCGCACGGGGGCAGCCATTTGCTGCACTTCGGCGGCGCGGCGGCGCGGCTTGATCTGGGCCGCCTGCCGCACCATGCCGGCCAGCTTGCCACCGTCCTGCATCGCGCTGCCGGCATAGTCGGTCTTGCAATAGCAATCCACCGCACCCAGCGCCAGCGCGCGCGCCGTGGCATCGCTGCCATTCTGGGTCAGGCCCGACACGATGATCACCGGCATCGGGCGCAGCGTCATGATCTTGTCGAGGAAATCGAGGCCGTTCATGCCCGGCATCTCGATGTCGAGCGTCACCACATCGGGTTCCAGCTCCTTGA
The DNA here is from genome assembly GCA_002336765.1 of Novosphingobium sp. UBA1948. Taxonomy (GTDB): domain Bacteria; phylum Pseudomonadota; class Alphaproteobacteria; order Sphingomonadales; family Sphingomonadaceae; genus Novosphingobium. The sequence goes on along the minus strand of DDES01000033.1, from coordinate 2,219 downwards.
TGAGCTGGCGCCCCTCGGCAGCGTTGCAAGCAAGGCCGATGACCTGAATATCCGGATTGCCCGAAAGCCGCGCGGCCAGCACGGCGCGCATCGTGGCCGAATCGTCAATGATAAGAACGCGGATTGTCACCGACCTCTCCTCAGGTAAATCGTCGGACCAACAGGTTCGAGCAGGCTGGCCGCAGGGCCGGACACACGCTCGGAATGGCCGATGTAGAGATAGCCGCCCGGCTCGAGAGCCTCGGCGAAACGGGCCACCAGCCGTTCCTTGGTGGGCTGGTCGAAATAGATCATCACATTGCGGCAGAAGATCACGCGGAAGGGGCGGCGCATCGGCCATTCCCCCATCAGGTTGAGCCGCTTGAACTGCACCAGATCGCGCGCCTCGGGCGCGATGACGATCTGACTGCCTTCGGTGCGGGTCCAGTTGTGCAGCAGGGGCGCGGGCACGGCCTGCGCGTCCTGCGCGCTGTAGCGCCCCTCGCTGGCCTTTTTCAGGGCATGGTCGGCAATGTCGCTGGCCAGAATGCGGATGTCGCGCCGGGCGATATCCAGCCCCTCGCGCTTGTCCTGCCCCAGCAGGGTCATCACCAGCGAGAAGACTTCCTCGCCGCTCGAACTGCCCGCAGACCACATGCGGATACCGTCGCCGTGGCGCAGGTCGTCAAGGATATGCGGGCGCACCTCATGGGCGAAATGCTCGAAGTGATGGGCCTCGCGGTAGAAAAACGTGTGGTTGGTGGTCAGCGCGTTGACCGTCTTGCGGCGTTCCTCGGCATCCTGCTCGATATGCTGGATATAGGCGGAGAAAGTGCCGCGCCCGCTGGCGCGCACCAGCGGCGAGAGGCGCGAATAGACCAGCATGGCCTTGCCGGCGGGAAGCATGATGCCCGCTTCCCGATAGATGATCGCCGCCACGGCCCGGAAATCCTTGTCGTCATAGACGCCAGGGGAAATGCCGGGCATGGCATCGGCGAAAGTGCCGGCAAGATCAGGGGCAAGGTTCACGCGGCCTCCAGACCAAAGCCCGAGGCAACCGCGCCCTGCACCAGCGTATCGACGTTGAGGATCAGCGCCACACGGCCATCGCCAAGGATGGTGGCGCCCGCCACGCCTTCAACGCTGCGGTAATGCGTGTCGAGGCTCTTGATGACGAACTGGCGCTGATCCCAGATGTTGTCGACCAGCAGCGCGGCCTGTCCGGCGCTTTCGGTGTCCACCACGATCAGCACGCCTTCCGACGGGCTGGTGACAGCACCGCTGGCGCCGACCTGTGCCGCCACGGAAACGACCGGAATGAAGCGCCCGCGCACGTTGAGCATCCGGCGGTTGGCGCCAAGGCCCTGCACATCCTTGGGATCGGGGCGCAGGCTTTCCACCACATGGGTCAGCGGCACGACCAGCGTCTGGTCGCCCACCTTGACGATCATGCCGTCGGAAATGGCCAGCGTGAGCGGCAGGGTCAGCACGAAGGTCGTGCCCTTGCCTTCCTCGCTCTCGATGGTGATGCGCCCGCCCAGATCCTTCACGTTGGAACGGACCACATCCATGCCCACGCCACGGCCCGAGACATTGGTGATGACCTGTGCCGTCGAGAAGCCGGGGGCGAAGATCAGGTTGTCGATCTCTTCCTTCGAAAGCTGGGCGTCGGGGCTGATGATGCCCTTTTCCACCGCCTTGGCGAACACGCGGGCACGGTTGATGCCCGCGCCATCGTCGGCGATCTTGATGAGGATGCGGCCCGAGCGGTGTTCGGCCGACAGGGTCAGCACGCCCTCGGGGCTCTTGCCCTTGGCGAGGCGTTCCTCGGGCGTTTCGATGCCGTGGTCCACCGCGTTGCGGATAAGATGGGTGAGCGGTTCGCCAAGACGTTCGATCACGGTCTTGTCAAGCTCGGTGGTCTCACCGAAGACCTGCAGATTGACATGCTTGCCGGTGGAGGAGGCCAGTTCGCGCAGGATGCGCGGCACGCGGCTGAACACGCTGCCGATCGGCTGGGCGCGGATCGACATGGCGCTTTCCTGAATGTCGCGCGTCAGGCTCTCGAGCAGGGTCAGCTCCTCGGAGGACTGCACATTCTCGTTTTGCAGACGCTGGGCCAGCATGGCCTGTGCGATCACCAGCTCGCCCACGGTGTCGATCAGCTTGTCGAGCTTGATCAGATCGATGCGGATCGACTGGCCGGGCGCGGGGGCAGCGGGCGGGGCGCCTGCCCCGGT
>DDES01000133.1:7370-7508 GCA_002336765.1 Novosphingobium sp. UBA1948 | reverse complement strand
CCGTCTTGCGGAACACGAGGTTGCCGGTGGTGTCGGCCTTCCATGCCTTCACGATCGAGAGATCAGCGAAAATGCCCTGTTCGAGCACATATTCCTCGCCATTGAAGACCTTGGTTTCCTTGCCCTCGGCCACCAGCG
>DDES01000133.1:1923-7351 GCA_002336765.1 Novosphingobium sp. UBA1948 | reverse complement strand
CTCGGCCAGCGTGCCCTGCGGCGTGAATTCCACCTCGAGTTCGCCCGCCAGATACTGGCGCTCGAATTCCTTGTTCTCACCCACATAGGACGAGATCATCTTCTTCACCTGCCGCGTGCGCAGCAGCTTGCCGATGCCTTCGCCATCAATGCCGGCATTGTTGCTGGCAAAGGTCAGATCCTTTACACCGCTGGCCTGAATGGCGTCGAGCAAACGCTCCGGAATGCCGCAAAGGCCAAAGCCGCCACTGGCGATCAACAGCCCGTCGCGCAGCAGGCCGTCAAGCGCAGCCTCCGCCGTGGGATAAATCTTGCTGGACATGGATTCCCTCTCCGTTCGGGATTTGTGAGCGGAAGTGTAGCGAGGTTGATTGATGATCACTAATGATATATTTTTTGGTTTATTGATAGGCATTGATAATGGATTTAGAAGGACCTCCGGCGGGCAAAGGGCCATCGCCCTTTGCAATCCCGTTATGTCTCCCGACGAGGGCTTAACGAAAACCTGTCAAATCTGTTCCGTCGCAAAGCGACCTTAAAGCCTGCGGCGCTGAAGTCCTGCGAAAGGCTGCTGGCTAGGCGCAACGAAGACATTTTGGGGATTGTTAAGGGTGTAACACCCCTAACCCGCCGGAGGCACAATGAGACAAACCCTATGAACCGCATCGCGCTCTACCACCTCGAAACCCTGCTCTGGATCGCCCGCCTCGGCACGTTCGCCGCGGCGGCGGAGCGGCTCAACACCACCCAACCCACCATCTCGGCCCGCGTGCGCGAGCTGGAGGCGCAGATCGGCTATCCCCTGTTCCAGCGCGAGGGGCGGCGCATGATGCTGACCGTGCGCGGGCGGCAACTGGTACGTGATACCGAGCCTTTGTGGGCCGCGCTGGAGCGGACGCTGGCGGCGGACAATCAGGCGGGGGCACGCGGCGTGGTGCGCATCGGCACCGGCGAGATCGCGGCGGCGTCCTGCCTGCCCGCTTTCGTGGCCGAGGTGGAGCGCGATTTTCCTGCCGTCACGCTCGATATCGGTATCAACCTCACGGCGCAGATGTTGCAAGATCTGCTGGGCGGCAAGAGCGATCTGGTGTTTCTGGCCGGCCCCGTGGCCAGCCCCGGTGTGGTAACGGCCTCGATCGGCGCGGTCGCCTTACGCTGGCTGGCTTCGCCCCACAGCGCGGCGGCGCTGGCGCAAGGCGCGCAACTGCCGCTGTGGTCGCTGCCGCGCGCCTCGCCGCTGCATCAGGTGATGCTGGAGACCCTCTCGGTGGACGCCCTGCCCGCGATCCGCACCTGCAACAACGCGCGCATGTTGATCGACATTATCGTGGCGGGCCAAGGCATGGCGCTGCTGCCCGAAACCATGGTGCGCGGCGCGCTGGCCCAGGGGGAACTGGTGGAAATACGCGAACGCCCGCAACGCGCCATCGAGTTTCAGGCCGCGATCCGCGCCGAGGAACGCGATCCGCTGGTGCTCGAACTGTTCCGCCGCGCAGGTGGCCTGCGGATCGACTAGCCCCGAAAGACAACCGTACGCGTGCCATTAAGCAGCACGCGGTCCTCCAGATGCGCCTTCACCGCCTCGGCCAGCACGCGACGTTCGATGTCGCGGCCCTTGCGCACCAGATCGTCGGGCGTGTCGGCATGGCTGATCAGGCCAACATCCTGCGCGATGATCGGGCCTTCATCCAGATCGGCCGTGACATAATGCGCCGTCGCGCCGATCATCTTCACACCCCGCGCATGGGCCTGATGATAGGGCTTGGCGCCCTTGAAGCCGGGCAGGAAGGAGTGGTGGATGTTGATGCAGCGCCCCGACAGGAAAGCCGCCAGATCGTCGCTCAGGATCTGCATATAGCGCGCCAGCACCACCAGCTCGGCGCCGCTTTCCTCGACAATCGCCTTGATGCGGGCCTCCTGCTGCGGCTTGGTGTCGCGCGTGATCGGCAGGTGGTGGAAGGGCAGATCGCCGATTAGATTGGTGGTCATCGCGCTTTGCGGATGGTTGGACACCACACCCACCACATCCATATCGATCTCGCCAATGCGCCAGCGATAGAGCAGATCCGACAGGCAATGGTCAAACTTGCTGACCAGCAGCAACACCTTCTGCCGCTGGGAATGGACGCGCATCCGCCAATCCATCGCCAGCGCGTGGCCCATGCCCGCAAAGCCCTCGCGGCAGGAGGAAGCCGTGTCGCCCGCCGCCAGTTCGAACACCACGCGCATGAAGAAGCGGTCGGTCAGCCGGTCATTGAACTGCTGCGCATCATGGATATTGGCGCCGCGCCCTGCCAGATAACCGGCCACCTTGGCCACCAGCCCAGGCTGGTCCGCGCAGGACAGGCTGAGCGTGCAGATAACAGGCTGGGTCGGGCTCTCCACGCAGGACTTTCCTTTTCATCGCAATCGCGCAGCGCCATGCCGTTCCCGGGGCGGCTTGGCAAGAGGGGGGATCAGCATGCCCCGCAAGGCTGGCCATGCTGCGGCCAACATGGCATGCTGGCGCGATACCAAGACACGGAGCCACCATGCCCACCTTGCCCAAAGCCCCGCTTTCAGCGGTCATCCTCCTCACCCTGTGCAGTTGCCAGAAGGTCGAGAGCGCATTCCCTGACGGCTCAACCGCCACACGCGGGCGCTATGCGGGGATCGGCCTCTATAGTACCGACACCACATGGCGCGAAGCGGCGCAGGCGCAAGATCCCAAAGACCCTGCGCTGGCCCGTCTGGCCGATGATGACATCGTCATTGTCACGGCCGACAGCCAGACCGGCGAAATCCGCCAATGCGGCAACCTTAGCGGCTTTTGCATCACCATGAACCCGTGGCAGGCGGATGGCAAAACATTGCCCCACCTTCCCCTCAAACTTTTGAACCACCGTCATGAAGAACACGAGACGGAGGCGGCTTCGACCGCGAAGCCCTAGATCTCGCGGTGGCTTTCCAGATAGCTTTCGGGGATGCGCAGGCTTTCGGCGGCCACCTGCGTTTCCCGCAGGAATAGCCACAGGCCCCACATCAGCAAGCTGATCGCGCCCAGAAAGATGCCCGCTGCCACGCGTTCGAGCGGCACGTTGACCATTTCCTCGATAAACAGCGCCGCCACCGTGGTGCCAATACCAAGGCCTGCCATCACCAACACGCGGATCGCCTGTGTGTTGAGCTGGATGCGCGTATCGACCTGCCGCATTTCCAGCACCACCAGATCATGCGCGGGGCCACTGGTTTCGGCGTGCAGCGCCTGCAGTTTGCGCGCGCGATCAACAATGCGGCCAAGGCGGGTGGACAGGATGTTCATGATGTTGCCGATCGCCACCAGAACAAACACAGGGGCAAGGGCGAGTTGAATGGTATGGGCTATCATAAGCGGCTTCTTAGGCGATCCGCGCGGTAAACCCAAGAGTCCATGCAATATGCGTGCATACGAAAAGGGCGGGCAGGTTTCCCCGCCCGCCCCTGTCATGGCAAGGCCGAAGCCTTACTTCTGGGTCGCCAGATAGGCGATGATATCGTCGCGGTCCGCCTTGGCGGGCAACATAAAGGCCATACGCGCACCGGGCACCATCTTGGCGGGGCCGGTCAACCACTGGTCGAGAAGGGCGGCGTTCCACGGCTTGCCGAAAGCCTTGAGCTGGGGCGAATACATCGCGAAATCGCTGCTGCCAGCCTTGCGGCCGATCACGCCGCGCAGGTTCGGGCCAATCATGCCCTTTTGCCCAGCGGCAATCGTGTGGCAGATCTGGCACTTGGTCTTGAAGGCGGCAGCGCCCTTGGTGGCATCGCCAGCGGCAGCGGCGGGGGTGGCAATGGCCGCAACGAGCAGCGCGGCGGCGGGGGTCAGCAGCGTCTTCATGTCAGTCCTCTTCTCTGGCTCTCGAATCGGATCGGATCCGGCTCGGGGGTGGTCATGCCTGTTGCGGATGCATCGTGGCAAGCAGGGCTCAGGACATTTCCCCTGCCCCAGCCTGCCCCGATGCGGCAATAAGCCAGATAGCGCAGACCCGATGGCTCGTCGATGAACGGAATTGCGTTACGACCAGTCGAACACCAATTCCCCCTCGCGATGGGCAAAGCGGTTGAGATGCTCGGCCACCACCTGCCGCATCCGCGCCGGATCGGCCTCGGGCGCGGGATGAAGCGTGACGGTCAGCGCCTCGGGTGAGGCCGTCATTGCGATCGGCCCCATCGGAAAGTCGATCCGACCCGCCTCGGGGGTAAAGTCCACGGTGAACTTGTGCCCCCAATGCTTGCACAATTGCTGCAGATAGCGACTGGCGCTGGCGGTCGGCACGATGGCTGTGCTGGTGGTCATAGTGTTCAAAGCCTCTCGATCTTCTGGGTGGCCTCATCGATGATCTTCGCCACATCAAAGGCGATATCCTCGGCGGTGCCCGCGCGGGCAAGCCGCTCGATCACGGCGCTGCGCAGATTGTGCACCGCGCGGCGCACGGGGGCGGCATCGGTGCGCCCGACCTCCTCGGCCAGCGCGGCCAGACGCTCGACCAGCGCATCATAGTCGGCCCGCTTTTCCGCCAGTTCCGCCTCGCCCGCCTCGGTCAGGGCGAACTGGCGGCGACTGCCCTCGCTGGCGGTTTCCTTCACCAGACCCATATCCTCGAGCAGCGCCAGCAGCGGATAGAGCACGCCGGGGCTGGGCTGATAGGCGCCACCCGACTTCTCGCCAAAGCTGCGGATCAGTTGATAGCCATGCTGGGCTTCCTCGGCCAACAGGCCCAAGACCAGCAGGCGCAATTCCTCGCCCTCGAACCGCTTGGCGCGCCGCCCCCCACCATGAGGCCCGCCACCATGAGATCCCCCACCGCGCGGCCCGCCGAATCCACCACGACCGCCAAAGCCCCGCCCCATCGGGCCACCGAAAGGCCCGTCACCAAAGGGGGCACAATCCATCGCCGCCGCCATAAAACCCGCCCGACGTTCCATCACACGCTCCATACGATGCGCGATCTTGCGGGCGCGGTGGAGGCGGCGCTCCTGCATCTTTTCAAATCCGAACATAAAATCTCCTGTCATTCGGCTCATGACGGGAAGATAAGACACTAATCGATTATTTCAAGATATATCTTGTAACAACATGGAGTGTGGCGAACAGGTCCAAAGACTCGACTAATTATCTTTTATTTTCAGTATATTGATACAGATCGCGCTGCACGGTCGATGATAAAACCCAGCGACCGGACACTATCTTGCGACACGAATCGCACAGAGCCCGCCCCCGCTGTTTCCCAATCAGGGGCCTGCATCGTCGCCCCATCCGCGCGCAGCCATTGGCCCGCGCGGGGAAATTGCGCATAGTCGCCTGCGGCACGCCGCGCGGCGAGGTGGGCCACATAATCCTCCAACGCGGTATCGCGCGCCGACCAGTCGATCCAGCCGATCGGGCTGTCCTGGCAATAGGCGTTGTTGTT
>DDES01000133.1:0-1819 GCA_002336765.1 Novosphingobium sp. UBA1948 | reverse complement strand
TGTCCTCGCCATTGGCGTGGTTGTGGCGCTGCTCATAGGCCACCACATCGGCCAGTGTGAAACCGTCATGCGCGGCAAGGAAATTGACGCTGCGGCATTGCTGCTCGCCAAAGATGTCGGCGCTGCCCGCGATGCGTGTGGCCAGCGCGCCAAGGCCGCCATCGCCCCGCCAAAACCGCCGCACATCGTCGCGGAAGGCATCGTTCCATTCCAGCCAGTTGGCCGGAAAGCGCCCCAACTGATAGCCTCCGGGGCCAATATCCCAAGGCTCGGCAATCATCACGCGGTCGGCCAGCCACGGATCGGCGGCGATCTGGGCAAAGATCGGCGCGTCCGCCGCAAAGGCAGGCCCGCGCGCCAGCACCGGTGCCAGATCGAAGCGGAACCCGTCCACCCCCGCATGGCGCACGAAATGGCGCAGCGAGGCCAGCGTCAGGTCCCGCACCTCGGCCACCGCAAAATCCAGCGTATTGCCGCAACCGGTATCGTTAATCAGGCTGCCATCGGGCGCATGGGCATAGGCATCATTGTCCAGCCCGCGCAGGCTCAACACCGCGCCCTGCACATCGCTCTCGCCCGAATGGTTGAACACCAGATCGAGCAAGACCCCGATCCCCGCCGCATGCAGCGCCGCCACGCTCTCGCGCACTTCCGCCACCCCGCCCGGACACACCAGCGGGTCCAGCGCCATCATGCAGACAGGATTATAGCCCCAGAAATTGCGCAGCCCCAGCGGCGGCAGGTGCCGCTCGTCGATCCACGCCACGATGGGCATCAGTTCCACCGCGCTGACATGCAGTTTCTGGAGATGGGCGATGATCGAAGGATGCGCCAGCGCCGCCACCGTGCCGCGGATCGCGGGCGGAATGTCGGGATGCAGCAGGGTGAAGCCGCGCACATTGATCTCGTAGATCAAGCCGCCGCGCCGAAACACCGGCGGCGCCAGCGGCACCTCTGGCAAGGCCGACGGCACCAGCGCGCGCGGCACGATGTCCGCGGTATCCGCCCCATAGGTCCGCAAGCGCGGATCCCACTGAAAACGCCGATCCAGAGTCACCGCATAGGGATCGACCAGCAATTTGGCAGGATCAAACCAACGCCCCCGCTCCGGCGCCCATTCGCCCTGCGCGCGATAGCCATAGGCCGCGCCGGCATGATCCCCCGCCAGCGCCGCGCGCCATACCTTGCCTTCGCGCCGCATCGGTAGGCGGGTTTCTCCGCCATCGAACAGGCACAGATCGACTGCCGCCGCATGCGGGCTGCGCAGCGCGAAATGCGTGACACCCGCCTCGACCCAAGCGCCCAATGTCACGACGCTGGCGTCACGTAATAACGGTCGGCTCGGTGCGGCCGGTGTGGCGGGTAATCCCCGCGATAGCATCGGCCGCCGCGATCAGGTCGGCCAGCTTCACCGGCGTCTCGCCCGCCAGATCACCGTCCGCAGGCTCGTAACGCTCCAGATAGACGCGCAGGGTCGCCCCTTCCGTGCCCGTGCCCGACAGACGGAATACAATACGGCTCCCCCCCACGAACAGGATACGCACACCCTGATTGCGGCTGATCGAACCATCGACCGGATCGGTATAGGAGAAATTATCTGCGGTTTCGACCGTAAGCCCCTCAAATTGCTTACCCACCAGCGTCGGCAACCCGGCATTCAACTCCGTCATCAGCGCATTGGCCGCTTCGGTGGGCAGCGCCTCATAGTCATGGCGGGCATAGTAGTTGCGGCCAAATTTCGCCCAATGCTCGGCGGCAATCTGCGCCACACTCTGCTTCCTCACCGCCAGAATATTGAGCCAGAGCAGCACCGCCCACA
>DDES01000101.1 GCA_002336765.1 Novosphingobium sp. UBA1948 | reverse complement strand
GGCTCGATCATGGCAACCGCTCGCTCGAGGATGCAACGCTGACCGCCCGGCTCGCTGCCGAAGGGATGACCCTCACCGTCTGCCCGCTGTCCAATCTCAAGCTCTGCGTGGTAAAAGATCTGGCCGATCACCCGATTGACCGCATGCTCGATCTGGGCCTTGCCGCCACGATCAATTCGGATGATCCGGCCTATTTCGGCGGTTATGTGGCGGATAATTACCGCGCCGTTGCCAAGGCGCGTGGGCTTTCGCGGGCGCAGATCATCCAATTGGCGCGCAACAGTTTCACCGGCTCGTTCCTGCCCCAAGACGAGATCGACCGCCATCTGGCCGCCATCGACTCCCATGCCGGATAGGCACCTGTCCCGCACCGCAACAAAATAAATTTGCATTAGGGGGAAGCCAAAGCGGCTTTTCTGCTGTAGGGGCGCGCCACGAAGGGCCAAAACGGGCGCGTCGCACAAGATTTGCGACCTCCGCCGGTAAGCGCCCCTCCAGCGAAAGCATCCGGCTTTCGAGGGGCTGCTCCAACACTGGCGCGCATTCCCGTTGCTTCCCTTTAGTCCGCTCCCTCGCGGGGGCGGGATTTGCGAGTTTTATGACGCTTCCTACACTTCCCCCCGTTATCGCCGCGGCTATTGAAGGCCACGGCTACACCACCCTCACCGACGTCCAGTCCGCCGTGCTGACCGACGAGGCCGCTGGCCGCGATCTGGTCGTCTCGGCCCAGACCGGCTCGGGCAAGACGGTCGCTTTCGGTCTGGCCATGGCCTCCGATCTGCTGGCTGGCGAGGAACGCCTCAGCCCTGCCCGCGATCCGCTGGCGCTGGTGATCGCCCCCACGCGCGAACTGGCCCTGCAGGTGAGCCGTGAGCTGGCATGGCTCTATGCGCCGGCCGGCGCCCGCATTGTCACCTGCGTTGGCGGGATGGATCCGGTAAAGGAGCGCCGCCAGCTCAACATCGGCGCGCATATCGTGGTCGGCACGCCGGGCCGTCTGCGCGACCATCTGGAGCGCGGGGCGTTCGACCTGTCCTCATTGCGCGCTATCGTGCTCGATGAAGCCGACGAAATGCTCGACATGGGCTTCCGCGAGGATCTCGAACAGATTCTCGAAGCCACGCCCGAACAGCGCCGCACGCTGCTGTTCTCGGCCACCATGCCCAAGCCGATCGAGGCGCTGGCCCGCCGCTACCAGCGCGACGCGCTGCGCATCTCGACGGTCAGCCAAAGCCGCGGGCATGGTGACATCGCCTATCAGGCGATCACCGTGGCGCCTGCCGATATCGAACATGCCGTGGTCAATCTGCTGCGCTTCTATGAGGCGGAAACGGCGATCCTGTTCTGCGCCACGCGCGACAATGTGCGCCATCTGCATGCCACGCTGCTGGAACGGGGCTTTGCCGCCGTGGCCCTGTCGGGCGAGCATAGCCAGAACGAGCGCAACAACGCGCTGCAGGCCCTGCGCGACCGCCGCGCCAAGGTTTGCGTTGCCACGGACGTTGCCGCGCGCGGCATCGATCTGCCCAGTCTGAGCCTTGTCGTCCATGTGGAAATCCCGCGTGACGCCGAAACGCTCCAGCACCGTTCGGGCCGCACCGGTCGCGCGGGCAAGAAAGGCACCGCCGTACTGATCGTGCCCTATCCGCGCCGCCGCCGCGTGGAAATGATGCTGCGCAGCGCGCGGATCGAGGCCGAATGGGGCCAGGCCCCCGGCCCCGAAGTGATCCGCGAGGCTGATCGCAAGCGCCTGCTCGAACGTCTGCTGGCCACGCCCGAAATCGACATCGACGAGGAAGCCGACGGCGCGCCCGACGGCGATCTGGCCATCGCGCGCGAATTGCTGGCCCAGCGCAGCGCCGAGGAACTGGCGCTGATGCTGGTGCGCGCCCATCGCGCCAGCCTGCCCCAGCCCGAGGAACTGGTCGCCTCCTCGCCCGAGCGCATCACCACCCAGCACCACCGCGCCGGTTTCGAGGATACCGTGTGGTTCCGCATGGACATCGGCCGCCGCCAGAATGCCGATCCGCGCTGGCTGTTGCCGCTGCTGTGCCGCCGTGGCCATGTCACGCGCGGCGAGATCGGCGCCATCCGCATCGGCATGAACGAGAGCTTCGTGCAGATCCCCAGCGGCATTGCCGCACGCTTTGCCGATGCCGTGGCCCGCACCGCCAATCCCGACGGGGACGACGAGGGCAGCATCACTATCGCCCAGTCGAACGAAAGCCCGCGCGATTCCGCCCGCCAGCACCGCAAGGGGCAGGATGGCCCGCGCGAGGGCGGGCATCAGGGCCGTCCGGAACAGGCGGCGCGCGCGCCTTACAAGCCGCGTGCCGTGCTCGCCCCGCGCGAGGGTGGCCATGACGGTCCGAAGTCGCCCCGCCCGCCGCGTGGCCCCAAGGAAGGCGGCTTCAAGGGTGGCCCGCGCGATGTGGGCTACAAGGGCAAGCCCAAAGGTCCGCGCCGCAAGGATTGATCGTAAACCTGCCTTAGCAATTCCTTAGGCATCGCCAGCTAGGCTTTTCGTCGACCACTCCACGAAAAGCCGAAACGGCGGCAAGGCTTAGGGAATTGCCGAAGGAAACGCGCCAAGCCAGAATCGAGCGTTCTCGCAAGCGGCGGCTGTTGGGGCCGGTCGCGGCGATGACGCTCGGGGCGCTCGGGCTGCTGGTGGGGCTAGCCATGTTTCTGGTGGCACGGTTCGACGCCACCGCGCTGGAACGCGAGCGCACGATGGTGGAGCAGGGCTTCACCCGCCAGATCCAGCAATATGGCAGCTCGATCGTGCCGCAGGCCAATTGGGACCGCGCCGTTGCCAAGCTCGATCACAAGCTTGATCCCGACTTTGCCGATGTCAATTTCGGCGAACAGCTTTTCACCTTCAACGGCTTTACCCGCACCTTCATTGTCGACGGCAACGAACAGCCTGTCTACGCCGCGGTGCAAGGCAAGCGGGGCGATCCCGCCGCCTATCACCCGTTTGCCAAAATCGGGGCCAATCTGTTGCAACCGATCCGTCGGGCCGAGGCGCGGCGCGGGCCGGTGCGGCCCAATCCCAATTTTCACGGCACCGTCACCCGCCCGATTCAGGCCCATGCCTTCGCCCGCGTGGGGCCACAGGCCTATATCGTCATCGCCACGCTGATCCAGCCCGATGTCGGCAAGGTGCAGCCCAAGGGACCGCAGGCACCGGTGGCGATCACCGCCATGCCCATCAACGCCAGCTTGCTGCATTCCTTCGCCAGCCGCTATATGGTCGACGATCTGCGCATGGTCGATCCGGCGCAGATGCGCTTTGTCAAAGCCTATTTCCCCCTACGCTCGCCGCAAGGCGAGGTGATCGGTGCGCTGGGCTGGACGCCGCGCCAACCGGGCACCGCGCTGCTGCAAAAGCTGCAAGGCGCCTTGTGGGCGGGTTGTCTCCTGATCGTGCTGGTGGGCTGGACCATTATCCAGCGCAGCGCGGTGGTGGTGGATGAACTGATCGCCAGCGAGGTGCGCGCCAAACACCTCGCCTTCCACGATCCGCTCACCCGCCTGCCCAACCGCGCCATGCTGTTCGAGCGGCTGCCGATGCTGCTGGCCGCCATCGGGCCCTCGCGACCGCTGCTCGGGGTGCTGGCCATTGATCTCGACCGTTTCAAGGAAGTGAATGACACGCTGGGCCATCCCGCGGGCGACGAGCTGATCAAGGCGGTGGCCGAAAGGTTGCGTTTCATCACCATCGACGGCCAAACCAGCTTTGCCGCGCGGCTGGGCGGCGATGAATTCGTACTGATCTGCCCCGCACAGGATCGCGCCGCGCTCGAGGATCTGGCGCAGCGCTGTCTGGCGCGCATTCTCCAGCCGGTGGAAACCGAATATGGCCGCATCGATGTCGGCTGCTCGATCGGCATGACCATCATCGAGGAGTCGGGGGTCGAACCGTCGCGGGCGCTGCGGCAGGCCGATCTGGCGCTCTACCGCTCCAAGGCCGACGGGCGCGCCTGCGTCACTCTGTTCGAGCAGGAGATGGAGGAGGCCTATCACGCCCGCCACCGGCTCGAAGGCTCGTTGCGCGCGGCGCTGGTGCAGGGCGGCTTCCGCATGGTCTATCAACCGCAGGTCGACACACAGGGCGAGATGCGCGCGGTCGAGGCCTTGCTGCGCTGGCATCACGAGGAACTGGGCGAGATTTCGCCCGCCAATTTCATCCCGCTGGCCGAGGAATGCGGGTTGATCCTGCCGGTGGGCGAATATGTGTTGCGGCAGGTGTTCGAGGAAACCTGCGACTGGCGCGACCTGCGCGTGGCGGTCAATGTCTCGGCGGTGCAGATGCGCACGCCCGGTTTTGCCGCGCGCGTGGTGCAACTGGCGGCGCGGGCCGGTGTCGATCCGGCACGCTACGAGATCGAGGTGACCGAGACGGCGCTGCTGGCCGATGCGCCCACCACAGTCGAGAATTTCGAGATCCTGAAGCGGCTGGGTTTTACCATCGTGCTCGACGATTTCGGCACAGGCTACTCCTCGCTCAGCCTGTTGCACCGTTTCAGCGTGGACAAGATCAAGATCGACCGCAGCTTTGTCGCCGATCTGGGCACCAGCGCCGAAGCCGAGGCGCTGGTCGGGGCGATCGTCAAACTGGCGCGCTCGTTCCGCATCGCGGTGATCGCAGAAGGCGTGGAAACCGAGGAGCAGCGGCAAAAGCTGATCGCGGCGGGTTGCGACGAGTTTCAGGGCTATCTGACAGGGCGGCCCGTCGCGGGCGAGGTGATGGATGCACTCGCCAATCCACGCAGGGTCCGCCAGCAAAGAGCCTGACAGCAACCGGCGCCTGCGCTAGAAGCATAGGCCATGGCAAACATGATGATCGCCCTGCTGGCCGCTGGCAGCGCCACCCGCTTTGGCGGCGGCAAGCTCGATGCACCCTTGCGCGACAAGCCGCTGGGCGCATGGGCGCTGGACCGCGCGCGCGCGACCGGATGGCCGCTGGTGGTGATCGCGGCGGCAAAGACGCCGGGTTTTGCGCAAGATTGCACCATCCTCACCAATCCTGACGCCGCGCGGGGCATGGGCACATCGATCCGCCTCGCCGCCCGCGCCGCGCGCGAGGCGGGGGCGCAGCGCTTGCTGGTGATGCTGGCCGATATGCCCTTTGTCTCGGAGGAAACGCTAGGGGCACTGGCCGATGCGCCGCGCACCGCCGCATGTGCCTATCCCGATGGCACGATGGGTCCGCCCGCCTGTTTCACGGCGAACCTCTATCCCTTGCTGGAAGGCCTGCCGCCGGACAAAGGCGCGCAAGGCGTGCTGCGTCAGGTGGTGGATCTGGTACGGATCACACCCCCGCCGCAGGAACTGGCGGACATTGACACGCGCGAGGATCTGGCGCGGCTGGGCTAGCCAGCCGCGCCAGCAAATCACCGACTTACGCCGAAAGCGCGCGGCTGTGCAGGCGCGTCACGGCATCGAGCGCCGAGGCCACGGCGCCTTCCTGCCAGCAACCGTAATAGGACACATGCTCACCCGCCAGCACGATGCGCCCGTCGATCGAGGCAAGGTTCTGGTAATGCTTGGCGCGCGTTTCCTCGGTCCATTCCGCACAGCAGCCCATGATCCACGGCTGACGGCTCCACGCCATCGAGACGCCGTTCAGATATTCGCTCTGGTATTCCTCGGGGTGGAACACACTGCCCTGCTTGAGCGCGGCCTCGATGCGCTTTTCAGGCGTCATGCCGGCCAGCATATAGGCGCCAAGCCCGAAGGCATAGGCGCCCAACAGCACCGCCGGCCCCTTGTTGAAGAAGCCGCTGGAAGGATAGGAGATCAGGCTCATCGCCTGATCGGTGAAGCTGTGGCCGCCGTAGATCTTGTACTTGCTCTCCCAGAAGCGGCTCTTCATTTCCAGACCCACCTTGACCGAGGCGGCATAGGGCAGCGCCTTGATCGCCGCCTGCTTGGCATCGCTCACCTGCACCGGAATCTGCGCCAACACGCTGGCGGGAATGGTGCAGACCATGAAATCGGCGGCGGCAGTACCGGTCTGGCCGGTCTTGGCGTCGGTCCATTCGGCGGCCACACCCTTGGCATTCTGGGTGATCTTGGTGACGCGGGTGTTGAGGCGGATGAGATGGCCCACCTGCTTGGCAAAAGCCTCGCCGATCTTGCCCATGCCGCCCTTGGGCTGGAACATGGTCTGCTGCATCACATATTCGAGGTAGAACGAGATCTGCTGCCACACATGGCTGTCGAGCGTGTCGGACAGGCTGTTGATCTGCGAGGGCGTGGGCGCGCCGTTCACACCGCCACCCGGCGCGCGGTCATAACCGCGACGGTCCGACACGTGCAGGCTGGTGTCGAACTTCATGTTCTTGTCGAGCGCGCCCCATTCGCGCATGGCGACCAGCAGCTTTTCCTTGTCTTCCTTGCTCACCGCCGTGTCGAGCGAGCCCTGATTGATAGCCTTGCCCATCAGTTCGGCGACATGGCCCTGAAAATCGACGACCAGCTCGCGGTGACGCTGCGGCTTGCCGCCAAAGGCTTTCGAATTGTGGATGAAGGCATTGTTGTTGAGCTGGACAAAGGGTTCGAGTTCAACCCCCAGTTCCTGGCAATAATGCAGCACGGTCTGGTGGTGATAGGGGATGCGCCACGGGCCGGGGTTGAGATAATTGCCCGGCGCAAAGCCCACCGTCTGGGTCGCGCCGCCGATCTCGGTCACCGTGTCGCCGCCGCGCAGGGTCCAGTTGCGGCCGCCGGTGCGGTCCTGAAACTCGAGGATCTGGACGTTATAGCCCGCCTTCATCAGCTCATAGGCCGACAGCATGCCCGCCAACCCTGCGCCCAGCACCAGCACGCTGGCACCCTTGCGCGCGCCCGACAGCTTGGGCGGGCCGGAGAACTGGGTCTCGGCGGCATGGCCGAGCGCGGTCATCGCCTGATACATGGCGGCAGCGCCCCCCGCCTTGCCGATCATAGTCAGCAGGCTGCGGCGGGTCTGGGGAGCAAGATCGTTGAGCATGGGCAATTCCTTTGCAGGGAAGAGGGGGGCGTAAAGAGAGATCAGTGGCCGCAGGTGGCGCAATCGCGAACGGGAACCCCGTTGGCGATCTTGGTGGCCTCGGCGGTGGTGATGGGGTCGGGATAGGCGTTGAAATGGCCGCGCACATAAGTCAGCACGGCGGCCACCTGCGCCTCGGTCAGCATACCGGCGAAGCGGGGCATACCGCCGCGCCCGTTCCACACGGTCGAGACAGCGAAAGTCTTGTCGGCCAGTTTGGCGTTGCCTGCCAGCGCCGGAACGCCCGTGCCCGCACCCGCGCCGCCCTTGGCATCGGGCATGTGGCAGGCCTGACAGATCTGTTCATACAGCTCCTTGCCCTCGTTGGCGGCTTCCACCGAGGTCTTGTTGCCGGGATTGTCCTGCGCCACCGAAGGCGTGGAAAGGCTGGCAAAGCCCAGCGTGGCGGCCAGCGCCGTGGCGCCGATGATGCGGGTGAGAGTCTTGGACATGGGTTGCTCCCCTGTTGTGATCAGGCCTATTGTGATTTTGAAACGGATCATGCGCGCCAACCCTCCAGATCCTCGCCCAGCGCCTCTTCGAGCGGGGCAAGACGGGCGGCAAAGGCGCGCCACTGGTCAAGGCCGGAACGGTAGATGGGCTGGCGCACCTGTTCGGAACTGACAGTGCGCACCGCGCGCTTGTTTTCGAAGAAGCGCAGGCAGGCTGGATCGAACTCCACCCCGACCGCGTCGAGCAGCCGACGCACCTGCCCCTCGGTGTCCTCCACCAGATCCTCGTAAACCAGCGTGTGCACGGCGTCGGGCTGCACCTTGGCAAAATGACGGATCAGGGCGAGATAGTGGCGGTAGTAGCGACCTAGATCGCCAAGGTCGTATGAGAATTCCTGACCTTCGGCGAAGAGTTGCTTGAAGCAGGAGAAGCACGAAGCCATCGGATAGCGGCGCACATCGACAATCTTCGCCTGTGGCAGGATCAGGCGGATCAGGCCGATATGGCGGAAATTGTTGGGCATCTTGTCGATGAAATGCGCCTTGCCAAGGCGGCGATGCACGGCCGAGCGCGCCAGATAATCCTCACCCAGCGCGCGCACCTCGTCCTGCGTCAGCGCGGCGATGGATTGCGGCGTCAGCTCTGCCGAGATCAGGCCCATATAGGGCAGTTCCATCGTGCCCTCGATTTGGCTGTGGCTGGCGAGAATCTGCTCCACCAGCGTCGAGCCGGAGCGCGGCAGGCCCACCACGAAGATTGGCGCATCGTCTTGCGCCCCCCAGCCCGCGCGCGCGGCGAAAAATTCCGGCGTGTAGAGCTGCTCGCTAGCGGCCAGCTCGGCCGGATAATCGCGCGCGCCATAGGCAAAGCGGACGCGGGCGAGCGCTGCACCCTTGGCGTAATGGTCGAAGGCCTCGTCAGCCTGACCGCTATCCTCCAGCCGCCGCGCGAGAGCATATTCCAGCCGCATCCGCTCGTCATCGGGCAGGGTGGTGGCCAGTTGGCGCCGCATCGCCGCCTCGTCCTCCTCGCCCAGCACGCCAACCTTGAGATTGGCCAGCCCCCAATAGGCCTCGCCCGATTGCGGGTTGAGCGCGATAGCGTGGCGATAGGCGGCGATGGCGCGATCCCGCCCGCCCGCCGTACGCGCGGCATGGCCGTGGTTGACCGCAACACGCGGATTATCGGGGAAAGCCTCGGCCAGTTCGGCGTTGATGGCCTCGGCTCCATGATCATCGCCCAGCAGGCCAAGGCAGGCGGCCTGAAGGTTGCGATAGGCCGGATGGGCAGGATCGGCCTCGAGCAAGGGCATCAGCACGGTGAGCGCGGGTTGGGCCTGCCGTCCGGCAAACAGCACATGGGCCAGATCGAAGCGCAGGCGCGGCGAGGCAGGATCCAGCGACAGCGCGTGGCGCAGCAACGTCTCGGCCGCCGGAAAGGCGCGGGCAGCCACCTGACAGGCCGCCATTAGGCGCAAGCCCTCGACATGGTTGGGCTGGGCCAGACAGAAGCGGCGCAAGATCGGTTCCGCCTCGTCAAAGCGTTCGAGCACCACCAGTTCGGCGGCGCGACCCAGTTCGGGATGGGAGGCGTCAAGCCGCGCCAGCGTGGCCTTGGCCTGCCTTTCGCGCACGATATGGCCCGAGGCAAAGGCGCGGGTCTCGATTTCGGCCCAAGCCTCGCGATTGGCGGGATCGAGCCTGACCGCCTCGTCAAGCTGCTGGTCACCTTCCGCCCCGCGCCCCAGCGCGCAAAGGCAGACGCCCAGTTCAAAACGCGTGCGCGCCGCGCGGGGATAGGCGCGGGCCAGCTCGATCAAAAGGGGAAGGGCATCACCCGCCCTGTTCTGGCGCCGCAGCGCCGAGGCGAGGATCAGTTTCGGGCGTGGGTCGGCAGGCTGGCGGGCGAGCAGGTCGCGCGCCAGTTTCTCGGCCCGTGCTGGGTTGGCACCCAGCAGCGTGGCGGCCTGTTCAACAGGATCTGTCATGCCGCGCAGCATAGGCCGCGTGCACCCGAAAGCGAAGGAGACATTTTTGTTCTTAGTTTGGGCAAGAGCGGTTCCGGCCGCGGCGCGATGCCGCGACCGGAACACGATCCTTGCCTTTAGAAGTTGATGGTAGCGCGGGCGTAGTAATAGCCGCCGTTGATACCCCAAGGCGTGAACGAGAGCGGGTTGTAATAGACGTTGCCGCTCAGCGGACGCTCGCCCGTGGTGCCCTTGTTGATGGTGGGCACGGTGGGCGCACCCTTGTTGAACAGGTTGTTCGCACCGGCGTCGAAGCGGATCTTCGGCGTCAGCTTGTAGCCCACGTTGAGGTCGGTGATGAAGGTCGTGCCGATCTTCATATATTTGCACGAGGCGGTATCCGCGCCAAGGCAATTGCCCGAACCGTCGCTGCTGATGTGCTGGCTGGTGGTGCCATACATCGTTTCACGCAGGTTGACCGACAACTTGCCCATGCTCCACAACGCATTGGCGATCAGCTTCACACGCGGCGTCGCCGTGGTCAGCGCGTCGATCGAGTTCTGCGTCAGCAGGTTGGTCTGGCCGAAGGCCGCGTTGTAGACCGAGGCCGGCAGCGGGTTGATCTTGGTGACTTCGGTCTTGTTGTAGTTCACGCCCAACGACCAGTCGACCTTGCCCATATCGCCAAAATCGCTGGCGTAGTTGGCGGTGGCTTCCACGCCGCGGGTGCGGGTGTTCACACCGTTGGTGAAGATGTCGATACCGGCATAGGAAGTAGCATCGGCCAGCGACACACCGCGCGAGATCAGCGCGTTGACCACCGCAGCCGACACCACGCTGCTGCCCAGCGTGCCGAAGATATCACCCGAGGGAACGATGCGGTCCTTGATCTTGATCTGGTAGGCATCGACGGTGATCTGCAGCTTGGGCAGCGGGTGGGCAACAAAGCCGAGCGAGAAGTTGGTCGACTTTTCAGCCTTCAGTTGCGAGAAGCCGAGCACCTGCGCGGCAGCCGAGTTCGGCGGCAACTGGCCGAAGGTCGAGCCAGGGCCGACGTTGACCGACGAGTAGTATTCTTCCGCCAGCGTGGGCGCGCGGAAGCCGTTCGACACGGTGCCGCGGATGGCGAAAGCGGGCGAGAAGTCGTAACGCGCATTGGCCTTGCCCGACCAGGCCGAGCCGAAGTCCGAGAAGTGCTCGTAACGGCCCGCGACATCGATATGCAGACCCTTGATCGGATCGGCGGCGATGTCGACATAACCGGCATAGGACTTGCGGCCATAGGAACCGGCATCGGTGGGGGCAAAGCCCGGATAGGACTGGGCGCCGCCATAGATGTAGGAAGCCCATTCGCCCTGTGCGATCGAATAGTTACCCTGACGGTATTCGCCGCCCAGCGCCAGCGTCAGCGGCTTGGCCATGCCTACTTCGAAATCACGGCTGATGTCGAGGTTGGCAACCCATTCGCTGTTCGAGAGCTGGCCGTCATAGAAGTTGCGCTGCAGGCCGGTGAGCGGCGTGCTGCTGGCCGACTGGAGCATCGCGAACACGCCCGGGTTGGCCGAGTTGATCGTGTAGAGCGAGACCGCATCCTTGCCATAGGTGGCCGACAGGTCCCAGTTCCACTCGGCCAGCTTGCCCTTGACGCCAGCGGTCAGCGAGAAATCTTCCTCGCGGATGTTTTCCTGCGGCTGGAAGCCCTGCGCCAGCGGATAGACCGTGGCGCCAAGGCTGGTGGTGCCCGAAACACGGCTGGGCGAACGGAAGTTCTCGTAGGCCTTGGCCACACGGTTGCCATAGGTGCCGAAAGCATAGACCTGCACATCGTCGGCCACTTCATAGCCGGCGTTGAACATCAGGTTGTAGATCGAATAGCGCGCGTCGCCGTTGATGTTGTTGACGTTGGGGTACTTCGGGTTGGCTTGAATGCCCGACGTCACCACGCTGCTCTGGCCCGGCTTGAACGAACCGTTCTCGTAGAAGAAGCGGCGGTCGTAGGTGCCGTGCTGCGTGTAGTCATGGAACTTGTATTCGGCGGTGACGTTGACAAAGCCCTTGTCGCCCAGACCGAAGCCGATGTTGGCGCTGGCCGAGGCGGTCTTGCCGCCATCCTGATAGTTGCTGCCACCGGTCACCGAGAGGGTGCCGCCGTGGTCGGCATTCTTGGTGATGATGTTCACCACGCCGGCGATAGCGTCCGAACCGTACTGCGCGGCGGCGCCGTCCTGCAGCACTTCGATGCGGCTGATCGCGCCGGTGGGGATGAAGGAGAGATCGGTGGTGGCGCTGCCCGAATAGGGGCTGCCGCCCAGCACGGCGAGGTTGGCGGTGGTGTGGCGGCGCTTGCCGTTGATCAGCACCAGNNTCGTTGGGGCTGATGCCGCGCAGCGCGGCCGAGAGGGTGAGGTTGGCGGTGTCGCCGCCGAAGCCCTGGAAGTTGAGCGAGGGCAGGCTCTGCGCCAGCACCTGGGTCAGATCCTGCTGGCCCACGCTTTGCAGCGCCTGCGCGCCGATCAACTGGATCGGAGCAGCGCTGTCTGCGGCCTTCATGCCGGTCTGGCGGGTGCCGGTGACGATAATTTCGCCGCTCGGTTCTTGGTCAGCGGCGTAGGCCACCGAAGGCAGCGCCATGACCAATGCGCTGGTTGCGAGAAGATAGTGCTTCATCCATGCCCTCACTTGTGTGTGAATGGTTGTCAAACCCTGCGGGGGGTGCGCCCCTGCGAGGGTCGATCCCGAAGGCTGGTGTGGGATGGTGCGGCGCAGCAAGCCATGCTCACTTTTGCGTATTGGCGGGTGTTTTATGTCGCTTTTATGTCTAGCGGGCAGGGCGACCAATGGTGAAATTGGCCCGATTTCAGCCGCTTCCGCCATATAGTCTTGCGCCGCGCACAAAGGCAGACCCGCCGAATTTACGCGATTGTGAGCAAGCGGCTGGTGCAAACCGGCCACAGGGCGCATAGAATCGCGCCAACCTATCCGCCCAGCCCATCGTCCCAGAACACGCAAGAGGATCCCATGCCTGTCTGCACCACCCGCAATCTTGCCCGCGCCTTGGCCACCCCGATCACGCTGGCGCTGATGCTGTCCGCCCCGCTTCACGCCGCCGCGCCGGCCCCCGCCGCAGGCCGGCAGGCGATGGCGGTTTCCGCGCATCGCCTTGCCACCGAGGCGGGGCTGGACGTGCTGCGCAAGGGCGGCAATGCGGTGGATGCGGCCGTGGCGGTGGGCTATGCGCTGGCCGTCACCTTTCCCGAGGCAGGCAATATCGGCGGTGGCGGCTTTATGACGCTGCGTCTGGCCGATGGCACCACGCGCTTTCTCGATTTCCGCGAAACGGCGCCCGCCCGCGCCACGCCCACCATGTATCTCGACAAGGCGGGCAAGGTGATCCCCGGACTCTCCACACGCGGCTATCTGGCGGCGGGCATTCCGGGCACCGTGGCGGGGCTGGAACTGGCGCGCGAGCAATGGGGGCGGATGAAGGGCGCCAAGGGCCGCGCCGCGCTGCTGGCGCCAGCGATCAAGCTGGCCCGCGCGGGCTTTGTGCTCGATTTGGGCGATGCGGCGATGCTGGCCGAGGCGGAGGCGGATTTCCGCAAGGACGCCCCCAGCGCCGCAATCTTCCTCAACAAAGGTCGCCCCTTCCGCGCAGGGGAACGTCTGGTGCAGGCCGATCTCGCCCGCTCGCTCGAAGCCGTGGCCAAGGGGGGCGAGGCCGCTTTCTACAAGGGCGCTGTCGCCGCCAAATTCGTGGGCGCCAGCAAGGCGAATGGCGGCATTTTCCAGCCCGCCGACTTCGCCGGTTACAAGGTGCGCCGGATGGCGCCGCTCGAATGCGACTATCGCGGCTATCACGTGATTTCCGCGCCCCCGCCCAGCTCGGGCGGCATCGTCATCTGCGAGACGCTGGGCATCCTGTCGGGCTATGATCTCTCCAAGCTGGGCTTCCACTCGGCGGCGGCCACCCATCTCACCATCGAGGCGCTGCGCCGCGCCTATCATGACCGCAATCTCAATCTGGGCGATCCCGATTTCGTGAAGGTAGACACCGCGCGCTTCACCGCGCCAGCCTATACCGACGCCCTGCGCGCGGGAATCGGCGAGAAGGCCACACCCTCGCTCAGCCTCGGCGGGGTGGGCGCGGCCAAGGAAGGCGCGAACACCACGCATTATTCCATCGTCGACAAACAGGGTAACGCCGTCTCGGTCACCTACACACTCAACGACTGGTTCGGCGCGCGGGTGACGGTGCCGGGCACGGGCATCCTGCTCAATGACGAGATGGACGATTTCTCCGCCAAGCCGGGCGAGCCGAACATGTATGGCCTTGTCGAGGGGCCAAACAACGCGATCGGCGCGGGCAAGCGGCCGCTTTCGTCGATGGCGCCCACGATCCTGACCAAGGATGGCAAGCTGGCGATGGTGGTTGGCACCCCGGGCGGCAGCCAGATTCCGACCGGCGTGTTGCAGGTGGTGATGAATGTGGTGGATTACGGCATGGACCTGTCCGAGGCGGTCCATGCCCCGCGCTTCCACCAGCAATGGTTGCCCGACGAGACCTATTACGAGCGCTGGGGCATGAGCGCGGACACGCTGGCGGCGCTGGCCGCGCGCGGACACAGGATGGTGGAGCGCCCCACCGTCAACCATATCGCGGCGATCATGGTGGGCACACCGGTGATCGATGGCGCGCCGCAAAAGGGCTATACGCTGCAAGGCGTGATCGATCCGCGCCTGCCGATGGGGCTGGCCAAGGGGGACTAGCGGTCCGAATAGCGGGCGATCAATCGGTGATGAGGTAAAGCCGCGCGGGGGTGGCCGCCTTGCTGGCGATGGTGATGTCATGCGCCAGCGAGAAGACCGGCACCCACGCGCAGGTAAATTGCGCCGCCACACCTTCGCGCTGGCACACCGGCGCGCTGGTATCATCCTGCACCACCAGACTGAGCGCGCTGGCGGCGGTGGCCACCATCTCCACCCGCGCCTTCTTGCCGCCGACAAACACCTGCCGCGTGTGGAACGTGCCATGCGCGGGCAAGGTGATCGTGCGATAGCCCGCGCCCAGCGCCCGCCCGCGCCACACCGCCGGTTGCGTGGGCTTGGCGCCCCATTGCAGGGCGAGCGCACGCCACGCAGGCACCAGATCGGCCTCGCCCTCGACCGGTCTGGCGCGGGTCAAGGCCAGCGCGTCGGCCGCCGCCATCAACGCGTCACCATCATGGCGCCCCACGGCAGCTTCGCCCGCGGCCAGCGCGGCGGCGATCTCGTCCACACCGGCCGCAGCAGGCGTGGCCAGGGCAGGCCCAAGAGCCAAAGCCAGAATGCCGCTAGCCCACAACAAAGCGGGCACCTTTTGCCTGTTCATGGTCTTCCTGTGATCCGGCGTCTGGTCCGGCGGGAATCGTTGATTCCACCTTGATAGCAAGCCCGTGGCGTTCCGCAATCGCCCGTACCAGCGCCAGACCCAGCCCATGCCCCTTGCCGCGCTGGTGCGCGCGGGTGAAACGCTCGAAGATCGCCTCGCGCCGCTCGGGCGGAATGCCGGTCCCCTCATCCTCCACCACCAGACGCGGGCCGGGTTCGACGATCAGGCGGATGATCCTGCCATCGGCGCCATATTTGAAGGCATTGTCGAGCAGGTTGACGATCAGGCTCGACATTTGCACCGGTTCACCGCGCATCGGCACATGGGGGGCGATGCGGGCGATGAAGGTGATCCCCATGTCCTCGGCGGTCGGCTCGTAGAGTTCGGCCAGACGGCTCGCCACCTCGGCCAGATCCATCTCGGGCAGGCTGTTCATCTCGCCGCGCTGCGCCTCGCTCGAGGCAATGTCGAGCAACGTGTCGAGCATGCGTTGCAGGTTGCGGATATCGCCCTGAGCGGCATCGAGTTGCTGGTCGGCCCCCGCCTCCAGACCGGTGGCGCGGGCGCGGGCAATCCTCGCGCCAATATGCATCAGCGGCGAGCGCGTCTCATGCGCGATGGCGTCGGACAATTCCTTGCGCGCCACCAGCAACAGCGCGATGCGGTCCAGCACCGTGTTGAGATGGCCCGAGAGCGCGTCGATCTCGTCGCCACGATGCGAGACCGGCGCGCGATCTCCGGCCCCCTCGCGGCCAAAGCTGCCGAACACCGCGTTGATCGCCGCGATCCGCCGCCCGAGGCTGCGCGCCGCCACCCGCCCGATGCCCCATGCCAGCGCCACCAGCGCCACCAGCGCCACACCGAACAGCGCCGCCATGCGCCCCAGCATCGCCTCGCGCGCCGCCACCGAACGCCCCACCAGCAAGCGCATCCGCCCGCGCAGCAGGGTGACGCGATATTGCACCGGCACCCCGCCCGCGATCCGCATCTCGCCCGCTTCGGACACTTCGGCGCGCGCCTGTGGCCATGCGGCCAGATTGCCCGCCAGCACCCGCCCGCCCGCATCCTCCAGCCGGTAAAACAGCACCTCGCCCCCGTTACCCTGCGCAGGGTCGGGGCTGAAGGCCAGCCTTTCCCCGATCCGGTCGGCAAGGCCCTGCGGCCCGTGCGAACCATAGGCATCGACCAGCCCCGCCAGATCGGTGTCGATCGCGCCTTGCACCAGATCGCGCGAGGCCTGCCGCATTTCCACCCACAGCGCGGCAAAGACCAGCGCCGTGGTGATCGCGGTGGCCAGCGCGACCCGCACCGCCACCGCCACCACCAGCGAGGACCGCAGGCGCAACGCTGCCGTCATGGCACAAGCCCGCCCACCAGCCGGTAGCCCGCTCCGCGCACGGTCTCGATGGCGGGCGTATCAAACCCCTCGTCAAGCCGCTGGCGCAAGCGGCTCATCGACACATCGATCACATTGGTCTGCGGATCGAAGGCAAGGTTCCATACCTCGCGCAGCAGCATCTCGCGGGTGACGATATCGCCCGCGTGATCCATCATGAATTTCAGGATCTCGAACTCGCGCGGGGACAGGGCGACATGCTTGCCCTGCCGATGGGCGTTGCGCGCTTTCACATGCAGCTCGATATCGCCATAGATCATCACCGCGCCCGGCGTCGCATTGGTCGCCCGGCGGATCAACGCGCGCAGGCGGGCGATCAGCTCGACCGACTCGAAGGGCTTGGCCAGATAGTCATCGGCCCCCGCATCCAGCCCCTCGGCGCGGTTTTCCCCCCGCGCCAGCGCCGAGAGCATCAGCACCGGCACCGAAATCCCCGCCGCCCGCAACCGCCGCACGATGGACAGGCCTTCGATCTGGGGCAGCATGCGGTCAAGAATGATAACATCATAGGGCTGGACCGCCGCCGCGCGCAGCCCAGCCTCGCCATTGTCGCACCAATCCGCCGTCCAACCCTCGCCCGCCAGTGTTTCCATCACCAGCGCGGCGCTATCGGCCTCGTCCTCCACCAGAAGAATGCGGGGCGGCAGGATAGTGGGCGCGCTCATCGTTGCGACACCAGTGTAAAGGGAGCCCAGATCGCAGGATTGCCGCCATCGGGCACCGACCGGTCGGCGATCATCGCCAGCATCGCCCGCCGCAAGGCCTCGGCCCGCGACAGGCCCGAGGCAACGCCGCGCACCGTGCCCACCGAAATCCGCGCCGCCGCATCATCGCGCAGCGGCCAGAGCGAGACCAGCAGATTGCGCGCACCCGCCTGTATGAAACCGCGCGCCAACCCCGAAAAGCCGCCCGCGCCCGCCTGTTCCGCGCCACCCGAATTGCAGGCCGAAAGGATCACCCAATCGGCATCCAGCCGCAGCCCCGCCACTTCCGAAGCGGTGAGCAAGCCGTCATTCTCGCTGGCCAGCGTGGTGGCGGGCGGGGTCAGCACCAGCGCCGGTTCGTTGAGACTGCCCAGTTCCCCGCCGGTCAGCCCGTGCGTGGCAAAGGCCATCACGCCATAGCGTTCGAGATCTTCGGCGCGCAGAGCCTGTTCGGTGGCCTTGGCGCCGGTCAGCAGGCGGGCCTGCGTCGGCCATGCGCGGGCCAGATCGGCCAGTTCCTCGGCAGCGCGCGGCAGGCTGGGCAGATCGCGCAAGGATGCCGCATCCGCCATGCCGCCGCGCATCACCACCTTTGCCCCGCGCAGGGCAGGCGCCTGCGCCCCCAACACCTGCTCCCCCAGTATTGGCGCGCCGACGCCCAGAAAGCCCGTCCGCACCGGCCCCATCGCCTCCACCCCGCCGATCAGGCCGGGGCGCGTGGCAAAGGCAAAGCGGCGCAGCGCATAGGGCTGCTGGCGCGGATCGCTGCCACGCGGCGGCGCGGTCAGCAGCATGGCGGCAGGCACCGTCGAGATTATGCCCGACCCCAGCAGGCTCACCTCGCGCACACCGCGCAGCGCCGCCAACGTATCGCGGTTGAACATGGCCCCGCCCAGCAACCATGCCGCCTGCCCATCGGGCTGGCGCCCTTCCTCCACCGCCCCGCGCAGGCTGCGCAAGGCGACAATCATCGGCGCATAGGGCAGCGGCGCCTGCGTCACGCGCAGGCCCTTGGCGGTCAACACCAGCACCGTCATGCGGTCATTCGCGGCAACCGGCATCACCAGCGCCTGTCCGCTGGCCAGACCCGCCCGTGCTTTGGCCAGCCCGACCGGCTGCGGCATGGCCAGTTCGAAATAGCGCGGATTGGCAGCGCGCAGATCCGCCACTGCCACCTCAAGATCGCGCTCCGCCGCGGCCACCGCCGCGTTCAAGGCGCCGGCATCGCCGCGCGCGGCGGCAAGGTTGCGCTCGCGCTCCAGCG
>DDES01000063.1 GCA_002336765.1 Novosphingobium sp. UBA1948 | reverse complement strand
GGATGCGGCATCATGCCCAGCACATTGCCCGCCTCGTTCAACACACCGGCGATCTGCCGCGCCGAACCGTTGACCTCCTCGGCATAGCGGAAAGCCACGCGGCCTTCGCCTTCCAGCCGGTCGAGCGTCGCATCGTCGGCAAAGTAGTTGCCGTCGTGGTGGGCGACCGGAATGGTGATGGTCTGGTCCTTGAAATAGCGCTGTGTGAAGACCGAAGTATTGTTGGCTACGGTCAGCTTCACCTCGCGGCACACAAAGCGGATGCCCGCGTTGCGCATCAGCGCGCCGGGCAGCAGGCCGCTTTCGGTCAACACCTGAAAGCCGTTGCACACGCCCAGCACTTTCACACCGCGATTGGCTGCCTCGATCACCGCGCGCATCACCGGCGAACGTGCCGCCATCGCTCCGCTGCGCAGATAGTCGCCATAGGAAAAGCCGCCGGGCAGGGCAATAAAGTCCAGACCTTCGGGCAGGGTGGCATCGCCGTGCCACACGCGATGGACCTCGCCGCCGCAGACCTGCTCCACCGCCACCGCCATATCGCGGTCGCAATTCGAGCCGGGGAAGGTGACGACCGCGCTCTTGAACACCATGGCGCTTACACCCTTTCGATGCGGTAGTTTTCGATCACCATATTGGCGAGCAGCTTTTGCGCCATCTCGTCGAGCGCGGCATCGGTGACGGTCTCGTCCACTTCCAGCTCGATCAGGCGACCGGCGCGCACATCCGACACGCCCGAAAAGCCCAGACCTTCGATGGCATGGTGGATCGCGCGGCCCTGCGGATCGAGCACCCCGTTCTTGAGGCTGACATAGACGCGCACTTTCATCGCTCGGAACCTTTCGGCTGGAAACAGGAGGAATCGAATGGCGCTATGGCGTCTGTGGCGCGAAAAGCCAAGGGGGCAGGGCGGATTTAACCGCCCCTAACCGCCCTTGCGCCCCGATTGCCCGACCGGTGGCACCACCACGGCCCTGTCGCCACCCAAGGCGCGATAGAGGGCGACCAGATTGCCCGCCCGCGTCAGACGCGCCGCCACCAGCGTCTTTTCGCTGGTGTAAAGCGCCTGTTGCGCGGTGAGAGCGTCGAGCCATGTGCCGATCCCGCCTTCATAGCGGCGGTTGACGAGGCGGTAATTGTCGGCCGCCGCATCGCGCGCGCCCTGCACCGCCGCCAACTGGTCCTCGATCGTGCCGCGCCGTGCCAGTACGTTGGACACATCGGCAAAGGCGCTCTGGATCGCTTTGCGGTAGGCCGCCAGCGAGGCATCGCGCTGCGCCTGGCTGACGCGATAGGCGGCCTTGGCCGCGCCGCCCTTGAAGATCGGCCAGATCGCGCCTGCCGTGCCGCCCCATGCGAAATTGGGGCCGGTAAACAGGCTGCCCAGCGCGGCGGTGGCCACGCCCGCCACCGCCGTCAGCGTGATCTTGGGATAGAGCGCCGCGCGCGCCGCATCGACATTGGCATAGGTCGCGCGCAGGGCAAACTCGGCCTGCGCCACATCGGGGCGGCGCAGCAGGATTGTGGAATCCAGCCCTGCCGCAACCGGCGCCAGCTTGGCCGAGGCATCGTCAATTCCGGCAGGCAAGCTATCGGCGGGGNNGGGGATATCGGCCCCCACCAGCAGGCGCAGCGCGTTCATATCCTGCGCCACGGCATTGGTCTGCGCCGCCACATCGGCCTCGGCGGTCCTGAGCGTCAGTTCGGCCTTGCGCTGGTCGGCCAGCAGGCCGATCCCGCCATCGACGCGCTTTTTGGTGAGCGTCACGCTTTGCCGCGCGCTGGTGGCGGTGTCCTGTGCCAGTTTCAGCAGGCTACGATCCGCCGCCAGCGTCAGCCAGCCATTGGCGACATTGGCGATCAGCGTCAGCCGCGTAGCGCGCGATCCGGCCTCGCTGGCCAGATAGTTGGCGCGCGCCGCTGCCGTCAGGCCGCGCACACGGCCCCACAGATCAAGCTCATAGGCCGCCAGCGTGCCAGTGACGCTGGCCGAATCGCCCTTGGTGGTGGCGCCCGCCACGCGCGTGCCATCACCGCCCGCATGGGTGAAACCGCCGTTGAGGTCGATCTCGGGGAATAGCGCGCCGCGCTGCACGCGATACTGGTTTTGTGCCACCTCGATATTGGCCAGCGCCAGCGCCAGATCCTGATTGCTGGCCAGCGCCAGATCGATCAGTCGCACCAGCCGCGGATCGCCCAGCACATCCTGATAGGCATAGGCGGGCAGCGCCGCATCGCTGGCCAGCGCATAGGCCTCGCCCTTGGGCCATGTGGCCGGCACAGGCAGGCCGGCGGGATCGACGGGCTCGCTCGCCTTGGGGCGGGCAAGGGCAGGTTGTGCCAGCACGAGGGCGGACAGGATCAGCGCGCGCTTCATGCCTGCAACTCCGCTTCGGTCATCTCGGCATGAGGCGGCTTTTTGCGCCCGCGCACTGTTACAAAGAACAGCGGCACGAAGAACAGCGCCAGCGCCGTGGCCGAGAGCATGCCGCCGATCACCGCCGTGCCGATGGCGATGCGCGCGTTGGCACCGCCCCCACTGGCCAGCGCCAGTGGCATCACGCCGAAGATGAAGGCGCAGGAGGTCATCAGGATCGGTCGCAAACGCATTCTGGCCGCATCCAGCACCGCCTGCATTGGCGGCTTGCCCTGTTTCTCGCCCTGCTCGGCAAACTCGATCATCAGGATGGCGTTTTTCGCCGCCAGGCCCATCGTGGTGGTGAGCCCGATCTGCAGGTAAACGTCGTTTTGCAATCCACGCAGCGACACCAGCAAGACCGAACCCACCAGCCCCAGCGGCACCACCAGCAGCACGGCCAGCGGGATGGTCCAGCTTTCATACAGCGCGGCAAGGCACAGGAAGATCACGACCAGCGACACCGTATAGAGCAGCGGCGCCTGACCCGAGGAGAGTCGTTCCTGATAGGAGGAGCCGGACCACGCAAGCGTCACCTCGGGATGGTTGGCCACCACCGTTTCAAACGCTTTCATGGCATCGCCCGAGGAATAGCCGGTAGCGGCCTGCCCTGAGAATTCGTAGCTCTGCACGCCCGAGAAGCGGAAGGTGGCCGTTGGCGCCTTGGTCCAGCTGAAACTGGCGAAGGCCGAGAAAGGCACCATCTTGCCCGCGGCATTGCGCACCTGCCACTGGTAGAGATCTTCGGGCCGCGAGCGATAGGGCGCATCGCCCATCACATAGACGCGCTTGACGCGACCACGGTCGACGAAGTCGTTGATATAACGCCCACCCCACGCCGCCGTCAGCGTGGCGTTCACATCGGCAGGGTTGACCCCCAGCGCGGCCAGCGCTTGTGTGTCGGTCGAAACCTTGAGCGTGGGCTGATCGGGCAGGGCGGTGAGGCGCGCGTTGGTAACCTGCGGCATGGCGCGGATTTCGGCCAGCACCTCGTCGCGCACCTTATCGAACTGTTCGTTCGACAGGCCGTTGGGATTTAGCAACTGCCCCGAAAAGCCAGCAGCCTGCCCCAGACCGCGCACCACCGGCGGCTGCAACGCATAGAATTCCAGATCGCGGAACGCGCCCGACAGCGCCATCGTGGCCCGCTTGGTGATGGCTTCGGCGGTGTTATCCTTGCCGGTGCGATCATCCCACGGCACGAAGTTCACGAAACCACGGCCCGCGTTCTGCGCATTGCCACCGCCCTGCGCGCCACCCGCCACGGTCAGCACGGCGTCGACATTGGCTTTCTCGCGCTTCAGGAAATAGCGTTCCACCGCCAATTGCATCTTCTGCGTGCGTTCCACGGTGGCGCCGGCGGGAAGCTGGAAGCTCAGCGAGGCCATGCCCTGATCTTCCGAGGGGATGAAGCCGGTAGGCAGGCGCAGGAACAGCACGACCAGCGCGGCCACGATCACGGCATAGGCGATCAGCGGTTTCTTGCGGTGTTGCGCGGCATAGGCGGCCTTTGGGTGATACCAATCGAGCAGGCGCCCGAAATTGCGCTCGAACCACACGCGCATGGCCATGCTGGCGCGGCCGACCAGCGTGGTGTGGTCCTCCTCCTCGGGGCGCTTCAACACCGTGGCGGTGAGCGCGGGCGAGAGGATCAGCGCCACCGCCACAGACAGCGCCATGGCCGACACGATGGTCATCGAGAACTGGCGATAGATGACGCCTGTCGAGCCGCCGAAGAAGGCCATGGGCAGGAACACCGCCGNNCCGAGAACTGGCGGTAGATGATACCCTGCGTGCCGCCAAAGAAGGCCATGGGCACGAACATCGCGGCCAGAACCGAGGCCACGCCGACGAGGGCGCCGGTGATCTCATCCATCGATTTCTGCGTGGCTTCGAGCGGGCCCAAGCCCTCTTCATGCATGACGCGCTCGACGTTTTCGACCACGACGATGGCGTCATCGACCAGAAGGCCGATGGCCAGCACAAGGCCGAACAGGGTCAGCGTGTTGATCGTGTAGCCGGTGACCGCGAAAATGCCGAAAGTGCCCAGTATTACCACCGGCACCGCAATCGCGGGCACCAGCGTGGCGCGCCAGCTTTGCAGGAAGACGAACATCACGATAACGACGAGCAGGATCGCCTCGATCAGCGTTTCGACCACGTCGGCCACCGATTTGGTGATGAAGGTGGTCGAGTCATTGGCGAATTTGTAGGTATAGCCCTGTGGAAAGCTCTTCGACTGGTGCTCCACCTCGGCCTTGACCAGTTCAGCGGTTTTGAGTGCGTCGGCGCCGGGCGCCAGCGAGATCGACAATGCCGCGCCGGGATGGCCGTTCAGACGGCTGAACACGCCATAATTTTCCGCGCCCAGTTCCACCCTTGCCACATCGCGCAGCCGCACCGTCGCGCCGCTGGCGGTGGTCTTGACGACGATATTGGCAAATTCCTCGGGCGTAGAAAGGCGGGCCTGCGCTGTCACCGTGGCATCCAGCATCTGGCCGGGCAGCGAGGGTGTCGCGCCGATCTCGCCGGCTGCCACTTCCACGTTCTGGGCGGTGATGGCGTTGTTTACGTCGCTCGGCATCAACTGGAACGCGGCCAGTTTGATCGGATCAAGCCATACGCGCATCGCATATTGCGCGCCGAACAGGTTGGTCTGGCCCACGCCTTCAATGCGGCCGATCGGCTCCTGCAACCGGCTCGCCATAAAGTCGGAAATGTCGATATTGGTGGTGCGGTCATAGGTGTCGGCAATGGCCAGCACCATCAGGAAGTCGGGGTTCGACTTGGTGACGCGCACACCCTGCTGCTGTACGATGGCGGGCAGGCGGCTGATGGCCTGCTGCACCTTGTTCTGCACCTGCACCTGCGCGATGTCGGGGTTGGTGCCCTTTTCAAAGGTGGCCGAGATCGACACCTGCCCCGACGAGGATGACGACGACGAGAAATAGAGCATCCCGTCGAGCCCCGTCAGTTGCTGCTCGAGCACCTGCGTCACGCTGCTGGCCAGTGTCTGGGCCGAGGCGCCGGGATAGGAGGCGTTGATGTTGACCTGCGGCGGGGCAATATCGGGGAATTGCTGGACCGGCAGCGACAACAGCCCCGCCACGCCGGCCAGCATGGTGATGATGGCCAGAACCCATGCGAAAATGGGGCGGTCGATAAAGATGCGCGACATGGCTCAGGCCCCCGTTGTTACTGGCCAGCCGGCTTCTTGGGCTTTTTCATACCCTCCGGCGTGGTGTCGGGCACAGGGATGACGGGGGCATTGGGCTTCAGCTTGCCGAGGCCCTGCGTGATGACCTTCTCGCCTGCCTTGAGTCCTTGCGAGACAACCCACTGGTCGCCCGTCGTGCGATCGGCCACCACCTTGCGCAGCTCTGCCTTGTTGCCCTTGCCCACCACGAAGACAGTGGCATTGCCGCGCGGATCGCGGCTCAGCGCCACCTGTGGCACCAGCACCACCTTGGCCTGCGAGGCCTGCGACAGTTTGGCGCGCACGAACAGGCCCGGCATCAGCAGGCCTTGCGGATTGGCGAATTTGGCGCGGATAGCGACCGTGCCGGTGGCGGTATCCACGGTAGGCTCCGACACCTGCAGCGTGCCGGGCAGCGGATAGATCGAGCCATCGGCCATTTCCAGCATCACCTTGGGCTCGCTGGCTTCCGCCCCGCCCGAGGCAAGTTTACGGCGCAATTCGATCAGATCGGCGCCGCTCTGCTGGATATCGACATAGACCGGATCGATCGCCGAGACGACCGTGAGCGGGTCTGTCTGGTTGGTGGTCACCAGCGCGCCGGTGGGATAGATCGAGCGCCCGATGCGCCCCGTGATCGGCGAGGGGACCGTGGTGAAGCGCAGGTTGACCCGCGCGGTTTCCAGTGCGGCACGTTGCTGGGCCGCGGCGGCGGCGGTCTGGCGGGCCAGCGCGGTGGCGTCGGTGTAATCCTGTTGCGACACGGCCTGATCGGCGGCCAGCGGCTTGTAGCGGTCGGCCTTGGCCTTGGCGCCTTCTGCCGTGGCCTGCGCGGCGGCCAGGTTGGCGGCGGCCTGCGCGGCGGCGGCGCGATAGAGGCTGGCGTCAATCTGGTAGAGCGGCTGCCCCTTGTGCACCAGCGCGCCCTCGGTGAAGAGCTGCTTCTGGATCACGCCGGTGATCT
>DDES01000079.1 GCA_002336765.1 Novosphingobium sp. UBA1948 | reverse complement strand
CGAGGGCGTGCGCACCGCGCAGGTCGCCGAACAGCGCGCGACCGCCGCCACGCAGGTTGCCCAGTCGGCTTCGGTCGCTGCCAAGGATGCCGGCGTGAAGCTGGCCGCCGCCGAGAAGAAGCCCGCCCCCGAAGGGATGCGTTCGGGCAGCAGCACGATCAAGCTCGGTGGCTTCCTCAAGCTCAACGCCTCGGTCAGCCATTTTGATCAGGGCACCGTTGCCACCAACGCGCTGGGCCGCGACTTCTATCTGCCCCAGCAGATCCCGGTGGGCGGCACCCGCAACCAGACCGCCACCGATTTCTCGGCCAAGCAGACCCGTCTGTGGCTGAACCTCGATACGGCTGTGGCCGGCCACTCGGTCAAGGGTTACCTCGAAACCGACTTCCAGACCACGCAGAGCGCGGCGCAGAGCGTGAGCGGCGGTGGCAGCCAGCGCGTGACCAACGGCTATACGCTGGCGCTGCGTCGCGCCTATCTGCAGGTGGACAAGTTTACCTTCGGTCAGGACTGGTCGACCTTCATGTATACCGGCGCGCTGCCGGAAACCACGGACTTCCTCGGCACGTCCGAAGGCGTGGTCTTCGTGCGCCAGCCGCTGGTGCGTTACTCGACCCCGCTGGGCAAGAGCACCACGCTGCATGTCGCCGTGGAGAACCCCGAAAGCGCGACCTCGACGCTGGGTGCCGCCGCTCTGGTCGAAAACGGCACCGACCGTCTGCCCGATCTCACCGCGCGTCTGGCCCACACCGGCCCCAAGGGCGAGGTTTCGCTGGCGCTTCTCGGCCGTCAGATCCGCACCGAAGTGGCTGCCACGGGCGCCGCCGCCACGGCCAGCGGCTTTGGCGCCAGCCTGGGTGGCAAGCTGTTCCTCAACGAGAAGAAGACCAGCGACCTGCGTTTCCTGGCCACCTATGGCCAGAATATCGGCCGTTATCTCGGCGTGAACTTCGCGCCTGATGCGGTTTATGTGCCCACCACCAACAGTCTGGCCGACGTGAAGGTCTTCGCCGCTCTGGCCGCCGCCCGCGTCGCGCTCAGCCCGACCGTGCGCATGAACGTGATGGGCTCGATCCAGTCGGTCGATTACGACAAGAGCCTCGCGCTGGCCAGCATCGCGGCCTACAACAAGAAGGCTTGGTCGGGCGCGGTCAACCTGTTCTACTCGCCGGTCAAGGCGGTGGATCTGGGCGTCGAATACCGCCACGGCGAGCGCGAGCTGGTCAATGGCGGCAAGGGTGCGATTGATCGCTTCGAATTTGCCGCGAAATATTCTTTCTAACCCCTGATATACGGCGCCTTGCGGATCCCGACCCCGCAAGGCGCTCCATCCAACGAAAACGGGAGAGGCTGTCATGTCCTTATTGCATGAGTCAGGAGAAGAGTTTGCCGCTCTTCCCAAACACCACGTACCAACCCATGACGAGAAGCTGATTATCGCTGCCTCGTCGCTCGGCACCGTGTTCGAGTGGTATGACTTCTATCTTTACGGTCTGGTGGCCGCGATCATTGCTGCCAACTTCCTGACCGGTCTGAACCCCACCACCTCGTTCATCATGGCGCTGCTGGTGTTTGCCGCCGGCTTCATCGTGCGTCCGTTCGGCGCGCTGGTGTTCGGCAAGATTGGCGACACCTTCGGACGTCGTTATACCTTCATCATCACGCTGGTCGTGATGGGCCTGTCGACCTTCCTCGTCGGCTGTCTGCCCACCTACAAGACCGCGGGCGTTGCCGCCCCGATCATGCTGGTGGTGCTGCGCATGTTCCAGGGCCTCGCGCTGGGCGGTGAATATGGTGGCGCGGCCACCTATGTTGCCGAGCACGCTCCCAACAACAAGCGCGGTTTCTACACCGCCTGGATCCAGATCACCGCAACCGCCGGTCTGGCGATGGCGCTGCTGATCGTGATCGCTACCCGCTCGTCGCTGGGCGAGGATGCGTTCAAGGAATGGGGCTGGCGTATTCCCTACCTGCTGTCGGGTCCGTTCCTGGCGTTTGGTCTGTGGCTGCGTCTGAAGCTGCATGAATCGCCCGTGTTCCAGAAGATGAAGGCTGAAGGCACCAACTCCAAGGCTCCGCTGACCGAAGCTTTCGGCGAGTGGAAGAACCTCAAGATCGTGTTTGTCGCTTTCTTCGGCGCCATCATGGGCCAGGCCGTGATCTGGTACACCGGCCAGCTCTACGCCATGTTCTTCCTCGAAAAGATGCTCAAGGTTGACGGTCTGACCGCCAACACGCTGACCATCATCGCGCTGCTGCTGGGTACGCCGTTCTTCCTGTTCTTCGGCGCGCTGTCGGACAAGGTCGGCCGCAAGCCCATCATTCTGGCCGGTTGCGCTCTGGGCGCGCTGACCATGTTCCCCGCCTTCCACGCCCTGTCGGAAGCCGCCAACCCCGCGCTGGCTCAGGCGCAGGCTTCGGCCCCGATCACCGTGACCGCCTATCCGGGTGAATGCTCATCGCAGTTCGACCCCGTGGGCGCCAACAAGTTCGACACGACCTCGTGCGATATCGTGAAGAACGTGATGGCCAAGGCCGGCATCAACTACACCAACGTCGAAGCCCCGCAGGGCACTGTTGCCACCATCACCATCGGCGCGACCACCATCACCGCGCCCGATCCGAAGGTTGTGACCGGCGACGACAAGAAGAAGGCGATTGCCGCTTTCTCCGGTGCCGTTCTGGGCAAGCCTGCCGTGAAGGCCGAGCCTGCCAAGGGTGACAAGCCTGCCGTTGAAGCCAAGGAAGCTGTCCCGGGTGAACTCTCGAAGGTCGGCTATCCGCTGAAGGCCGATCCGGCGCAGATCAACAAGCCCAAGGTTGTGGGTATCCTGTTCTACCTCGTGCTGCTCGTCACCATGGTCTATGGTCCGATTGCCGCCATGCTGGTCGAACTCTTCCCCAGCCGCATCCGCTACTCGTCCATGTCGCTGCCCTATCACATCGGCAACGGCTGGCTGGGGGGGCTGCTGCCCGCCATCGGCTTCGCCATCGTGGCCGCCAAGGGCGACATCTACTCGGGCTTCGTCTATCCCGTCGCGGTGGCTGCCGCCACGGTGGTAATCGGGCTGTTCTTCCTGCCTGAAACCTTCCGTCGCACCATCGACGATTGATAAAAAACACGCCGCGTCTTGGCTTACATCAAGGCGCGGCGTTTTTTTTGGTCCCATGCGGCGGCCACCCTACTTCAACGGTCAATCCCCCAACGGAGTGTTTTCCCGATGACCACCGCCAATAACCCCGCAGACCACACCTACGAGATGACCACGCGCAGTGGCATCAACCTGCTGATCCGTCAGGCCACCGAGGCCGACGAATCCGCACTTTCGGCCTTTTTCGACCGCGTGAGCGACGAGGATCGCCGTTTCCGTTTCTTCGCGGCGGGTGAGCATGTCAGCCATGACCAGCTCGAGCCGCTGATTCACGCCGACCATTTCCGCTCGGAAAGCTTCATCGCTTTCGACAAGGCGACCAACGAACTGGTGTGCTCGGGCCTGTTGGCCTGCGACAACCAGCTCGACACCGCCGAAGTGGCCGTGTCAGTGTGCCAGAACTATCGCGGCAAGGGCGTGGCCTGGACCATGCTCGACGCGCTGGGCATCGAGGCGCGCGCGCGCGGCTTGCGCCGTGTGATCTCGATCGAGAGCCGCGACAACCATGCCGCCATCGAGCTGGAGCGCGAGCGCGGCTATGTGCCCGAACCGTTCGACGGTGATCCGACCTTGGTCGTGCTGTCCAAAACCTTCCGCTAAGGTTTAAGGCTCGAACGAGCAAGATTATTGCGGAAAACTTGGTGAGAGGGAATTATGAGCGACGCCTATACCCAAGCCTGGCAAGCCAGCATCAGCGATCCGGAAGGGTTCTGGATGGAAGCAAGCAAGGCGGTGGCATGGGCGTCGCCACCGGCGCGCGCCTGGGACGATGCCCAGGGCTGGTTCCCCGGCGCGAGCCTCAACACCGCCTATAACGCTATCGACCGCCATGTTGAGGCGGGGCGCGGCGACGCGGCGGCGGTGATTTATGATAGCCCGGTCACGGGAACGGTCACCACCTATAGCTATGCCGACCTGCAGAACGAGGTTGGCCGCCTTGCTGCCGCTCTGGTGCGCCTTGGCGTGCAGAAGGGCGACCGCGTGATCATTTACATGCCGATGATCCCGCCCACGCTGTTTGCCATGCTGGCTTGCGCGCGGCTGGGAGCGATCCATTCCGTGGTGTTCGGCGGTTTTGCCCCGCTCGAACTGGCCAAGCGCATCGATGACGCCAAGCCGCGCCTCGTGCTCTCCGCCAGCGCGGGGATCGAGGGCAGCCGTGTTATCGCCTACAAGCCGATGGTGGACGAGGCACTCAAGCTGGCCGAGCATCAGCCCGAGCATGTCGTGATGTTCCAGCGCGAGCAGGCCGTGGCCGAGCTTCAG
Source organism: Novosphingobium sp. UBA1948 (assembly GCA_002336765.1). Classification (GTDB taxonomy): domain Bacteria; phylum Pseudomonadota; class Alphaproteobacteria; order Sphingomonadales; family Sphingomonadaceae; genus Novosphingobium. The sequence goes on along the minus strand of DDES01000079.1, from coordinate 5,351 downwards.
GCGCCGCGTGATCTCGACTGGACCGCGCTGCTGGCCGAGGTGGCCGGTGATCCGGTGCCTGAAGCCGCCGTGATGGCCTCGGAAGATCCGCTCTATATTCTCTACACCTCGGGCACCACCGGCACCCCCAAGGGCGTGGTGCGCGAGAATGGTGGCCATGCCGTCGCGCTGACATGGTCGATGGCCAATATCTATGGCATCGGCGCGGGCGATGTGTTCTGGGCCGCGTCCGATGTGGGCTGGGTCGTGGGGCATTCCTATATCGCCTATGCCCCGCTGCTGGTCGGCGCCACCACGGTGCTGTTCGAGGGCAAGCCGATCGGCACGCCCGACGCCGGCACCTTCTGGCGCATCATCGACCGGCATGGTGTCAAGGCCTTCTTCACCGCGCCCACCGCCATCCGCGCGGTGCGCAAGGAAGATCCCGACGCGACCTTCCTCAAGGATATCGGCACCCGCGATCTGGGCGTGATTTTCCTCGCCGGTGAACGCGCCGATCCCGACACGATCCACTGGCTGGAAGAGAAGAGCGGTCTGCCCGTGATCGACCACTGGTGGCAGACCGAACTGGGCTGGCCCGGTGTGGCTACCTGCTTTGCGCTGGGCGATACGCGGCGCAAGGCGGGCAGTGCGGGCTTCCCCGTGCCGGGCTATGCGTTCGAGATCCTTGGCGACGATGGCAAGCCTGTGGGGCCCGAGCAGTCCGGCTTTGTGGCGGTCAAGGCTCCGCTGCCGCCGGGCGCTTTCCGCACCTTGTGGAACAACAAGGCGGGCTGGGACAAGAATTTCGCCGCTTTCCCCGGTTATTACGAGACGGGCGATGCGGGCTATATCGACGCTGATGGCTTCGTCCACATCATGGGCCGCACCGATGACATCATCAATGTCGCGGGCCATCGCCTGTCCACCGGCCAGATGGAGCAGATCGTGGCGGCGACCGAAGGCGTGGCCGAATGCGCGGTGATCGGTGCGGACGACGCCATCAAGGGCATGAATCCTGTGGCCTTCATCGTGCCGCGCGCGGGCTTTGACGGCGACGCCACGCTCACCAAGCGGGCGATTGCCGCGGTGCGTGCCGAACTGGGTGCGGTGGCTGCACTCAAGACCGCGCATATCGTGGCGGGCCTGCCCAAGACGCGTTCGGGCAAGATCTTGCGCAACCTGCTGCGCAAGATCTGCAACGGCGATGAGTGGACCGTGCCGGCAACGATCGACGATCCCAACACACCCGCCGCCATCGCCGCCGTGGTCGCGGCGGATGCGGCGCACGCCTGAAGCATTGCGCAGCCCCGTCGGGGGCAATCGTTGGGGCTGCGTGTCGCCCGATTGCGGATTTATCCCCGCGGTCGGGCGGCAAAATTTTTGGTGCTGGCTCTTTGCGTAGAATGACGCAAACCCAACCCCTTGTTCCGCTTTCCGCTTGGCGTATGCTCTCCGCCTGATTTCGGGGAGGCGATGATGCGACGCAGCGGTTTAACCTGTTTGGCTCTGGTTCTGGCGGGTGCTTCGGCACCGGTCATGGCTGCTTCCGACGATGGCGCCAAGGGCGCGCGGATCTGGTCCTTCGTGCAGGAAATCGCCAGCGACAAGTATGAAGGGCGCGGCGCGGGCAGCGCTGGCTATGATCGGGCGGCGGCGGTGGTCGCGGCGCGGTTGAAAGCCATTGGCCTGAAGCCCGCGGGCACCAAGGGCTACTACCAGAATATCGACTTTCTCTCGCAAAAGGTGATCGCGGCGCAGAGCGCGATCAGCCTTGATGGCCCGCAGGGCAGCATCGCGCTCAAGGTGCCCGAACAGGCCACCATCGGTGGGCGCCATGCTTTCCCCGAGGCTCTGGACCATGCGCCGCTGGTTTTCGCGGGCTATGGCCTGCCGTTGACCGGCCTGCCGCAGGATGATTTCGCGGGGCTGGATGTACGCGGTAAGCTGGTGGTGGTGATCGCGGGCGGACCGACCGAGGTATCCGGCGCGCGCAAGGCCAATGCCCGATCCGAACGCATCCGCCTGCTGGCGGAAAAGGGCGCGCTGGGCATGATTACGCTCACCACCGCCAAGCAGATCGAGATTCCGTGGGCGCGCCAGATCGGCCTGTCGGCGCGTTCGGCGCTGATGCCGCTGGACAGCGGCGCGCGCGATGTGAAGGCGAAGTTCTTCGCCGCCAGCATCAGCCCCGATGCCAGCGAGACTCTGTTTGCCGGATCGGGCCACACCTATGCCGAACTGGCGGCGCTGGCCGATGCGTTCAAGCCGCTACCGCATTTCGAACTGGCGCAGAAGCTGTCGGCCAAGGTGGTGGTGGAGCAAAAGCCGGTCTCGAGCGCTAATCTGGTGGCCATTCTGCCCGGCCGCGATGCGAAGCTGGCCAAGGAACATGTCGTGCTCTCCGCCCATCTCGATGGGCTAGGGATTGGTGAGCCGGTGAAGGGCGACGCGATCTATAATGGCGCACTCGACAATGCGATCGGGGTTTCGAGTCTGCTGGAAATTGCCAAGGATATGGCCCGCGCCAAACAGCGCCCGCGCCGCTCGATCCTGTTCCTGATCCCGACGGCAGAGGAAGCGGGCCTGCTGGGTGCGGGCTATTTCGTGGCCCATCCCACCGTGCCGCCTGCCAGCATCGTGGCCGACATCAATTTCGACATGCCGCTGCCGATCTTCCCGCTCAAGACCATCACCCCCATCGGCTATGAGGAAAGCACGCTGGGCGCCACGGCGGCCAAGGTTTCGGCCAAATTCGGCCTGCCGCTGGTGCCCGACCCGCTGCCCGACCGCAATGTGTTCATCCGGTCGGACCAGTATAATTTCGTGAAGGCGGGGATCCCCTCGGTGTTTATGAAATTCGGCTTTGAACGCGGTACTCCCGAGGAGGCCACCGAAAAGGCGTGGCGCGCCAATGTCTACCACTCGCCCGTGGACGAGCCGACCCAGCCGATCATGCCTGCCGAGATCGGGCGCTTTTCATCCTATGTGGCGGCTCTGTTGCGGCAGGTGGCCGAGGAACCGGCGCGGCCCGAGTGGCACAAGGACAGCTATTTCGCCCGCTTTGCCGGCGTGAAATAGGGGGCAGCGCCATCAGCGCGGCGTGATTTCCGCCTTGGCCTTGGCGCCTTCGCTGGCCAGAAAGGCGGTGCGCTCGTTGGTGGCCATATAGGCACCGTGGAGATCGAGCAGGCGCGAGATCGGGCCGCGATTGGCATGGGCCAGCTTGGGATTGGCGCGTGCCGCCGCCGCCGGATCAAATCCCGCGCGGGTCATCAGCCGGACACCCAGCACATCGGCCTCGCGCTCGATCACGGCGCGGCGATCATGGTTGCGCGTGTCCGCCTCCTTGCCCGGTCCGGAATGCTCGAGCACCGCATGGGCGATTTCGTGGCCCAGCACAAAAGCCAGTTCATCATCGTCGGCCAACAGGCGCTCCAACCCGCCATCCACCTCGACACGGTTGCCAAAAGTGCTGGCATTGGCCGAAGCACGGCGGACCACCACCACATCCACCTTGCAGGCGGGGCGGCCGGAGAGGGTGATTGCACGGGTTTGCCCGCCATGCTCGATGTCGAGGTCGAGCGTGCCGGAGGGCAGCGCGGTAGACATGGCCGTGTCGAAAGCCTGACGCCGCTCCTTGTCTGATCCCCAAGCCGTACCGGCTACGGCCATGATATGGTCGCCCTGACGCAAGCCCGCCTTGTCCGCAGGACCATCCTTGAGCACGATGATCGCCATCGGCCGCTCGTCCAGCCCCAGCGCCTCCTGCCAGACGGCGCGCAGGGGCGCGGGCGCGGCAGGGCTCATATTGGCCGGCAGATAGCCATAGTCGGGCCGCACATCCTTGCAGGTGACGGCATTGGCCACCAGAATGCGGTTCGCCAGCGTCAGCACGCGCTGCTGCTGCGCATGCCACTGGCGAATGTCCTGCGCGGTGTCGGGGGCGGCGAGGGCCGGCGCGGCGCATAGTGCGCCAGCCAGCCCCGCCACCCAAAACCGCCCGATCACCCCGCCACTTCGGCGGCGGCCAGCACGGCCAGCGTCAGCACATCGGGGGCAATCGCGGTCATCGGCACGATCTGCACCGGCTTTTCCATGCCGATCAGGATCGGCCCGATCGAGGAATTGCCGCCCAGTTCGCGCAGCAATTTGGCCGAGACATTGGCCGATTGCAGGCCGGGGAAGATCAGCACATTGGCGGGCGCGGTCAGGCGACTGAAGGGGTAGTTCTTCATCACCACCGGATTGAGCGCGGCATCGGGCGCCATTTCGCCTTCATATTCGAAATTCGGCTTTTCATCATCCAGAATGGCGATCGCCCCGCGAATGGGATCGAGCCATTTGCCCATCGGATTGCCGAAGGTGGAATAGGACAGGAATGCCACGCGCGGCTCATGCCCCAGACGCTTGGCCACCGCGGCGGTTTCCTTGGCGATCACCGCCAGTTCCTCGGCGCTGGGGCGTTCGTTGCAGGTGGTGTCGGCCAGAAACACGGTGGAATGCTTGCCCACCATCACATGGATGCCAAAAGGCAGATGGCCCGGCTTGGGGTCCAGCACATGGCGCACCTCGCGCATGCTCTGGCCAAAGGGGCGGGTGATGCCGGTCACCATCGCATCGCCCACGCCCAGTTGCAGCAGCGCCGAGGCAAAGGCGTTGCGGTCCTGATTGACCATGCGGCGCACATCGCGCTCCAGATACCCGCGGCGTTGCAGGCGCTCATAGAGCATCGTGTACATCGCCTCGACATGCGGGCTGTCGGCGGCATTGTGGATCTCGTAGCTGGCGGCATCGCCCACGCCCAGTTCCACCAGCTTGTCACGCACCGCCTTGGTGCGGCCCACCAACACCGGCGTGCCATAGCCGAATTCGCGGAACTGGATCGCGGCGCGCAGCACCACCTCGTTTTCCGCCTCGGCAAAGATCACGCGCTTGGGATTCTCGCGCACCGTGGCATAGACCTCTGTCAGCGCCGAGGTGGTAGGGTTGAGGCGGCCTTTGAGCGCGATGCGGTATTCGTTGAAATCCTCGATCGGCTTTTGCGCCACGCCGGTTTCCATTGCTGCGCGCGCCACGGCGGCGGGCACCACTTCCATCAGGCGCGGATCGAACGGGGCGGGGATGATGTAGTCGCGCCCGAACGTGTGGTTCTTGCCATAGGCCGCCGTCACTTCCTCGGGAACCTGTTCGCGGGCCAGTTCGGCAATGGCGTTGGCGGCCGCGATCTTCATCTCCTCATTGATCGCGGTGGCATGCACATCGAGCGCGCCGCGGAAGATGAAGGGGAAGCCCAGCACGTTGTTGACCTGGTTCGGATAGTCCGAACGGCCGGTCGCCATGATCGCGTCGTCGCGGATGGCATGGACCTC
>DDES01000170.1 GCA_002336765.1 Novosphingobium sp. UBA1948 | reverse complement strand
TTGTGCTGAAGCTCTGCCGTGGGGGCGATGCGGGGGATCATGTCCACGATATGGCCGTCATCGGGGATGGATTTTTCCATGTTGGGATGCGGCCAGTCGGTGCCCCAGATGCATCGGTCGGAATAATCGGCCACCAGCGGCGCCACGGCGGCGGCGAAATTGTCCCACGGATCGCCTGCGGCCAGATCGAGGCGATCGGGGCAGGTGGGCTTGAACCAGATATCCTCGCGGCTGTCCAGCAGGCTACGGAAGGCTTTCATATCGGCGCCATCGGGGCCTTGGCTGACATCGGGGCGGCCCATATGGTCCACCACCACAAGGCGCGGCAGGGCGGCGATGAAGGGGCGCATCTCTTCGAGGATATCGGCCTCGAAATAGATCACGATATGCCAGTCTTGCGGAAGGCGCGCGGCCACTTCGAGGAACTTGTCCTTGGGCGCGTCATCCACAAGGCGCTTGAGGAAGTTGAAGCGGATGCCGCGTATCCCGCCCGCATGCAGGGCGGCGATCTCTTCGTCGGTGATGGCGGGATCGACCACGGCCACGCCGCGCGCTTTGCCGTTCGACTTGGCAATGCCGTTGAGCGTCGCGGCATTGTTGGTGCCGTGGCACGAGGCCTGCACGATCACATTGCGGGCAAAGCCCAGATGGTCGCGCAGGGCAAACAGCTTGTCCGGCCCGGCATCCTCGGGAAGATATTTCGCCTTGGGGCTGAAGGGAAACTCCGCCATCGGGCCAAACACATGGCAATGCGCGTCAATCGCGCCTGCGGGCGGGGTATAGAGCGGCTTGGACGGGTTGCCATGCCAAGAGGTGATCCGATCAACCATAGACAATTCCATCCATCAATTTGCGCGCGGTGCGCAGCAGGGCGGCGGTTTTCACATCGCCCTTGTCATCACATTCCAGCACGCAGGTCATCTCGCCGGTGGGATGCTCCACCGACAGGGTCTTGCGCGCGCCATCGGGGATCTGCGCTATTTCGGCGGCGGGCGAACCCTCCAGCAAGCAGGCCGTCGCCACCGAAACCGCGCCGAGCACGCCGATCGTGGCATGGGCGCGATGCGGGATAAAGCTGCGCACGGTAACGGCGCCGCCATGCTTGGGCGGGGCCACCAGCATCATCTTGGGGACGGATTTTTCCTTCACATCGCCCAGATTCATTCGCTCGCCCACGGCCAGACGGATCGCCTCGATCTTGGCTTTGAGCTCGGTGTTGGCGTCCAGCCAGTCGCGGTCCTCATAGCCGGTGATGCCGACGTCTGCCGCCTTCATCACCACGCAGGGCATGCCATTATCGATCAAGGTGACAGCCACTCCGTTCACCACATCCACCGTATTACCGCTGGGCAGCAGCGCACCGCAGCTTGATCCCGCCGTGTCGCGGAATTCCAGCGGGACGGGGGCATGCGATCCGGGCACGCCGTCGATCCTGGCCTCGCCAGCATAGCTGACCTTACCCGCAGGCGTCTGCACCGTGGCCACGGCCACTTGCCCCGTGTTCTCCATAAAGATCACCACGCGGGTTTCATCGCCGGTGGGCGTCACCAGACCGCGCTCGATGGCGAAGGGGCCGACGCCGGCAAGGATATTGCCGCAATTCTGGGCATCGGTCACAATCGGCTGATCGACGAAGACCTGCAGGAACAGATAGTCCACGTCCACGCCTTCGCGCGCGGATTTGCTGACCACCGCCACCTTGCTGGTCAGTGGATCGGCGGCGCCCATGCCGTCGATCTGCACCGGATCGGGGCTGCCCATCACGCCCAGCAGGAACGCGTCGCGCGTCGCTACATCGGCGGGCAGGTCATCCTTCAGGAAATAGCCGCCCTTGCTGGTGCCGCCGCGCATCCACATGCAGCGCGCCGATAGGTTGGTGGTCATCGGATCACGCCCCTCAAATGTACTTCAAGCCTTCCTTCTCCAGACGCTCGCGCATCTTGTAGATGTCGAGGCCCAGTACACCGGCGGCCAGTTGGGCCCGCTTGTCGGCCTCGTTGGCCTCGCGCGCCTGCGCTTTGGCCAGCACGTCGGCGGCTTCTTCGCGGCGCACCACGCAGACACCATCGTCATCGGCCACGATCACATCGCCCGCATTCACCAACTGGTTGGCGCAGATGATCGGCACGTTGACGCTGCCCAGCGTGTTTTTCACCGTGCCCTGCGCGTAAACCGCCTTGGACCATACGGGAAAGCCCATCTCGGTCAGATCGCGCACATCGCGTACGCCCGCATCGATCACCAGACCGCGGCACTTGCGCGCCATCGCGCTGGTGGCCAGCAGATCGCCGAAATAGCCATCCTCGCAAGGGCTGGTGGGGGCGAGCACCAGAATATCGCCTTCCTTCAACTGCTCGATGGCGACATGCACCATCCAGTTGTCGCCGGGCGCGGCGCTGATCGTGACGGCGCTGCCGGCAATGCGCGCGCGGGGATAGATCGGGCGCATATAGCTGGCCAGCAGACCCTTGCGGCCCTGCGCCTCATGCACGGTGGCCACGCCCGCCTGCGCCAGACCGTCAATCACCGCGAGATCCGCGCGTTCGATATTCTGGACGACAACACCCATGAGACACCTCTTCTGGTCCGGTTGATAGGCTTGCGGGATGGCGCAAGGGGCTGGGCAGGGGAAAACGAAAGGCTGGCGCGCTCATTAGTTTTTGCTAAGATCAGCGCATGGAAGTCTGGGATTTCAATTTGCGCCATGTGGCGGCAACCGTGCAAATTGCCGAGCTGGGCACGATGAATGCCGCCGCCGAGGCGGTGAATCTGACCCAACCGGCTATAACACAGGCTTTGGGTCGGCTGGAGCGGCAGTTGGGGGCGCCGCTGTTCGAACGGCGTCATAATGGCATGGTGCAGACCGATGTGGCCCGCGCGCTGATCCCGCGTTTTGCCGCGATGCAGACGCATATTCCCTCGCCCCAGATCACCACGGCGCGGATGCGGGCCTTGCTGGCGCTCGCCGATACCGGTTCCTATGCGGGCGCGGCGCAGGCCACCGGCCTGTCGCTGCCCACACTGCATCGCGCGGTGCAGGATCTGGCGCTGTCGCTGCGGCGGCAACTGGTGGTGCGGCAGGGCAAGGCTATCGCGCTCACCGAGGCGGGGCGGGGGCTGGTGCGCTCGCTGCGGCTGGCGCGGCTGGAAATGGTAACCGCGCTGGCCGAACTCGCCGCGATGCGCGGGGTGGAAACGCGGCAACTGGTTATCGGCGCCATGCCTCTGTCGCGGGCGCGGGTGTTGCCGGCCGCCGTGGCGCGCTTTGTGCGCCGCCATCCGCAGGTGCGGCTGCGCATTGTCGAGGGTTCGCGCGATGAATTGATCGAACCTTTGCGCAACGGGGCGGTCGATCTGATGGTGGGGGCGCTGCGCCTGCCCTTGCAGGAGCCGGATCTGGTGCAGGGCGAATTGTTCCGCGACCGGCCAGCGGTTTTCGCGCGGGAGAGGCATCCGCTGGCAGGAGGGCAGGCCGCGCTGGAGGAGCAGGCACGCTATCCGTGGATCGTGCCGCAACCGGGCGCGCCGCTGCGGATGGCGTGGGAAGAGATGTTTGCCCGCGCGGGGCTGGCCCAGCCGCCGATTCTGGTCGAATCCGGTTCGGTGATGACGATCCGCCAGATCCTGATCGATTCCGACGCGCTGACCTTCCTCTCGCCCGATCAGGTGGCGGTGGAACTGGAGGCCCGATGGTTGACCCTGATCGCGCCTGCCCCCGAAGGGCTTGAGCGCGTGATCGGTGTGACCACGCGCTCAAGCTGGATGCCCACCACTGTCCAGCGCGACTTTATCGCCGAACTGGAGGCGGTGACGGCAGGCGGATAATCAGGCCGGTTCGAGCAGGACAGTGGCCGCCGCCGTGTTCGAAATCGGCAGGTGATAGTTGCGGTGGATTTCGGTGGCCGCATCGCCCAGCGCGCCGCGCGCGGCGATCCAGTTGAGGATTTCCACGCCCTGCGTGCCGGCCAGACGCACGATCTCGTGGATCGAATGGTCGGTCAGCGCGTCGGGGTCGCTGGCCAGATGGTCGAGGCAAAAGCGGTCATAGTCCTGATTCATGAAGCCCGCGCGTTCGCCGTCCAACTGGTGTGACAGACCGCCGGTGCCGATGATGACGATGCGCTCGTTGCCCTGCCAGTTTTGCAGCGCCCTGTTCACCGCGCGCCCCAGCGCGAGGCAGCGCTTGGCCGAGGGCAGGGGATGCTGCACCGTGTTGATGCCGAAAGGCACCAGCTTCACCGGCCATGCCTCGCAATCGGGCCACGCCAGTTCAAACGGGATCGAGAGCGCATGGTCCACCAGCATCTTCTGGCAGGTGGTGATGTCGAACTCGTCCTCCACCAGACTGTTGATCAGGTGCCAGCTCAGTTCCGGATGGCCCGCGAACGGTTTGTAGAGCGGCAGGCCCCAACCTTCGTCGGCATTGTGGTATTCCGCCGCCGCGCCCACGGCAAAGGTCGGCATGGTGTCGAGGAAGAAGTTGAGCCCGTGATCGTTGTTGAACACGATGGCCACATCGGGCTTCACCTGCCCCAGCCACTCATGCACGCGGGGAAAGCCATCGAAGAAGGGCTTCCAATAGGGATCGCCCTGAAGCCCCTTGTGGATCGCGCCGCCGATGGCGGGCACATGGCTGGTGAAATAGGCGCCGACGATTTCAGCCATGGGTCATCTCCTTAAAGGCGGTTTCATAGGTTGCGCCGCGCCCCTGCGACAGCAGCATGGCTTTGAAGGCATCGGTGCTGACGCCCGTCTGCATCGCGCCGAGATCCTGCATGTTCAGGCCGAAAATGCCCGCCAGCTTGGCAAGGTAATAGGCATTGCCGCCTGCCGCGATCATCGCCAGCACATCGCGCGCCTTCACCGCCGCGCGCTGTTCGGGCGTCAGCTTATAGCTGTCGCAATAGGCCTCCTCGTCGGCGAGGAAGGCGTCGCGATTGGCTTTTTCGTTGAACGAATAGCACATGGCGTTGAGTTCGAAGCCGGCCTGTGCGGCCTTGCCGTCAAACAATGTGGTGCCCGGTATGGGGGAGGCGTGCTCTGTCATGGCGGTCCTTTCCCGGCCCTGTGCCCGATGGGCTGGCCTGATGCGCGTGGGGTGCGGGCAAAGGTGGTGTGGTTTCTTGATGGCGATCAAAATAGGGCGCGCAGGGCCTTTCCGGCGCACTGTTTAAAACAGGATTAGCTTTATCTTATGAGGTCAGGCCAGTTCCGATTTGGCGCGAGGGCGCGCGGAGGGCAGGTCGGGCACCATGATCGAATCATCTTCCTCTAGCATCGCGGGTCTGGTCCTTGTCGGTTTTGGCGAGGCGGGCGAGGCTTTCGCGCGCGGCGGCTGCTGGCGGGCGCCGGTTGCCGTGGTGGAGCGCAAGGCGGATCGCAAGGCACAGGCTTTGGCGCTGGGGCTTGCCGCGGGCGAAGCGGCGTCGTCGCTGGGCGCGGCGCGTATGGTCATCTCGTTGGTGACGGCAGACGAGGCTTTGGCTGCCGCAGAGGCTTATGCGCCGCTGCTGGCCAAAGGTGCGCTGTGGTGTGATGGCAATTCGGTGGCGCCTGAAACCAAGCGCGCGGCGGCCCGCGCAGTCGAAGCGGCGGGCGGTCGCTATGTCGATCTGGCCATTCTGGCGCCGGTCTATCCTGCGCAGATGAAGGTGCCGCTGTTGCTGTCCGGCGCGGCGGCGGGCGAGGCGGAGGCTTTGCTCAAGGCGGCGGGCTTTACCAACACGCGTATCGTGGGGGCGGATGTGGGCCGTGCCAGCGCGATCAAGATGATCCGCAGCGTGATGGTAAAAGGTGTCGAGGCGCTGAGCGCCGAAATGATGATGGCGGCGCAGATGGCGGGCGTTGTGGACGAAGTGCTCTCCAGCCTTGATGCCAGCGAGAAGCCCAGGCCGTGGGCCGAGAAGGCCGCCTATAACATCGAGCGCATGGTGACGCATGGCATTCGCCGTGCAACCGAGATGGAAGAGAGCGCCAAGACGCTGGCTGGCCTCGGTGTGGAGCCGGTGATGACGCGCGGCACCGTGCTGCGCCAGCGCGACATGGCGGGCAAGACCGAGAGATTGATCGAGGGAAAGGACTAGGGCGATGAGCCTGATTATCGATTGCCACGGGCACTACACCGTGTTGCCCAAGGCGCATGATGCGTGGCGCGAGGAGCAGAAGGCTGCCTTCAAGGCGGGGGTGGCACCGCCCGCCTATCCGGCCATTTCCGACGATGAAATCCGCGAGACGATCGAGGCCAATCAGCTTCGCCTTATCAAGGAACGTGGCGCCGATCTCACCATTTTCAGCCCGCGTGCCAGTGCGATGGCTCCGCATGTGGGCGACCAGAGCGTGGCTGTGCCTTGGGCGCGGGCCTGCAACGATCTGATCGCGCGCGTGGTGGGTCTATTCCCCGGCGTGTTCGAGCCGGTCTGCATGTTGCCGCAATCGCCCGAGGCGGATCTGACCAACTCGATCGCCGAACTGCGCCGCTGCGTCGAGGAACTGGGCTTCATCGGTTGCAACCTCAACCCCGATCCGGGCGGCGGCCATTTCAAGCATCCGCCGCTGACCGATGAATACTGGTTCCCGTTCTACGAGGCGATGTGCGAGCTGGACGTGCCCGCGATGATCCACGTATCGGGCTCGTGCAACCCTGCCATGCATGCCACGGGCGGCTATTACATCGCGGCGGATACGATTGCCTTCATGCAATTGCTGGAAGGCGATCTGTTCAGCCGCTTTCCCAGCCTGCGCTTCATCATCCCGCATGGCGGCGGCGCGGTGCCCTATCACTGGGGTCGCTATCGCGGACTGGCCGACATGCTCAAGAAGCCGTCGCTCGACACGCATCTGATGAACAACATCTTCTTCGACACTTGCGTCTATCACCAGCCCGGCATCAACCTGCTGGCCGATGTGATCGACAACAAGAACATCCTGTTCGGCAGCGAGATGGTCGGCGCGGTGCGCGGGATCGATCCCACCACCGGTTTCTATTTCGACGATACCAAGCGCTACGTCGACGCGCTCGATATTTCGGATGCCGAGCGTCATGCAATCTTCGAAGGCAATGCCCGCCGCGTGTTCCCGCGTCTGGATGCCAAGTTGAAGGCGCGCGGTCTGTAAGATCCTATGTCGCCCGGCTGGCCGCAAACGGTCGGGCGACACCACAGTTTTGGGGAGAAGAGCAATGGCCGACAATCCCGCGCACAGCATCCACGACTATCTTGCCGAGTTCGACGATATTCCCGGCACCCGCGTCTATACCGCCGCCCGCGCGCGCAAGGGTTACTGGATCAACCAGTTCGCCATGAGCATGATGAAGCCGGAGAACCGCGCGCGCTTCAAGCAGGACGAGCGCGCCTATCTCGACGAATGGGATATTTCGGAAGAGGGCAAACAGGCCCTGCTGCGCCGCGACTATAACGCTTTGCTTGATCTGGGCGGGAACATCTATTTCCTGTCCAAACTGTTTTCGGCCGATGGCATCCCCTTTGCCGAGGCTTGCAGCACGATGACCGACCAGACTTGGCCCGAATACCGCCAGATGATGCTCGACGGCGGCCGTTCGCCTGTTGGCCTGCGCTCTATCAAGGGAGGCTATTGAGATGGCCCGCATTACCGCCGGTGTCGGTTCCAGCCATGTACCCTTGCTGGGCGTGGCTGTCGATCAGGGCAAGGATCGCGACGACTATTTCAGCCCCATTTTCGCCGGTTATGACTGGACGCGGGAATGGGAAAAGGAGCAGAAGCCGGATGTAATCGTGCTGGTCTATAATGACCACGCTTCCTATTTCGACATGAACATTGTGCCGACCTTCGCCATCGGCTGTGCCGAGCGCTTCGGTATTTGCGACGAGGGCTGGGGGCCGCGTCCCGTGCCCGATGTGGAAGGCCACCCCGATCTGGCATGGCATATCGCGCAGAGCCTGATTCTCGACGATTTCGACATGACCATCGTCAACAAGCTGGACGTGGACCACGGCCTTACCGTGCCGCTCTCCATGATGTTCGACAAGCCTGCGAAGTGGCCGGTCAAGGTTATTCCGCTGGCGGTCAATGTCGTCACCTATCCGGTGCCGAGCGGCAACCGCTGCTGGCTGCTGGGCGAGGCGATCAAGAAGGCGGTCGAAAGCTTCCCCGAGGATCTCAACGTGCAGATCTGGGGCACGGGCGGCATGAGCCACCAGCTTCAGGGCAAGCGCGCGGGGCTGCTCAACCGCGAGTGGGACAACAAGTTCCTCGACATGCTGGAAAGCGACAGCGACGAGGCGCGCTTCATTCCGCATATCGAATATCTGCGCGAGACCGGCAGCGAAGGCATCGAGATGGTGATGTGGCTCATCATGCGCGGCGCGCTGGGCAAAAAGGTCAAGACGCTGCACCGCCATTACCACATCCCCTGCTCGAACACGGCCATCGGCCATATCGTGCTGACCCCCGACACCTGATCCACCCTGACGGAGCGGCTGGCATCGTGCTGGCTGCTCCGTTCCTTTTGCAAGGAAGACTCTGATGCGTATCGCTCTTGCCGGCGCTGGCGCCTTTGGCGAAAAGCACCTCGATGGCCTGAAGAACATCGACGGCGTTGAAATCACCTCGATCATCAGCCGCACCGGCGAACAGGCCGCCGCGGTGGCCGCCAAATATGGCGCCAAGCATAGCTCGACCGAGCTGGAAGACGCGCTGGCCCGCGACGATGTGGACGCGGTGATCCTGTGTACCCCCACCCAGATGCACGCCGCCCAGGCCGTCGCCTGCATGAAGGCGGGCAAGCATGTGCAGGTGGAAATCCCGCTGGCCGATAGCTGGGCCGATGCGCAGGAAGTGCTGAAGGTTGCCCAAGAAACCGGCAAGACCTGCATGGTCGGCCACACCCGTCGCTTCAACCCCAGCCACCAGTATGNNTCCAGCAGATGGATGTGCAGACCTACTTTTTCCGCCGCAGCAACATGAACGCCAAGGGCGAGCCGCGCTCATGGACCGACCACCTGCTGTGGCACCATGCCGCGCATACCGTCGATCTGTTTGCCTATCAGGCTGGCAAGATCGTGGCCGCGAATGCTATCGAGGGGCCGCATCACCCCACTTTGGGCATCGCGATGGATATGTCGATCCAGTTGAAGGCCGAGTCGGGCGCGATCTGCACCCTTTCGCTCTCGTTCAACAACGATGGCCCGCTGGGCACCTTCTTCCGCTACATTGGCGACACGGCCACCTATATCGCGCGTTACGACGATCTGGTTGACGGCCGCGAACAGCCGATTGACGTGTCGCAGGTGGCGGTCAGCATGAATGGCATCGAGCTTCAGGACCGCGAATTCATCGCCGCCATCCGCGAAGGTCGCGAGCCCAACTCGTCGGTGGCGCAGGTGCTGGATTGCTATCGCGTGCTGGGTGCGTTGGAAGTCCAGCTTGAGGCGATGAAGAAGTAAGCTATCACGCAGGTGAGCAGCGGGGGCAGGGGGCTTTGCCTCCCTGCCCTTGCCGCGCCGGATCGGGAAGGACAAGGACAAGGACATGGCCACAATGCGCAAACTGGGCGGCAAGGATATCCACCCCGTGGGCCTTGGCTGCATGAATGTGAGCTGGGCCTATGCCGCCCCGCCGCCGCCGGAGGAAGCCGCCAAGCTGCTGCATCTGGCGCTGGATCTGGGCTATAACCATCTCGATACGGCGCGGCTCTATGGCGGTGGCAAGAACGAGGTGCTGATCGGCGAGACGCTGAAAGCCCGGCGCGGCGAATTCTATCTCGCCAGCAAGATGGGCATCTTTGCCGATGGCGACCGCCGCTATGTCGATTGCCAGCCAGACACGATCCGCCGCGAGGTGGAGATCAGCCTCAAGGCGCTGCAAACCGACCATATCGACCTGTATTACATGCACCGCCGCGATTTTGCCGTGCCGATCGAGGACAGCGCGGGCGCTTTTGCCGAGCTGATCCAGGAAGGCAAGCTGGGCGGCTACGGCCTGTCGGAAATGAGCGGCGAGACCTTGCGGCGCGCCCATGCCGTCTGCCCCGTCACGGCGGTGCAGACCGAATATTCGCTGTGGACCCGCAATTGCGAGATCAGCGTGCTCGAGGCGACGCGCGAACTGGGCGTGGCGCTGGTGGCATTCAGCCCGCTGGCGCGCGGGGTGCTGGCCAATGGTGTGCGCGATCCCGCCACGCTGGAGGACAAGGACCTGCGCCGCACCCATCCGCGCTTCAACGCCGAGCATTGGCCGACCAATCTTGCGCTGGCCGATGCGTTCAACGCCATCGCCGCGCGCGAGGGCGTTACGCCTGCGCAATTGTCGCTGGCATGGGTGCTGTCGCGCGGCGAGCATGTGCATGTCATCCCCGGCACCACCAACCCCGATCACCTGCGCGAGAATATCGCGCGTGCCGACTGGCGCCCCGCCGATGCGGTGCTGGCCGAGCTGGATGTGCTGATCAACCGGCACACGGTTTCCGGCCCGCGCTATCCCGCCGCGATGCAGGCGACGATGGATACCGAGGATTTCGCGGATTAAGCGCCGCTAACCCGCGCAGGCGGGGCAGCGCTCGCCTTCGACATAGAGCGGGGAGGCGCGGTCCTCCTCGCGCACCGGCGCGCCGCAGGCGGGGCAGGCGATGCATTGGCCCAGCGCCAGCCCGTGGCCCAGCGTTACGCGCTCGTCGAACACGAAACATTCGCCTTCCCACAGGCTCTGCTCGGGCGGGATCTTTTCGAGGTAGTTGAGGATGCCGCCCTTGAGGTGATAGACCTCCTCCACGCCCTCGGCCTTGAGGAAGGCGGTGGATTTTTCGCAGCGGATACCGCCGGTGCAGAACATTGCCACCTTGGGCGGCTTGCCTGTGCCGGCGCCCAGCAGCTTGTCGCGCTCGGCGCGGAACCATGCCGGAAATTCGCGGAAACTGCGGGTTTCGGGATCAATCGCGCGCTGGAACGTGCCCGCGATCACCTCGTAATGGTTGCGCGTGTCGATTACGATGGTTTCAGGATCAGCGATCAGCGCGTTCCAGTCCTCGGGCTGGACATAGGTGCCGACGCTGGCCAGCGGATCAAGCCCCTCGACGCCCAGCGTCACGATCTCGCGCTTCAATCGTACCTTCATGCGGCCAAAGGGCATGGCGGGCGCGGTCGAGAATTTGACATCCACCCCGTCGCAACCGGGCAAAGCGCGGACATGGGCCAACACCGCCTCGATGCCCTCGCGCGGGCCGGCAATGGTGCCATTGATCCCCTCGGTGGCCAGCAGCAGCGTGCCCTTAATTCCCTGTTCCTCGCATAAAGCCAGCAAGGGACCGCGCAGGGCGGCGGGATCGGCGAAAGGGGCGAATTGGTAAAGCGCGGCAACAGTCAACATGGGCGCGGCCCATACGCCAATTGCGCCACGCTGCAAAGCGGCACTGGCGGGGGCGGCTGCGGCCTGCTAGGCGCCGCCCATGCTTACGATCTCGGATGTCACTGTGCGCCTCGGCGGCCGCACCATTATCGACCGCGCCAGCGCCAGCCTGCCCACCGGCGCTAGCGTGGGGCTGGTGGGGCGCAATGGTGCGGGCAAATCGACGCTGGTGAAGGCGATTATCGGCGAACTCGAGCCGGACGAGGGCAGTATCGACATGCCCCGCCGCGCCCGTCTCGGCTATATCGCGCAGGAAGCGCCGACCGGCACCGCCTCCCCGTTTGAAACCGTGCTCGCCGCCGATGTCGAACGCGCTGCCCTGCTGGAGGAAGCCGAAACCTCGACCGATCCGCACCGCTTGGGCGATGTGCATGACCGGCTGATCGCCATCGACGCCTACACCGGCCCCGCGCGGGCGGCGCGCATTCTGCTCGGCCTTGGTTTCACCGAGGAGATGCAAGCCCAGCCGCTTGATTCCTATTCCGGCGGCTGGAAAATGCGCGTCGCGCTGGCCGCGCTGCTGTTTTCCCAGCCCGATGTGCTGCTGCTCGACGAACCGTCGAACCACCTCGATCTGGAAGCCACGCTGTGGCTGGAAAATTTCCTGCGCTCCTACCCCGGAACGCTGCTGCTGATCAGCCACGAGCGCGACCTGCTCAACAATGTGGTGAGCCATATTCTGCATCTGCAAAGCGGCAAGCTGACGCTTTATGCGGGCGGCTATGACAGTTTCGAGCGCCAGCGCGCCGAACGTGCCGCCCAAGCCGCCGCCGCCAAGGCCGCGCAGGATGCCCAGCGCGCCAAGCTGGAGGATTACGTCCGCCGCAACAGCGCCCGTGCCTCCACCGCCAAGCAGGCACAATCGCGCGCCAAGATGCTGGCCAAGATGCAGCCCGTGCTGGGCATGATCGAGGATCCCTCGCTCAGCTTCAATTTCCCCGATCCCGCCGAACTGCGCCCGCCGCTCATCACGTTGGACCGCGCGGCGGTGGGCTATGGCGACAAGCCGATCCTGCGCCATATCAACCTGCGCATCGATCCGGATGACCGTATCGCGCTGCTGGGCCGCAACGGCAATGGCAAGACCACGCTGGCGCGGCTGCTGGCGGGGCAGTTGCCCGCGATGGAAGGCGGCATGGTGACCGCGGGCAAGCTCAACATCGGCTATTTCACCCAGTATCAGGTGGAGGAACTGGCCGGAGGCGATACGCCATTGGTGCATATGGCCCGCGCCATGCAGGGCAAGCCGGAGAGTGCGGTGCGCGCGCAACTGGGCCGCTTCGGCTTCTCCGGCCCCAAGGCGACCACTTCCGTCAGCCAGCTTTCAGGCGGCGAGCGCGCCCGCCTTGCCCTTGCGCTGGTGACGCGCGACGCGCCGCATCTGCTGATCCTCGACGAACCGACCAACCACCTTGATGTCGATGCGCGCGAGGCTTTGGTGCAGGCGCTCAACACCTATCAGGGCGCGGTGATCCTGATTAGCCACGACCGCCATATGGTGGAAATGACCGCCGACCGTCTGGTGCTGGTCGATGGCGGCGAGGCGGTGCCCTATGATGGCAGCATCGAGGATTACATCGACTTCATTCTGGGCCGCAACCAGCCCAAGGCGGAAGCCGCCGCCAAGCCAGCCCCCACCGCCGCCGCGAAGGCCAGCCAACTGGCATGGGCCGAGCGCAAGGAATTGCAGAAGAAGGTGGCCAAGGCGGACAAGGATATGGCCAAGCTGCAGGCGAGGATCGCCGAGGTGGATGTGGCCTTGTCGGAACCGGCCAAGGCGGCGCCCGCGCTCAAGGGGCAGACTATGGGCAAACTGGGGCAAATGCGCGAGGCTCTGGAGGCCGAACTGGCCGCCCTTGAAGCGCAATGGATGGCGTGGAGCGAGGAACTGGAGGGTTAAGCCTTCAGCGCCCGCGCCAGCGCCGCCTTGTCCAGCCCGCCTTCCCAGCGGGCCACGACCACGGTGGCCACTGCATTGCCGATGAAATTGGTCAGGCTGCGACACTCGCTCATAAAGCGGTCGATGCCGAGAATCAGCGCCATGCCCGCCACCGGCACATCGGGCACGATCGACAATGTGGCCGCCAGCGTGATGAAGCCCGCGCCTGTCACCCCCGCTGCGCCCTTGGACGAGAGCATGGCAACGCCCAGCAGCAGCACTTGTTGCCCCAGCGACAGATCGACATTGCAGGCCTGCGCGATGAACAGCGCGGCCAGCGTCATATAGATATTGGTGCCATCCAGATTGAACGAATAGCCGGTGGGCACCACCAGCCCGACCACCGATTTGGCGCAACCGGCGCGCTCCATCTTGTGCATCAGGCCGGGCAAGGCGCTTTCCGAGGAGGAGGTGCCCAACACCAGCAGCAGTTCCTCGCGCAGATAGGCGATCAGGCGCAGGATCGAGAAACCCGTCAACCGCGCCACCAGCCCCAGCACCACCAGCACAAACAGCAGCGATGTGACATAGAAACTGGCCACCAGCGCGGCGAGATGGGCGAGGCTGTCGAGCCCGTATTTGCCGATGGTGAAAGCCATCGCGCCGAACGCGCCGACGGGCGCCGCCTTCATCACGATCGACACCAGCTTGAAAAAGGCCACCGACACATCCTCGAGCAGCGCCGCCACCCGCGCGCCGCGCTCGCCCACCGAGGCTAGCGACACGCCGAACAGCACCGCCACCACCAACACTTGCAGGATATTCCCGCCCGTCAGCGAGGCGAGGAAGGTTTCGGGCACCATCGCGTCGAGAAAGCCGATCACGGTGGTGTCATGCGCCTTGGCGGCGAAATTCGCGACCTTGCTGGCATCCAGACTGGCCGGATCGATGTTCATCCCCGCGCCCGGCCGGACCACATGCGCCACCACCATGCCCAGCACCAGCGCCAGCGTGGAAAAGGTGAGGAAATAGGCAAAGGCCTTACCCGCCACACGGCCCACCGCGCGCATATCGCTCATGCCCGCAATGCCGGTGGTGATGGTGAGGAAGATGACCGGCGCGATCACCATTTTCACCGCCTTGATGAAAATATCGCCCAGCGGCTTCATCGCCTCGCCCGTGGCGGGCGCGAAATGGCCCAGCGCCACGCCAGCGGCAATGGCCAACACCACTTGCAGGTAGAGATGCTGATGCCAGCGCTGCGGCCTGGCGGCGAAATCCTGTTCGGTCAGATGCATGGGCGATGTCTAGCCAGCTTTGCGTGCAAGGACCAGAGCCGCCTTTATTGCTTGATTGCGCGATAGGCCTCGAGCGCGCGGATCCGCCCTTCTACATGGCCGACAATCGGCATGGGATAGGCGCAGCGCCGCCGTGTGATCGGGGTGGGATCGTGGATCTCGCCCTCGTCCAGATCGGCCAGTTCGGACACCCAGCGACGGATATAGGCGCCCGCGTCGAACTTGGGGCTTTGGGTGAGCGGCGCCATGATGCGGGTGAACTGGTTGGCATCCACGCCCGATCCAGCAGACCATTGCCAGTTGACCGCGTTCTGCCCGTAATCGGCGTCCACCAGCGTATCCCAGAACCACTGCTCGCCTGCCCGCCAGTCGATCAGCAGGTGTTTGATGAGGAAGCTGGCGACAATCATCCGCACGCGGTTGTGCATCCAGCCCGAGGCCCATAATTCGCGCATCCCCGCGTCGACAATAGGGTAGCCGGTGCGGCCCTGTTGCCAGGCGGCCAGCGCTTCGGGATCATCGCGCCATGCCAAATGCTCGAAAGCGGGCTTGGCGGGGCGGGCGCCATAGTCGGGAAATTCGGCAATGATGTTCTGCGCATAATCGCGCCAACCCAGTTCCGAGAGGAACACGCCGACCGATCCGCCACGATCCATGGCAGCGTGCCACAGCGTGGCGGGGCTGATCTCGCCAAAGGCCAGATGGGGGGAGAGGCGGCTGGTGCCCTCCACCGAAGGCAGGTTGCGGCGCTCCTCATAGAGCCGTGCGCGGGGCAGGAAGATGTCGAGCCGCGCGCGTGCGCCAGCCTCGCCCGGCGCCCATTCGGCGCGGAAGCCTGCGGCCCAGTCGGGGCGGGAGGGG
>DDES01000192.1 GCA_002336765.1 Novosphingobium sp. UBA1948 | reverse complement strand
CGGGCATATCGACCTGACCGTGCTGGGCGCGATCGAAGTGGCCGAAAACGGCGACAGCGCCAACTGGATGGTCTCCGGCAAGATGATCAAGGGCATGGGCGGTGCGATGGATCTGGTCGCGGGCGTCAAGAAGATCATCGTGGTGATGGAGCATAACGCCAAGGATGGCAGCCCCAAGTTCATCCCGTCCTGCACCCTGCCGCTCACCGGTCGCAATGTGGTGGACATGATCGTGACCGACATCGCCGTGTTCCAGCGCCCCGATCACACCAGCCCGTTCAGGCTGGTGGAAACCGCGCCGGGGATCACGCCGGAAGAGGTCCGCGCCCGTACGACGGCGCATTACGTGGATTAAGGGAAAAGGGGCGTCGTCGTGTGACGGCGCCCCTTTCGCTAGTCCATTGCTCTAGTCCACCACCACTGGTCCGCCGGTTGGCGGCTTGGGTTTGCGGGTCAACCATACCAGCACCAGCATCGCCAAGCAGCCGGTGCCGGCAAAGGCGAAGATGTCGAGCGAGGATAAAAGGTAGCTCTGCCCCACCAGCGTGCGGGTCAGCGCGCCGGTGGCCTGTTCCTGTGACATGCCCAGATGCTGCAACTGGTCCATCGCGCCGGTATAGGCCGGATTGGCGAGATGCGCGGCTTCCGACAGGCGGCTCTGGTGAAAGGCCTCGCGCCGGTCCCAATAGGTGGTGGTGATCGAGGCGGCAAAGGCGCCGCCGGTGATGCGCGCGAAATTGGAAATGCCCGAGGCCGAGGGAATGCGCGAAGGATCGATCCGGTCAAACGAGATCTGGGTCATCGCCATGAAGAAGGACCCCATCGCCGTTCCCTGCACCAGCGAGGGCAGGATATAGGTCCACAGGCTGTTTTCCGCATCAAACTTCATGCGGATCCAGTAGGAGGCCGCAAAGGCCAGCAGCGAATAGCTCGCCAGATAGCGCACATCGATCTTGCCGGTGAGCCGCGCCACCATCGGCGCCAACACCACCGCCACCATGCCCGCAGGCGCCGCAGTGATACCAGCCCATGTCGCGGTATAGCCCAATTGCGTCTGCAACCACATCGGCATCAGCAGGTTGCTGGCAAAGAAGAAGCCATAGCCCATGCAGAAGGCCGCCGTACCCAGCGTGAAATTCCGGCTCTTGAACAGGCTCAGGTCGACCACGGGGTGCTTCTCGGTCAACTCCCAGATCACCCACGCAACAAAGCCCACCGCCGAGGTCGCCGCCAGAATGCAGATGCGGGTGGAATTGAACCAGTCCTCGTCCTTGCCCAGATCGAGCACCACCTGCAACGATCCGACCCACAGGATCAGCAGCAGTACCCCGACCCAGTCCAGCGGCAATTTCATCGGCTTGCTGTTGTAGGGCATCATGCGGGCCAGCAACACGCCCACGGTGATGATGCCAACCGGCACGTTGATAAGAAAGATCCAGCCCCAATGGTAGTGATCGGCGATATAGCCGCCCATGATAGGCCCCAGCACCGGCCCGATCAGCGCGGTCATAGACCAGATCGCCATCGCCACCGCGCGCCTTTGCGGCGGGAAAATCGCCATCAGCAAGGCCTGGCTGCCTGGCACCATCGGGCCCGACACCGCGCCTTGCAGCAGCCGGAACCCGATCAGCGAGGGCAGCGACCATGCGATGCCGCACAGGAACGAGGCCAGCGTGAACAGCCCCACCGACGCGATAAACACCGTCACCACGCCAAAGCGCCGCATCAGCCAGCCGGTGAGCGGCACGGTCACGCCATTGGCCACCGCAAAGGCGGTGATGACCCAGATCGCGGTGCTGCTCGCCTCGCCCAGATTGCCCGAAATCGTGTTGAGCGCGACATTGGCGATGGTCGAATCGAGCACCTGCATGAACGTGCCCAGCGCCAGCGCTACCGCCACGATCATCAGCGGCAGGCCGTGGAGCGGCGGCGGTTCGGCCCCGCCCGTGTCGGGATCCGTGGCGGGCGAACTCACCTGCGGCCTCCGGCATTGGTGGCGATGATGCGGGCGATGCGGGCTTCCGCCTCGGGTCCGATCTTGTCGGCGCTTTCTTCCAGTTGTTGCTTGGCGGGCAGCGCCGTGACCGGCTGGCCGGCGTGGTTCGAGGTGTCGATCTCCACCGTCATCGACAGGCCAAGACGCAGCGGATGGGCATCAAGTTCCTTGGCATCGAGCGCGATCCGCACCGGCACGCGCTGCGTCACCTTGATCCAGTTGCCGCTGGCGTTCTGAGCGGGCAGCAGCGCGAAGGCCGCGCCCGATCCTGCCGAAAGGCCAGCGACCTTGCCGTGGAACTTCACACCCTTGCCATAGACATCCGACCACAGCTTCACCGGCTGACCAATGCGCAGATCGGCCAGTTGGGTCTCGCGGAAATTGGCGTCCACCCACACTTTTTGCAGCGGAACGACCGTCATCAGCGGCGTGCCGGGGGCCACCTGCTGGCCAAGCTGCACCATGCGCTGGCCGATGATACCGTCCACCGGCGCCACCAGATGCAGATGGCTCTTGGCCAGGGCCGCGCGCTTGACTGCGGCAATCGCGGAGAGCACGGCCGGATTTGACGCAACATCGGCGCTGTCCACCGTGGCCAGCGCATCGGCGCGATGGCTCTGCGCCAGTGCCAGCGCGGCGCGCGCGCCTTCCACGGCTTCGGCGGCGTGGGCCACTTCCTCGCCCGACACGGCGCCAGCGCCCGAGGCCTTCTGGCGGCGCGCCAGATCGCTTTGCGCGGCGGCAAGGCGCACCTGCGCCTGCGCGATTTCGGCCCCTGCGGTGTCCACCCGCGCCTCGCCCGAGCGCACCTGACGCACGGCCTTGGCCAGATCAGCCTCGGCGGAGGCAAGTTGGGCATCGACCACGGCGGGGTCGAAATCGACCAGCGGCAGGCCGGCCTTGACCGCCTGTGTTGCCTCGCCATGCACGGCGATCACCGATCCGGCCTCGCGCGCGTTCACCTGCACGATATTCCCCGCGACATAGGCGTCGTCGGTTTCCTCGGTGGTGGCGGTCATCACGGCATAAGTGCCATAGGCTGCCAGCCCCAGCACCACCGCGCCGCCCAGCATCAGGAAGCCCTTGCGGCGGGCATTGTTGGCGGGCGGGGGCGTGAAGGCGGTCTGGTTCACGGGCTGGCTTTCTGCTTGGATCGGATCGGAATGCGGGTCGGTCATCGCGGGTTACCTTGGCGATGAGGCGGCGGGATGGCCCGCCGCGCTGTCGGGAAGAGGGGTAAAGCCACCGCCCAGCGCGATCAGCAACTGGATACGGCGCAGCGCGCCATCGGCGGCAAGGTCAAGCTGGCTCTGGCGCGCACTCAGCAATCGTTCGCCCGAGCCGAGCACTTCGAAACGGGCGGAAAGCCCAGCCTCGTTGCGCAAACGGTCGAGCGCCACGGTCTTTTCCAGATTGGCCACCACCTGCGCCTGTTGCGCGGCATCGGCAAGGTTGGTTTCCACGGCGGAGAGCGCGTCGGCGGCTTCCTTCACGGCTTTCACAACCGCCCCATTATACTGGGCAATGCGCATATCGCTGCCCGCAACGGCGGCCTTGTAACGCGCCGAGATCGCCCCACCCGAAAAGATCGGCAGGTGAATGGCCGGCCCAACGCCCGCCGTCAGCGCCGATCCGGTGAAAGCCGAGCCAATGCCCAGCGCCTGTGTGCCGATGAAGGCACGCAGATTGACGTTGGGATAGAAATCGGCCTTGGCGATTTTCTCGCCGGCGATGGCCATATCCACCTGCACCCGCGCGGCCAGCAGATCGGCGCGGCGGCCCAGCAGATCGGCGGGCAAGTCCTGCGGCACGGGCAGGGCAGTGTTGAAATCGAGTTGGGAGGGCTGGATCGAGGCATAGTAATCCGGCCCGCGACCGGCCAGCGCGGCCAACGCATGCACCATCGTCGCGCGGGCACCCTCGGCGCGCACCACGGCTTGCCGTGCCTGCGCCAACAGCGCGCGGGCGGCCACCACATCGCCTTCTGTGGTCAGCGCGGCGGCTCGGCGGGTTTCCACCAGCTTGAGTGTGGTTTCGCGCGAGGCGGCGAAATCGCGGGCCAGTCGGGCCTGCGCCTCGGCGCGGGCGAGGTTGACATAGGCCTGCGCCACGCTGCCTGACAGCGAGACACGGGTTGCCTCGCGTTCCAGATCGTTGACATGGGCAAAGGCGCGCGCCGATTGCAGGATGGTTTTCTGCCGCCCCGCCAGATCGAGCGAGTAGCCCAGATCGGCCTCGATATTGCTCATCCATTTCCACGATCCGGCCAGCGGCGCGGGATAGATATATTTTTCGGACAGCAATTGGTCGACGGTGCTGGCATTCACCGCAACATCGGGCAGCAGCCCCGCGCGGAAATTGCCGACCAGCGCCTGCGCGATGCGTTCGCGGGCGGCGGCCTCGTCAAGGCTGGGGTTGCCGGCCAGAGCATCGGCGATGATGCGGTCCAACTGGGGATCGCCCATCGCGTGCCACCATTCGGGAGCCACCGGCACGACCATCGCGGGGCCTTGTAATCCGGCTTCCTGCGCGGTGCGCGGGTGGAGCTGGCGGTCAACCTTTGGAATGGAAGCGCAGCCAGCCAACAAGGCCAGCATGGGGACAGCCATCATCGGTAAGGCAGTCAAAGGGCGGGTTACGATGCGAGGCTTATGCTTCGCAGGGAGAGGAGTGATCACGCAAAGGTCCGTTTCTGCTCTACGCCGCGTGTCCGCAACGGGGCGTGATGCGACCCCGAAGCCGCAACGCGAGGGGGGAGGGGATGGGCGGCGGCGACGGGGTCTGATGCCTTAATAGTACGCTGACGAATGATTGTTTATCCCCCAAAACGTCATAATTGAGTTGATAGATAGTTCATAATTCTAGCCCCCCCGCGTCCCGTGCCCAACTGCCGAGCGCCATCCGGTCGCGCAGGAATTCGAGCAGGACGCGCACGCGGGCAGGGCGGGCGCGACCAGGCGGGGTGATCAGATAGAGTGGTCCGGGGGGGGCGCTCCATTCGGGCAGCAATTCGATCAGGCGTCCGTCGCGCAGATAGTCGAGCACGAAATATTCCGCCATCAATCCGATCCCCACGCCACCGGCCAGCGCGGGGACCAGCGCCTCGGCATGGTTGGCGCGATAGCGGCCGGTGACGCGGATCGTCACCTCCTCCTCGCCGCGGGCGAAGCACCACTCGTTGGCATGGGCCATATGGCTGGGCAGCACCACTGGATAGCGCACCAGATCCTCTGGCCTTTCCGGCATGCCCAGTCGCGCGATCAGATCGGGCGATCCGACCAGCGGGCGCCGCAGCGAGGAAATGCGCATCGCCCGCAAGCTGGCCGATTCCTCGGGATGGCCCACCTGAATGGCCACGTCGAAACCTTGGGCCACCACATCGATGTGGTTTTCCGTGAGGACCAGATCGACCTCGATGTCGGGATAGGCGTTGAAGAAGTCGGGCAGGATCGGTGCCACCGCTTGCACCCCCACCGCGCTGATGGTGGCGATCCGCACCAGACCGCGCGGGCTGGCGGCTTCCTCGCGTATGTCGGCCTCGATCGTCTTGGCGTCGGCCAGCATGCGCGTCGCACGCTCAAGGCTCTGGCGGCCGGTTTCGGTGAGCGAGAGCTTGCGCGTGGTGCGGTGAAACAGGCTGGTGCGCATACGCGCTTCCAGCCGTGTGATCGCCTTGGACACGGTGGTCTTGGCCAGCCCGAGTTCCTCGCCCGCGCGGCTGAAACTGCCGCATTCGGCGACCTTGGCGAAAATCGCCCAGGCTTCAAGATCGGGAAGGCGGTGCGGCATGGGGCAAGTGTGGCCCAGCGCGGCGCGAAAGGGAAGAGGGCGGACGGATCTATCCGATCAGGGCGTTGAGCGCGGGTACCAGATGGTCGCGATGCCGGGCCGGAATGCGGTCCAGCAGATCTTGCTCGAAGCGTTCGATCACCGCGCGTGTCTTCACCAGCCGCGCGGCGCCTTCCTCGCTCAGCACAATGGCGGCGGACCGGCGGTCGATTGGCACCCGCGCGATCAGTCCCGCCGCCTCCAGCCGCCCCAGCAGCGGCACCATATTCGCCCGCTGGATGTCGAGCAATTCGCCGATGCGGCTGCTGGTCATATCCTCGCGCCCGTCGAGCAGCAGCAGCACCGAGGCTTCCGAAATCTTGAGATCGACCGGCGCCAGGGCCTGCGCCAGTTCGGCCATCATCGCCTGCGCCGCGCGCCGCAGGGCAAAGCCGGGGAGAGCGGCCAGTGGATGGTGGGTGGCTTCAACAAGGGGCGCAGCGAACGACAAGGCGATCTCCATGATTGCTATTGACCATAGCGTACATAATGTTATCCCTGATAGCATCTAATCGAGTTTGAGGGAGAATGCCATGACTGACCTTACCGAGGAAGAAACCGTCAAGCTGGTGGTGGAAGGCGGCATCGCCTGGGTGAGCTACAACCGCCCCGAAAAGCGCAATTGCATGAGCCCCAAGCTGAACCGCCAGATGATGCGCGTGCTCGACAGTATCGAGTTCCGCGAGGATGTGGGTGTGGTGGTGCTGACCGGCGAGGGCGTGGCTTTCTCGGCGGGCATGGATCTTCAGGAATATTTCCGCGACAACGAGGCCAAGGGCATCGGCGCCATCCGCCAGAGCCAGCGCGAGGCCTATGGCTGGTGGGATCGTTTGCGCTGGTTTGAAAAGCCCACCATCGGCATGGTGCAGGGCTGGGCCTTTGGCGGCGCCTATGGGCCGCTGCACGCGCTTGATATTGTGGTGGCGTCGGACAAGGCGACCTTTGGCCTTTCGGAAATCAACTGGGGCATTCTGCCCGGCGGCGGCGCCAGCAAGGTGGCGCAGGAACTGATGCCCTTCCGCAAGGCGATGTATCACGCCATGATGGGCGAGAACCTGACCGGCCAGCAGGCCGCCGATCAGGGTCTGGTGACCGAATGCGTGCCGCATGACCAGTTGCGTGATCGCGTGATCGAAATCGCCAATGTGCTGCTCAAAAAGGATGCCAACGCGCTCCGCTCCACCAAATGGGCGATGCGCCGCATGGTCGAGATGACCTTTGACAATGCGATGGACTATCTGATCCGCGCGCAGGAGGCGCTCAACGGCATGGGTGGTCTGGAAGCCCGTAAGGAAGCCACCAAGCAATTCCTTGACGACAAGACCTTCAAACCCGGCCTCGGCGCCTTTGATGCCAGCAAGATCAAGAAGTAATAAAACGCAATAATAAAGCACAAGGGGAGAAGATCGCTGATGGGCAAACTGGATATCGCGCGGCTGTTGCGGCCGCGCAGCATTGCCGTGGTGGGCGCCAGCGACAAGCCGGGCGCCTTGGGGGCCTCGCTGATCGGCAATATCGATCGCGCGGGGTTTACGGGGGCGGTCTATCCGATCAACCCCAACCGCGCGACGCTGGGCGCGCGGGCTTGCTTGCCCTCTGTTGATGCTTTGCCCGAAGGGGTGGATGTGGCGGTGCTGGCCATTCCGCGTGCCCTTGTGCTGGATGCGGTGCGAGGTCTGGCCGCGCGCAAGGCGGGCAGCGCCATCATCTTTGCCGCGGGCTTTGCAGAGGATGGCGAGGCGGGCATGGCCGAACAGCTTGAAATCGCCCGTATCGCGGTGGAATCGGGCATGGTGATTGAAGGCCCGAACTGCCTTGGCATGGTCAACCATGTTGATGGCGTGCCTCTCACCTTTGTGGAAACGGCGATTGTGCCGCCTGGCGGTCGCAAGGCTGCGTCCATCGTGTCGCAATCGGGGGCGATGGCGGCGGTGCTGTCCACAACCTTGCTGTCGCGCGATCTGGCGCTGGCCTATTCGGTCAGCACCGGGAACGAGGCGGCCTCGGGCGTGGAGGACTATCTCGATTGGCTGGTCGATGATGCCGACACGCGGGTGATCGCCATGATGGTGGAGCAATTCCGCAAACCGGCCCGCTTTCTGGCGGCAGCGGAGCGGGCGCGGGCGGCGGGCAAGCCGATCGTGCTGTTGCATCCGGGCAAATCGGCGGCGGCCCGCGAAAGCGCGGCCACCCACACTGGCGCGATGGCGGGCGATTACAGCCTGATGCGTGCCAAGGTGGAGCGCGCGGGCGTGATCTTTGCCGAAACGCTTCAGGAACTGGGCGACATCACCGAAATCCTGATCCGTTGCGCGCCGTTGACCCATCCTTCGGCCGCCGTGCTGGGCGAAAGCGGGGCGTTCAAGGCGCTTACCCTCGATCTGGCCGAAGGGCTGGGCTTGCCGTTGGCCGATCTGCATGATGCGGACAGTCCGGCCCTGCGCGCGGCCCTGCCGCCGTTTGTGCCGGTGTCCAATCCGCTCGACATCACGGCACAGGGTCTGTCGCAGCCGGTGATCTACACCGACTCGCTGGGCGCGCTGATGGATGATGCGCGCGTGGGGGCGGTGCTTGCCGGTATCATTCAGAGCGATCCGGTGACCTCCAAAATCAAGGTGCCCGCGATTGTCGCCGCGCTCGATGGCCGCGCCATCACCAAGCCTCTGGTGTTTGCCGGGCTGGACGAAGGTGCCGATATTCCGGCGCATTATGTGGCCGATCTGCGCGCCCGCGGCATTCCGTGGTTCCCCACCGCCGAGCGCGTGGTGGCAGCGCTTGCCGCGCTGGCCAAGGCTGCCGCGCGGGATCGGGCCAAGGATGCTCCCATGCCGACACCGGTGGCGGGGCTGGCGGCCTATGCGGGTGTGATCCCCGAATATCGCTGCAAGCAATTGCTGGCGCCGTTGGGGATCAGCTTTCCGCAGGGCCGCTTTGCCGCCGATGCCGATGCGGCGGTGGCCGCCGCCGATGCGGTGGGCTACCCCGTTGCGATGAAGGCGCAGGCCGCCGCGCTGGGGCACAAGTCGGACGCGGGCGGGGTGATGCTCCATCTGGCTGATAGCAATGCCGTGCGCGCTGCCTTCACCACGATGTTCGCCAATGTCGCCGCGTATGATGCGTCGATCCGGCTTGATGGTGTGCTGATCGAGGCCATGGGCGCGCGCGGGCTGGAAATGATCGTGGGCGCACGGAATGATCCCGAATGGGGGCCGGTGGTGCTGGCCGGTTTTGGCGGGGTGACTGCAGAGATTCTGGCCGATGTGGTGTTGATCACGCCCGATCTGTCGGAAGACGCGATCATCGGTAAGCTGATGGGCCTCAAACAGGCGGCGCTGCTTGCCGGCTATCGCGGCAGTCCGGCGCTGGATGTGGCGGCGCTGGCGCGTCTGATCCGGCAGATCAGCGCTGTCCTGCTGGCCGAACCCGCGATCGTCGAGATGGACTTGAACCCCGTTATCCTGCATCCACAGGGGCAGGGCGCCGTTGCTCTTGACGCACTCATGATGGTCACCTGAAGTCGCCCGAAAATGCCACCGGAAACCCGGGGCGGGCAGGGAGAGAGTATGATGAACCAAACGAGCACATCGGGGCGTCTGCTGGCCGATGCGCCGATGACAGGGCGTCAGTTGGCAGCCCTTGCTGTCTGCGTTCTGCTCAACGCACTCGACGGATTCGACGTGCTCTCGATCAGCTTTGCCTCGCCCGGCATCGCGAAGGAATGGTCGATCAATGCCAAAGTGCTGGGCGCGGTGCTGTCGTTTGAGCTGGTGGGGATGATCTTCGGGTCGATTCTGCTGGGGCAGGTGGCCGACCGGCTGGGGCGGCGCAGGACCGCGATGCTGTGTCTCGCCGTGATGACGCTGGGCATGGCGGCGACATCGCAGGTGCATAATCTTGGCCAGCTCTGCGTGACCCGCCTGTTCACCGGTGTCGGTATCGGCGGCATGCTGGCGGTGACCAACGCGCTGGCCGCCGAATACAGCAGCGACCGTTGGCGCCATACGGCGGTGGCGGTGATGGCGGCGGGCTATCCGGTGGGGGGCATCGCGGGCGGTGCGCTGGCGGCGAAGGTGCTGGCAGGCGGCGGTTGGCGTGATGTGTTCCTGCTGGGGGTGGGCATGATGCTGGTCCTCCTGCCGCTGGTGCTGCTGTTCCTGTCCGAGCCGCCTGCGGCGCTGGTGCAGGCCAGACGGCGCGGCACGCTGGAGCAATTGAACGCCGCCTTGGCGCGGCTTGGCCACGGGCCGGTGGCGCAAGTGCCGCCGGTGCCTGCCCAAGCGCCGGGGGCGGGGCTGCGGGCCTTGTTCTCGCGCGATCTGCGCTGGGTGACGATCCTGCTCACCATCGCCTATTTCGCCCATATCCTGACGTTTTACTTCATCCTGAAATGGGCGCCCAAGGTGGTGGTCGATCTGGGCTACACGCCCTCCTCGGCGGCCAGAGTGCTGATGTGGGCCAATGTTGGCGGTTTGATCGGCGGACTGTCGCTTGGCTTTCTGGCGCGGGTCATGCCGCTGCGCTGGATGCTGGTGATGGTGATGCTGGCGTCCACGGTGATGGTCGCCAATTTTGGCCAGCCGCATGTCGGTCTTGATGGCCTGTCATGGGCGGCGGCGCTGGGCGGGTTTTGCACCAACGCCGGAATGGTTGGCCTCTATGCCGTAACGGCGAGTTCCTTCCCCGACGCGGTGCGCGGCGGAGGAACGGGTTTTGTGATTGGCATCGGGCGCGGCGGGGCGGCGCTGGGGCCGGTGCTGGGCGGGTTTCTGTTCGCCTCGGGTTTTGCGCTGCCGATGGTTGCTTTGTTGATGGGCTGTGGCGCGCTGGTGGCGGCGGCGGCCTTGTTGCTGCTCGGGCGGTTGCGTGTGGCGTGAGGTCGATTAGCCTTCGGCTGCCTCGTCAAACTGCAATTCGACCAGAACGCCATTGGGGTCGGTCACATTGATCTGCAAAAGGCTGCGCGCCGCGATCCGCATCTCTTGCGTGGCAACGCCCAGAGCGGCCAAACGTTCGCGTGCGGCGGCAAGGCCGGTGCAGAAAAAGGCGACATGATGCAGGCGGCTCTGCTGGCCTGCATCGGCGACCGTTTCGCCCTCGGCAGGGCCGTTGACATGGATCACCGGCGCGCCACCCTCGGTATAGAGCCACATGTTCTGGCGGCGGCCCGTGGCCGAACCGGCGGGGCCACGTTTCAGCCCTAGTGCGGCCTCGTAAAAGGTCAGCGTTTCTTCGAAGAGCGGCGTGCGGATGTTGACATGGTCCAGTCGTTCAATCCGCATCGCCGCTCTCCCCGATGTAGCTGTGAGGCCCTATGCCATCAATCGCGCGGGCGCGAAAGAAGGGGCATGCGGATGGGATGCCGCTTGTCAGCCCCCTCGGGTGGCGTGTCGGCGCGCGCGGCCAACATATCGATTTCCACGGCCAACGACACCTGCGCATGGCGGCGCATGGCTTCTTCGGCCCAGCCAGCCTCGCCGTCACGGATAAAGCCGGCTACGCGCTCGTGCTCGCCATGCGCGCGGGCCAGCAGGGCAATGGTGCGCGCACTGTCGCCGACATCAAAGGCAAAGGCGCCTGCCGAACCCAGCGGCAACTGGCTGTTATGCGCCAGCGCCGTGGCCAGCGCGGTGTTGCCGCTGGCCACGACCAGCCTGTCGTGAAAAGCACGGTTCATTTCGAAATAGGCGGTCAGGCTGGCCTCGTCGAATGTGTCGCCGAACAGGTTGGCGCAGGGCGTGATGATGGCCGTCAGTTCGGCGCCGATGATGGCGTGGTCGGGATGTTCGGCAGCCAGCCGCGCCGCCAAGCCTTCGAGCACCCCGCGCACCTGTACTGCGCCTTCCAACTCGGCACGGCTGGCGCGGCGGGCGGCAAAGCCGCGAGCGCCCAGCGGCACCACCAGCCCTTCCAGCGCCAGCGCCCGCAGCGCCGTACGCACCGGCATGCGTGACACGCCCAGCATCTCGGCGGTGGGAATTTCGGCAATCCGCTCGCCATCGGCGATTTCGCCCGTGGCGATCATGCGGCGCAAAGTGGCCAGCGCGCGCTGTCCGGGCTTTTGCGTGCGATGCGATGAGGGTGTAGAGCGGGCAGGCATGGTGGACTGTTGACGGCTTTATGGCGCCTGTGTCAATTGGATCCATAAATATTGCGGGAGAGATGCGATGACGCGACCTGTTCTGGCCATCCTGCCGGGCCTGATGTGCGATGCCACGATGTTTGGCGATACGCTCGCCGCGTTTGAGGGCGCGCAGGTGGTGGAGGGCTACTATGGCGGCGCGACCACCTTGGTGGCGATGGCCGACTATGCGTTGGAACGCCTGCCGCCGCGCTTTGCGCTGATGGGGCATTCGATGGGCGGGCGCGTGGCGCTGGAAGTGTGGCGCAAGGCGCCCGAGCGTGTGGTGGCTTTGGCTTTGGCGGACACCGGTGTCCACCCGCCGCAATCCGGCGAGCGCGACAAGCGCTATGCCTTGCGCGATCTGGGGCGCAGCGCCGGTTTTCCGGCCTTGGTGGAGGCGTGGTTGCCGCCGATGCTGGGCAATGCGGCGCGTGACGACGCGGGGTTGGTGGCGCGATTGGCCGCCATGTGTGGCGCGGCGGGACAGGCCGTGTTCGAGGCGCAGACCGAAGCGCTTCTGACCCGTCGCGATGCTGCCAGCTTGCTGGCGGAGATCACGTGTCCCGCCGTGGCCATGGTGGGGGCGGAGGATTTGTGGAGTCCGGTTGACCAGCACGAGGAAATGGCACGCATCATCCCGCGCGGTCAGTTGCGGGTGGTGGCGGGGGCGGGCCATATGCTGCCCGCCGAGGCGCCCGAAGCGTTCAACGCGATTTTGGCCGAGCTCTTGGCGCTGTGATGCTGCGGATTGCATCTTGACCATCGCAGGGCGTGGGTTACATTGGATCCAATAAGATTCGATGGAGAGAAATGCTATGACCAGCACCCCGATCTGGCCCCGTAAGGCATGGTATGTTGCCGCCCGTGCCGAGGAAGTGTCCGACAAGCCGCTGGGCCGCCGGATTTGCGGCGAGGCGATGGTGTTCTACCGCAGGGCGGATGGATCGGTGGCCGCGCTGGAGGATTTCTGCCCGCATCGCGGGGCGCCGCTGTCGCTGGGCTTTGTGCGCGATGATGCGCTGGTTTGCGGCTATCACGGGCTGGCGCTGGGCTGCAAAGGGCAGGCGTTGCAGATGCCCGGCCAGAAGGTGGGCGGCTTTCCGCCGATCCGCAGCTATGCGGTGCTTGAGCGTCATGGCTTCGTCTGGGTGTGGCCGGCCGATGCGGAAACCGCCGATCCTGCCGCCATGCCGCATCTGGAATGGGCGGATAATCCGGCCTGGGCCTATGGTGGCGGCTATTACCATATCGCCTGCGACTATCGCCTGATGATCGACAATCTGATGGATCTCACCCACGAAACCTATGTCCATTCCACCAGCATCGGCCAGAAGGAAATCGACGAAACACCGGTAAAAACACGCCGCGAGGGGGCGGAGGTTATCACCAGCCGCACGATGGATCGTGTCGCCGCGCCGCCTTTCTGGCGCATGGCACTCGGCGCGGCGGGCCTGCCGCAGGATGCCGTGGTGGACCGTTGGCAGATCTGCCGTTTCTCCCTACCCAGCCATGTGATGATCGAGGTGGGCGTCGCGCTGGCGGGCGAGGGGGGCTATGATGCGCCGCTCGACAGAAAAGTGTCGAGCTGGGTGGTTGATTTCATCACGCCCGAGACCGAAACCAGTCACCATTATTTCTGGGGCATGGCGCGGCGGTTCAAGGTGGAGGACGCCGCTTTGACCGATTCCATCCGTCAGGGTCAGGGCACGATTTTCGGTGAGGATCTGGCCATGCTGGAACAGCAGCAGGCTAACCTGCTGCATTGGCCCGAGCGGCGGCTGTTGTTGCTCAACATCGATGCGGGTGGAGCGCGGGCGCGCCAGATGATCGATGCCGCGATTGCCGAAGAGGCGGCGGTTCCGGCTTGAGGCCACGGGCTGGTGGTGCCGATCTTATCGCATCACCGCCCGTCCATAGGTCGTGAGGCTACTTCTTGCCGCCGTCGAGCCGCACGCCGAACAGTTCCATGCGGTGGTCCACCAGACGATAGCCAAGTCGCTCGGCAATCTGGCGCTGTAGGGCCTCCAGTTCGGGATCGACAAATTCGATCACTGTGCCGTTTTCCACATCGATCAGATGGTCATGATGGGCTTCGGGGGCGGCCTCATAGCGGGCGCGGCCATCGCCGAAATCGTGGCGGTCGAGAATGCCTGCCTCCTCGAACAGCCGCACGGTGCGATAGACCGTGGCGATCGAGATGCCCGGATCGATCGCCGAGGCGCGCGCGTGCAGCAGGTCCACATCGGGATGGTCCTCGCTGTCCGACAGCACTTTGGCAATCACACGGCGTTGATCGGTGATGCGCAGGCCGCGTTGCTGGCACAGGGTCTCGATATCGATGCGATGGGGCAAGAGGGTTTGTCCGCTGCTATCAGGGGGAATGATGCAATTTGCCCCGCCGAGGAAACGCACGGCGGGGCAAAGATGTGGCCAGATTAGAGGGCGAGGCCCGCAAAATCAAGGAAGACCTGCTCAGGCCTTGGGCTTGCGACCGCGCTTGGCGCCGGGCTTGCGGCCAAGGCCAATCGACTTGGCCAGCTCGCGGCGCTTTTCGGCATAGTTGGGGGCGACCATCGGATAGTCGGCGGGCAGGTTCCAGCGCGCGCGATATTGTTCTGGTGTCAGGTTATAGTGGGTCATCAGGTGGCGCTTGAGCATTTTCAGCTTCTTGCCATCTTCAAGGCACACGATGTGGTCGGGCTTGACCGAGGCGCGGATCGATACGGCAGGCTCGGGCAGCGTCTCGACCGGGGCGACCACTTCGCCAAGGCTCGACAATGCGTTGAAAACATTGGCGATCAGGGCGGAAACTTCGTCCACCGACACGGTGTTGTTGCTGACATGCGCGGCAACAATGTCCGAGGTCAGGGTGATCAGGGTTTCTTTGGAATCGCTTTCGATCGTGCTCATAACTATGCCTTTGATTTTAATGGACCCGATTATGAATTTTATGGCTGCTTGGGCTTTTCTGCTCAACGCGCGGTGTTCTACTGCCACTTTTGGGCAGAATTTCAAGAGGACTATCGACTATTTTGTGAATTCGTTGCTTGGGACTGCAAAACAGGCCGGCGATCAAC
Organism: Novosphingobium sp. UBA1948; assembly: GCA_002336765.1. GTDB lineage: Bacteria > Pseudomonadota > Alphaproteobacteria > Sphingomonadales > Sphingomonadaceae > Novosphingobium. The sequence goes on along the minus strand of DDES01000192.1, from coordinate 6,628 downwards.
CTGCGCCAGCGGTCAATTCACAGCGAAAAGTGATAGCATCGAATCGCGCGCCATCCTTGGCGGTATAATAACGCGGGCGAACACCGATGGGGGAAAAGCCATGCGCGCAGTAAAGAAGTTCCGCGCGATTGCCGCGCCGCATCTCCAGCAAGAGTTGGGCAACCCCGTCTTGTCGCAAGGCGCGCTGTACCTGGCCGAGCAGACGGGCGCCCAATCCGCGCCGCCGGTACTGTGGCGATACTGCAAACAGCAGCAGTTCGGCCTCGTCGAGAATGCGGCGCACCAGTGCGAAGCCGGCGGCCGGCCCACCTTCCACCGGTCCGCCGTCGGCCGCGATCAGCCAATAGTCGGTGTGGCCGATGACCAGCGCGCCTTCTACCTGCGCGCGGGTCCATGCCTCGCCATAGGCGGGATCGAAGGCGGTCTCCATCACCGCCATGATGCGATCAAGATCGTCTTGCGGGGCGAGGCTCATGCAGGTGTCAGGCCACCGGGCAGTTTGGCGTCGGGCGCGCGGCCATAGAGCGGGGCCAGATCGCCGGTCAGATGCTCGGCGGCAAGGCAGGGCAGCGCCCGCGCATCGGGCCACAGGGGCAGGGCCGTGCCAAAGCCGCGCCGCGCCACCAGTGCCTCGGCCTGACTGCCGGTCACCAGCGCTTCACGATGCAGCACGGCCTCCTCGGCCGGTTGCGAGGTCAGCACGCCGGTCGGCAAGCCATCGCTGCCAAAGCCTTGGGTGAACCATTCACCATGCCCGCCGGTAGAGCAGACCAGAACATCCGCGCCGCCTTGTGCCTCCAGCGCCATCGCCGCCACCAGCGCCAGCGTGGGATAGCCCCAAACCTGCGCCTGCCATGCCAGACCCAGCGCCCGTGCGGCGGCAAGGCCAATGCGCACACCGGTAAAACTGCCCGGTCCGAGGCCCACGGCAATGCGCGGCGCACGCCCCTTGTCGGGCAGAGCGGCGATCATCGGCACCAGCGCCTCGGCATGGCCGCGTCCCATCTGGCGGAAATCCCCCGCCAGCAGCGTGCCATTCTCCAGCAGGGCCACCGAGCAGGCCTCGGTGGTGCAGTCAATCGCCAGCCAGCGACCTTCGCGGATCACGCAGCCCGCACCTCGACGACTTCGGGCACGTAATGCTTGATGAGGCTTTCAATGCCGTTCTTCAGCGTCGCCGACGAGGAGGGGCAGCCCGAACAGGCACCCTGCATTTGCAGGAACACCACGCCCTCGCGGAAGCCGCGATAGGCCACATCGCCGCCATCATTGGCAACGGCAGGGCGGATGCGGGTTTCGATCAGGTCCTTGATCTGGTCGATAATGTCGGCATCCTCCTCGCGGTCGCCGAAATCCTCATCCTCGGCAGGAACAGCGATACCGGCGGCGGAGCCGGTAACGAACAGCGGGGCCTCGGAAATGAAATGGTCGAGCAGCATCGCCACCACCTGCGGCTTCACATCGCTCCACGCCACGCCCTGCGCGACCGTGACCGAGATGAACTCGCGCCCGTAGAACACGCCGGTCACATCGCCCAGGCTGAACAGTGCGGCGGCCAAAGGCGAGCTTTCGGCCTCCTCGTCATTGGTGAATTCGCGGGTGCCCGCCAGCATCACGGGCTTGCCCGGCAGGAACTTGAGCGTGGCGGGGTTGGGGGTGGTTTCGGTCTCGATAAACATGGGCCTGATGTAGGCTCACCCGGTGCCCCCCGCAAGGGGCAGTTTTCCTGCTTTTTGGGCGGGGATTACAGGTCTGTTCACTGGCCTTTAAGCACACTGGCCCCTATAGTTTCGCCATGAGCCCTGTTTTGCGCGCCCGCGTCCTCGCCCCGCTTGCTGTTTTTGCCCTGCTGCTTGCGGCACCCGCGCCTGCCAAGCAGGCGCCCAGCGCGCTGCCTCCGCTGCCTTCGCAAGAGGCGCCGTGGCTGTACAAGGGCAGCGACGTTCCCCATGACCGCGAGTGGATTTTCGGCACGCTGCCCAATGGCGTGCGCTGGGCCGTGCGCAACAATCAGGTGCCGCCGGGGCAAGTGTCGATCCGCATCCGCATCGATGCGGGCGCCATGCATGAAAAGCCCGAAGAGGCCGGTTTCGCCCATCTGATCGAGCATCTGGTGTTCCGCCAGTCGAAATATCTGGGGCAGGCGCAGGCGATCCCCACATGGCAACGCCTTGGCGCCACGTTCGGCAGCGACACCAACGCCGAGACCAGCCCCACGGCCACCACCTTCAAGATCGATCTGCCCGAAGCCAGCCCCGCCAATCTGGATGAGAGCATGAAGCTGCTCTCGGGCATGATGATCGCGCCCAATCTGTCGGAAGGCGACATTCGCGCCGAGGCGCCCATCGTGCTGGCCGAAAAGCGCGAGCGGGGCGGCACGTCGGAGCGGATCGTGGCGGCCACGCGCAAATTGATGGCCGAGGGCCAGCCTCTGGCCGATCACGCCACCATCGGTTTTACCGAGACGATCGAGGGCGCGCATCAGGAGGCCGTGCGCGCGTTCCACCAGCGCTGGTATCGCCCCGAAAACGCGGTGATCGTGATGGCGGGCGATGCCGACCCGCGGCTGATGGCGGCCCTGATCGCCAAATGGTTTGCCGATTGGCCCACCAAAGGCCCCACCACGCCCCAGCCCGATTTCGGCGCTCCGCAGGCGCCCGCTGGAGGCGATCCGGCCCATCCTGTGGGCACCACACAGGTTCTGGTTGAACCGTCCCTACCGCGCTCGCTGATGACCGCCACCCTGCGCCCGTGGCACGAGAAGCAGGATACGGTGGTCTATAATCAGGGGTTGATGCTCGACCAGATCGCCCAGATGATCATCAACCGCCGCCTCGAAACCCGCGCGCGGGCGGGGGGCAGCTTCCTCTCGGCGCGGGTGGAGCAGCAGAGCGAGAGCCGCTCGGTGGATGGCACTTTTGTTATCGTCACCCCGCTTGATGGCCAGTGGCAGACCGCGCTGAAGGATGTGCGCGGCCTGATCGCCGACGCGCTCGACGCGCCACCCACCACCGAGGAAATCGCGCGCGAGGTGGCCGAGGTCAATGTCATCTTCGAATCGCAGGTGCAGCAGCGCAGCCTGCAACCCGGCGGCAAGCTGGCCGATGATCTGGTGCAGGCGGTGGATATTCACGAGACCGTGGCCTCGCCTGCCGTGGTGCATGATATTTTCCGCAAATCGGTGCCCTTGTTCACTCCCGCCGCTGTGCTCGACCATGCCCGCGCGCTGTTCAAGGGGCGGGTGGTGCGTGCGCTTTACACCACGCCCAAGCCGGGCGAGGCCAGCCCAGAGGCGCTGCGTGCCGTCCTGCTGGAGGATGTCGCGCCCGACGCGCGCGGGCGGGCCAACACCAAGCCGATCAGCTTTGCCGAACTGCCGCCCATCGGTGTGGCGGCTCAACCGCCGCTGACGCGCGCCACCGGCTTGCTGGGCATCGAGGAACTGGCCTTCCCCAACGGGGTGAAGGCGCAGATCTGGCCGACGCAGGAGGATCCGGGCCGTGTGACGGTGCGGGTGCGTTTCGGCGCGGGTATGCGCGCTTTTGCGCCCGACCAGTCGGCGCTGGCAGTGCTGGGCGATATGGCGCTGGTCGGCTCGGGCGAGGGCGCGTTGGGACAGGAGGAGCTGGATCGCATCTCCACGGGGCGCAAGCTGGGCTTCGATTTCCGCATCGAGGACGCCTATTTCCAGTTCAACGCCGATACGCGGGCCGAGGATCTGGCCGACCAGCTTTACCTGTTTGCCGCCAAATTCGCCATGCCGCGCTGGGATAGCTCGCCGCTGATCCGCGCCAAGGCGGCGGCCCGCACCCAGTATGACAGTTTCGCCGCCAGTCCGGCCGGCGTGATCCAGCGCGATCTCAAATATCTCCAGCGCGGCAGCGATCCGCGCTTCAAGATGCCTGATCCCGCAATGGTCGAGGTGGTGACGCCTGAGGATTTCCGCCGCGTCTGGGCGCCGATCCTGACGCAAGGGCCGATCGAGGTGCAGATCTTCGGTGATTTCGACCGCGCCAAGGGGATAGAGGCGTTGCAAAAGACCTTTGGTGCGCTGGCGGGGCGCAGCAGCCTGTCGGCCGATGTGCTGGACCGCGGCATCGGCTTTGCCGCGCCCTCGGTCAAACCCGTGGTGGTGACTCACAAGGGCGATGCCAACCAGGCGGCTGCGGTGGTCAGTTGGCCGACGGCGGGCGGCGTGGCGGGGATTACCGTCAGTCGCCAGCTTGACGTGCTGAGCCAGCTCTTCGCCAACCGTCTGCTCGAAGCCATGCGCGAGAAGGCGGGCGCCTCCTATGCGCCGCAAGTGGCAGCCGACTGGCCGCTCGACATGGCCAGCGGCGGCACGGTGAGCGCAATGGCGCAAATGCCGCCCGAGGCGGTGCCGCTGTTCTTCGAGACAGTGGACCGCATCGCCGCCGATCTGGCCGCCAAGCCGGTCAGCGCCGACGAACTCGCGCTGGTGATCGAACCCTTGCGCCAGCAGATCACGCGCGCCACCACCTCCTCGGCCTTCTTTATGGGGCAGGTGGAAGGCGCGACGCAGGACCCGGCGCGTTACAATCTGGTACGCGGGATCATCGATGATTACACCCGCGTCACCCCCGCCCAGCTTCAAGCGTTGGCGCAGGGCTGGCTGGCGAAGGATCGCGCATGGCGGTTGGCTGTGTTGCCGGAAGGCAAAACAGCGCCATAAACCGGCCCTTTCGATAACACTGATGCGAAACGCGCGCTTTCCTTCATGCGCGCGGGCCTGTATGGGCGTCCATCCCGCGCTGTCTGGCGCAGGCAGAATCATGGAGTGGAGTGAGCAAAGTGGCGAGCAACTGGACCCCCGATAGCTGGAAGAAAGCCGAAGCGCGGCATCTTCCCGCCTATGATGACGCAGCCGAGCTGGGTCGGGTGGAAAGCACGCTGGCCAATTTCCCCCCGCTGGTGTTTGCGGGCGAGGCGCGCGCGCTGAAGGCTGATCTGGCCAATGTGGCGGCGGGCAAGGGCTTTCTGCTGCAGGGCGGCGATTGCGCGGAAAGCTTTGCCGAATTCCACCCCAACGCCATCCGCGACACGTTCCGCGTGTTGCTGCAAATGGCCGTGGTGCTGACCTTTGCCAGCAAGCAGCCGGTGGTGAAAGTAGGCCGCATCGCGGGGCAGTTCGCCAAGCCGCGCAGCGCGCCGACCGAAAAAGTGGGCGATCTGGAGCTGCCCAGCTATTTCGGCGACATTATCAACGGCAGCGAATTCGCCCCCGAAACGCGCCGCAACGATCCCCAGCGCATGCTGCAGGCCTATGGCCAGAGTGCGGCGACGCTCAACCTGCTGCGCGCTTTCTCGAACGGCGGCTATGCCAATCTGCGTCAGGTCCACAAATGGACGCTGGAACATATCGAAAAGAGCCCGTGGGGCGACCGTTTCGAGCAGGTGGCTACCCGCATCGGCGAGGCGCTGGACTTCATGCAGGCCTGCGGCATCGACCCGCAGACCGTGCCCCAGCTTCAGGGTACCAGCTTCTACACCAGCCACGAGGCGCTGTTGCTGCCTTACGAGCAGGCGCTGACCCGTCAGGATTCGTTGACCGGCCAGTGGTATGACTGTTCGGCCCATATGCTGTGGATTGGCGACCGCACCCGCTTCGACAATTCGGCCCATGTCGAATTCCTGCGCGGCGTGGGCAATCCCATCGGCATGAAATGCGGGCCCAGCCTCGAGCCGGACATGCTGATCCGCCTGCTCGACCAACTCAACCCCGCGCGCGAGGCTGGCCGTATCACGCTGATCGCGCGCTATGGCCACGACAAGGTAGAGGCGGGTCTGCCCAAGCTGGTGCGCGCGGTGAAGGCCGAGGGCCATCCCGTGGTGTGGTCGAGCGATCCGATGCATGGCAATGTCATCAAGAGCGACAGCGGCTTCAAGACCCGCCCGTTCGAGCGCATTCTGGCCGAGGTGCGCGGCTTCTTCGCCGTGCACCGCGCCGAGGGCACGCATGCTGGCGGCATCCATATCGAGATGACCGGCAAGAATGTGACCGAATGCACCGGCGGCCTGATCGATGTGACCGACGCCGCGCTGGCCGATCGCTATCACACGTTCTGCGATCCGCNNGCGCAGTCGATCGAACTGGCCTTCCTGCTGGCCGAGGAACTGAACGCCGAAGTGCAGCGCGGTCAGGCCGCCGCCTGACGCCTTGAAGGTTTGGCGCCTCTAGGGATGACAGGAGAGGGCGTGGCCGTTACACGCGGCCCATGACCTCTCCTGAACCCTTCGCTCCTAACTCCTCGAAACGCGCTGTTGCGGTGATCGCCGCGCTGGCGGTGCTGATGGCGATCCTGCATCTGGGCACGCTGGCGGCCCAGCGCCAGAGCATGCAGGCAGCCGTTGCCGCCTCCGACACCTTCACCGCCGCCGAGCATCTCAAGGCCCGAGAAAGCCTGCTGATCGCCAGCGCCAACAGCGCGGGGCTGGACCGCGATGTGCGCGCCGATATGCTGGGCGAGGCGATGAGCCTGCGTAAACAGGGTATCGGCGGGCAGGGGATCGCCGCGCTGGAGAGCCGCCACCTCGCCCTGCGCGCCGAGGCGCAATCCTCGGCCAACCGCGCTGGCGGGCTGGGGCTGGCCGAGGCGGGGCTGGGGCT
>DDES01000097.1 GCA_002336765.1 Novosphingobium sp. UBA1948 | reverse complement strand
CTTCTTCCTGCTGTTCGTGCTGTTCAATTCGGTGCGTCTGGCGGGCCTCATCATCACCGTGCTGCCCTTTGCCTCGATTGGCGGGATTATAGGCCTGTTCGTGTCGGGAGAATATCTCTCGGTGCCGGCCTCGGTGGGCTTCATCGCGCTCTGGGGCATTGCGGTGCTCAATGGCGTGGTGCTGGTCAGCTATATCCGCAAGCTGCGCGAGGAAGGCATGAGTGTGCGCGATGCGGCCAGACAGGGCGCCATCCAGCGCTTCCGGCCGGTGATGATGACCGCTACGGTGGCGCTGCTGGGTCTGGTGCCCTTCCTGTTTTCCACCGGCCCCGGATCGGAGGTGCAGCGCCCGCTGGCTATTGTGGTGATCGGCGGCATCATCACCTCCACCCTGCTCACCCTGCTGGTGCTACCCACCATCTACCGCTTCTTTGACAGTGAACCGCTGGAGGCCTGAGGAAAGTGACGACAATGCTTGAGATCAAGGCCATTATCCGCCCTGCCCGCCTCGATCAGCTGCGCGCGGCGCTGCGACTGCTGCCCGAATTTCCGGGCATGAGCGTGGCCCGCGTGGATGGATGCAGCGCGACATGGGTGGAGCAGTCCGAACCCGTCGGCATCAAGCGCGACCTGCTGGATTACACACCCAAGGTGATGGTGGTGATCGTGGCCAGCGACGAGGCCGCGGAGCGACTCTGCGCCACGATCCACCGCGTCGCCCACACCGGCCGCGTGGGCGACGGGCTGATCTGGACTACGCGGGTCGACCAGTTCATCCGTATCACCGCGCCTGCCGATGAAGCCAGCTAGCCCCCCAGATAGGGCGCCCGCTTCGGCAGGCCGAGGCTGACGAGGAAGACCAGCGCCATCATTGCGCTGACGTACCAGTAGAACGCGCCCTCATGGCCCAGCACCTTGGCCCAGAGCGCGGCATATTCGGCCGACCCGCCGAAGATCGCATTGGCCAAAGCATAGGCAAAGCCCACGCCCAGCGCGCGGACAGAGGTCGGGAACAACTCGGCCTTGATGATACCCGCCACCGACGTGTAGAGGCTCACCACCGCCAGCGCCGCCGTAATCAGCAGCCCCGCCACCAGCGGATCTTTCGTGCTGCCCAGCAGGCCCACCAGCGGCACCACGCCCAAAGTGCCCAGCGCGCCAAATGCCAGCATATTGGCCCGCCGCCCGATGCGATCCGACAGCGCGCCCATCACCGGCTGCAAACACATGAAAATGAACAGGCACACCGTCATCACCTGACTGGCGACCGGCTTGCTCATGCCCGAGGAATTGACGAGGAATTTCTGCATATAGGTGGTGAATGTGTAGAAGATCAGCGACCCGCCCGCCGTGAAGCCCAGCACCGAGAAGAAGGCGCGCGGATGATCGCGCAGCAAGGCCGAGAGCCGCCCCGCCGAAGCGCTGCTGCGCTCGGCCTCGTCGGCGGTTTCCGGCAGGCGCGAGCGGGCCGCCAGCGCCACCAGCGCCGCCACCGCCCCGATGGCAAAGGGAATGCGCCAGCCCCAGGCCTTGAGTGCATCCTCACCCAGCGTAGCCTGCAACAGCACCACCAGCGCCGAGGCCAGCAATTGGCCGCCCACCAGCGTCACATACTGGAACGAGGAGAGAAAACCGCGCCGCCCTTCGGTGGCCACCTCGCTCATATAGGTGGCGGCGGTGCCATATTCCCCGCCCAGCGCAAAGCCCTGCACCAGCCGCGCCACCATCAGCAGCGCGGGCGCCCAGACGCCTATCGTGGCATAGGTGGGCATCACCGCAATCGCCAGCGAACCGCCACACATCACCAGCACCGACACCAGCAGCGACAGGCGCCGCCCATGCCGGTCGGCAAATCGGCCAAAGGCCCAACCTCCGATAGGTCGCATCAGGAAACCGGCGGCGAACAGCCCCGCCGTGTTGAGCAATTGCCCCGTGGCATCGGACTGCGGGAAAAAGGCAGGCGCGAAATAGAGCGAGCAGAAGGCGTAGATGTAGAAATCGAACCATTCGACCAGATTGCCGCTGCTCGCCGCGATAATCGCGCCAATGCCGCCGGTTCCCTTGCCGTGTTCCTCTGCCTGTCCGCTCACACCCTGCTCCTGTCTGGCTGCCACGCGGATCGTGCAGCACAAATCAGGGCTTGCGCAAGGGGCGTATCAAAGAAATGCGGTCAGATTGAGCGAGATATAGCGCGTGTCGCCGCGCCGCCCGTTGGGTGCTGCCTCCAGAAAGCGCCCGCGCGCCAGCCACACGCCGTCCAGCTCGAAACGCAGATGCTTGGGCATGATCCAGTGCCGCAGCCGCAGATCGACCTGATGACCAGCAAAGCTGCCCGAAGCACCGCTGGCATCCTTGACGCCGGTGGTAGAAAAGGCGTCGTGGCTGTTGGCCAGCCACAGGCCACGCCAGCCAATGAAGCCATCAGTGCGCGCTGAGGGAGTCACTTCCAGCCGCAAGCCCGCCGTGGCGATATTGGCGCGGCCCACCGCATTATAAAGACCCGAAGGCGCCAAATCGGCGCGGCGCATGCCGAACAGCGTGTCGAACCGTCCATAGGTGCCGCCCGGCGCATCGCCACTGGCGCGATCAAACTCGGCCAGCAGATGCGGCTTCCATTTGGCCTTGAACGTGTAGCCGGCATAGGCACGCAGAAAACTGGCCGATACATCGAGATGCGCGGCATTGGCGGCGGTGGAAGCGCTGGTGCTGCCCCACTGGTAAATGCCTTCCGCGCCCAGATCCCAATGCGCGGCGCGCGGATCCACCCCCAGCCGCAGGCCGAGATTGTTGAGCGAACGGTCCTTGGTGGGATGCCCCGTGGCATCCCGCTCGCCAAAGTGGATGAAGCTGGCCTCGGCCAGATAGGGATTACCCTTCTTCTGATGCGCGATCACCCCGCCCCACAGCACCGAAGACAGGCTTTCCTTGTCGAGCGCCACATGCTGGTCGAGGATGCTGGCCGTATCGTCGGGCAGGCGGGTTTGCGGCAGGACATAGAAGCCGGTGGCATTCCAGCCTGATTTCAACGAAGTTTCGGCCAGAACGCCGGTGTAACCATTGGTGGTGTTGCGATAATCGTCCGAGGCAATCAGCCGCCGCGAGCCGATGTTCATCTGCATCCGCCCGGCCTGCAACGTGGTCTTGCTGCCCTTGCCCAACAAGCTGCCCGCATCAAAGCGGAGATAGGCCTGCACCGGCTCGAGCGTGTTGACCTCGTTGGTGGTGGGCGCGGTGCCTATGTTGGCGCCCCATATGCGGCTGTCCCAGACTTCACCCACGGCCTGCCACGGACCCTGCTTCCAATCGCCATGCAGCACGGTGCGCAGGCTGGTCCATTGGTCGGAAGGGTTGGTGGCGGCGCGTGCCTGTCCGTCGACGGCCTCGTAACGCAACCGGCTGTTGGCCGAGAAGGTGAAGCCATCGCCCGCATAGGCCGGCTCCGCCATCAGCGCGGCGACCAAGCCCATCGCTGCTCCCATCATTCGCATTGCGGCCAAACTCCCCCGATATTTGCCCCGATCCACGCCCAGCAATCGCTCGACAGCGTTAAGGGATAGGCCCCCAACGCAACAAGGCCCTGCTTCCTTTTGCGGGAACAGGGCCTTGGCGCAAGACTGGATTGGAGACAGTACGTTACAGCGCGCGCACCTGCACCAGCGTCTGGTTCACCAGACTGTAGGCGATTTCGCCAAAGGTGACCGGCCCTGCCGCCCCGCCGATCGACTTGCCTTCCAGGCCGCCGAACAGGAAATTGAGGATGCAGTTGCACGAGAATACCGCGCCATCATGCGAATGGTCGACAAAGGCGGCATGGAACGCCGCGGCATAATCGGCCACCGGCGCGGCAAAGGCATAATCCACGCCCGGGAACACCGGAGCATAGAGCTGCACCGAGCCATCGCCCACTTCGCGCAGCGAGGCGTTGATCCGCGCGCCGCCAAAATCGCCCACCAGCGGCAATTGTCCGCCTTCGAGCCCGCGCTCGCGGATATAGTCGACAAACGGGCGGCGCTCGCCATTCACCAGCACATGGGTCTGTGCAAATCCGGTTTCCTCGAACCGCAGCACGTCGACACCATCAGCCTCGAAGATATTGACGATCTCGACGCCAGGCATCACCCCTTCCGGCAGCTCGACATGCAGCACCACCGCGCGGTTGGTGTGACGCGTGGCATGCTGGCCATCATAGACATAGGCGCAAGCCCCTGCTTCGCCCAGATCGAAGCCAGCGATCCAGCCCACGGTGGGCTTGAGGAAAGCGAGCGGATAGGAACCCGATTCACGGGCAAAGCGTTCATGCACCACCGACTGGAACGGGATGATCGCCAGCGCGAAGCCGTTTTCCGGCGCATCCTCGGTGATCTTGTCAAGGTGATGCTCGTCATAGGTGGCGACGCGCACCGCGCCCAGACCCGAGAAATCCGACACGAAGACCTTGTCGGCGCCAATCACCTCGCCGCCATCCTCGGTGAGGAAATAAGGCGTGGTGCCACCGATCCAGTTGCCCTTGGGCAGTGTATCCAGCGCTTCGGCACGTCCGGCGATCGCCAGCGGCGCGCCAGCGCGGATCAGCGCGGCGGCATCGTCCAGACCCAGCAGCGCGTTGAGACGGCCGTGGTCAGAGCCGGCCAAGTTGAGCGACTTCATTGGACAGCCCCTTTTCCCATTTGACAAAGAATGCATAGATTTCGTCGCTCTTTTGCGCAGGCGAGAGCTTCGACATTTCAATACGCTGCGTCAGCATCTGCATGCCCAGATTGCTGCTGCGCAGAAGCTTGAGGCCTCCGTTGGCGAGCTTTTGCCAGACAGGGGCCGTTTTCGGCGGCAAAGACATACCCATCATCCCTTGGTTGGAAGTTCGGTCTTCCAATCCTTGGCTTAACGCCAAGTTCTTAGCATCAGGCGCGCGCCGTCCCCCTTATCTTTCCCTAGGTCTTTCGTCGGATATGCGCACAACGTGCATGACAAAAGGCCGGAAGTGAGGTTGCCCCCGCTTCCGGCCTTTCATGGGTTTGCGAACCAGCCCTCAGGCTGCGCTTTTACTCGCCAAAGGTGCGCTGCCACCAGCCGCGCTTTTTGGGCTGGCCGTCGTCGTCGCTACCATCATCACCGCTCTCGCCGCCTTCAGCAGGCGTGGGGTTTTCGACAGGCGCTTCAACCGCCTGCTCCACCACCGGAGCCTCGGCCTTCTTCTTGCGCGGCGCACGCTTGGGCTTGGCGGGCGCTTCCTCGGCCACGACCTCGGCGGGTGCCTCGGCAGCCTCGGCCTCCACCTTCTTCTTGCGCGGGGCGCGCTTGGGCTTGGCAGGCTTGGCCTCGGCTTCCACGGCCTCGACCGGCGCTTCCGCCGCAGGCTCGGCCACCGGCGCTTCCTCGCTCACCACCTCGGCATCGGCCTCGGCAGCAACCGGCTTCTTGCGGCGGCTACGCTTGGGCTTGGCAGGGGCTTCCTCGGCGGCAGCCTCGACCACAGCGTCAGCCGGTGCGGCAACAGCTTCCGCTTCCTCGCCAGCCTCGTCACCAGCCTCGGCGCCTTCGGGCGAACCCTCGGCCCCGCCTTCACCGGCACCCTCGGCACCACCCTCACCACGGCCGCGACCGCGACGACGCTTGCGACGACGACGCTTGCGCTGACCATCCTCGCCATTGTCACCGGCTTCGCCAGCCTCGGCGTCGCCCGTTTCCGTCTCGGTGCCCTCGGTTTCGGCGCTCTCGCCTTCCTCGCCAGTCTCATCCTCGACATAGTCGGCATCGCCCACCTCGATGGTCGAACCATCCTCGCGGCGATCACGGCCACGGCCACGGCGGCGCTTGCGGCGCTTGCGACGGCCTTCGCCCTCACCCTCGCCCTCGGCGCGCTC
>DDES01000077.1:295-2662 GCA_002336765.1 Novosphingobium sp. UBA1948 | reverse complement strand
TAAAAGCCCATCGGCTGGCTGTTGAGCAGCGCCGCGGTGAACACCGCCGGATAGTGGCATTTCAGCCAGCTCGACACATAGGCCAGCCATGCAAAGGCCTGCGCATGGCTCTCGGGAAAGCCATAATCGCCAAAGCCCTTGATCTGTTCAAAGCAACGCTCGGCAAAATCGCGGGTGTAGCCGCGCGCCACCATGCCGCCCACCAGCTTGTCCTCGTAATGCTGGATCGTGCCGTTGCGGCGAAAGGCGGCCATCGAGCGGCGCAGGCCATCGGCCTCCGCCGGCGTAAAACCTGCCGCCACAATCGCCAGCTTCATCGCCTGTTCCTGAAACAGCGGCACGCCCAAAGTCTTGCCCAGCACATCCTCCATCTCGCCGGGCGGGCCGGGATAGGTGACGGCTTCCTCGCCATTGCGGCGGCGCAGATAGGGGTGGACCATGCCGCCCTGAATGGGGCCGGGCCGCACAATCGCCACCTGAATCACCAGATCATACAGGCAGTACGGCTTCATGCGCGGCAGCATGGCGATCTGGGCGCGGCTTTCCACCTGAAACGTGCCGATACTGTCGGCGCGGCACAGCATATCGTATGTCGCCTTATCCTCGCGCGGCACGGTGGCCAGCGTGATATCGCCCAAGCCATGCTGGCGCATCAGGTCGAAACTCTTGCGGATGGCGGTCAGCATCCCCAGCGCCAGCACATCGACCTTCATCAGCCCCAGCGCGTCAATATCGTCCTTGTCCCACTCGATGAAGGTGCGATCCTCCATCGCCGCGTTGTGGATCGGCACCAGCTCGTCCAGCCGCCCCTGCGTCAGCACAAAGCCGCCGACATGTTGCGACAGGTGGCGCGGCATATCCAGCATCTGCCCCACCAGATCGCGCAGACGGGCGATTTCGGGATTGGCGGGGTCAAAGCCTGCCTCGCTGATGCGGGTTTCCGGTACTTCGCGGCCATAGCTGCCCCAGATCGTGCCCGACAGGCGCTGGGTCACATCCTCGGTCAGGCCCAGCGCGCGGCCCACCTCGCGCAGGGCGCTGCGCGGGCGATAATGGATCACCGTGGCCGCGATACCGGCGCGATCGCGGCCATAGCGGGCATAGATATGCTGGATCACCTCCTCGCGCCGCTCATGTTCGAAATCGACATCGATGTCGGGCGGCTCGTCGCGCTCTTCGGAGAGGAAGCGGCTGAACAGCAGCTTTTCCTTCACCGGATCGACCGGTGTGATGCCGAGGAAATAGCACACCAGCGAATTGGCCGCGCTGCCGCGCCCCTGACACAGGATCGGCGGGGTGAGGCCACGGGCATAGGCGACAATATCGTGCACAGTCAGGAAATAGGGGGCATAACCGCGCTTGGCGATCAGGCGGAATTCCTCGTCCAGCGTGGCGCGATAGGCAGGCGGCAGGCCATCGGGAAACAGCGCAAGCCCGCCGCGCTCCACCAGTTCCACCAGCCAGCCTTGCGGCGTATAGCCTGCGGGCACCGGCTCATGCGGATATTCGTAGCGCAACTGGTCGAGCGTGAAGGCGATGCTGTCGAACAGATCCCCTGTGGCCGCGATAGCCTGCGGGCAGGCAGCAAACAGGCGCGCCATTTCGGCGGGGCTTTTGAGATAGCGCTCGGCATGGGCGGAAAGCAGGCGGCCCGCCGTCTGCACTGGCCGCCCGTGGCGGATGCAGGTCAGCACATCCTGCAAGGGGCGGCACTCGGGCGCGGCATAAAGCGCATCATTGGTGGCGATCAGGGGCACTCCTGCCGCCGCAGCCACGCTCATCCGCCGCGCCAGTTCGCGCGCATCGCGCCCGCCGCGCGGCATGGTGGCGGCCAGCCAGAGATGCGGCGTGGTCTCGCGCAAACCGGCCAGCACGTCCGGCTCCGCATCGCAGGCGATCAGCGCCAACCCCTCGGCATGGTCCAGCAGATCGCCCAGCGCGAGATGGCAATCGCCTTTCTCCGCGCGCCGGTTGCCCAGCGTCAACAGACGGGTCAGCCGCCCCCATGCGGCGCGGTCGCGCGGATAGGCCACAATATCGCCCGTGCCATCGGCAAACACCAGCCGCGCGCCCGTGATCAGCCGGAATCCCGCCTTGCGCGCGCCCGATTTCTGCCATTGCGCATGGGCGCGCACCACGCCCGCCACCGTGTTGCGATCGGCCATGCCGATGCCGCCCATGCCCAGCGCCACCGCGCGCGCCACCATATCGGCGGGCTGGCTGGCGCCGCGCAGAAAGCTGAAGGTGGTGGCGGCCACAGGTTCGGCAAAGGGGGCAGCAACACTCATGCGAACAATCCGTGCAGATACCAGCGCGGTTGCCTGCATTCCTCGTAAAGCCCGTGGCGGAACAGCCAGAAACGGCGGC
>DDES01000077.1:0-219 GCA_002336765.1 Novosphingobium sp. UBA1948 | reverse complement strand
GCCACCATTCCGGCGCGATGCGTTCCGGCCCTTCGGCCAGCACCACCTCGTGCAGGTTCCCGCGCCAGCGGAAGCGCAGCGGCGGTCCATCGGGCACGCTGGCCATGGCGGTAACCGGCTGGGGCGGATCGAACAGGATCGGCGGGCGGGTCGGCGGCTCGCCCGCTTGGGGCGCGGGCCAGTGCGCAGAGGCTTGGCGCCGGATCGCGGGCGCTTGGA
>DDES01000218.1:7878-8131 GCA_002336765.1 Novosphingobium sp. UBA1948 | reverse complement strand
GAAGCGGCGGCGCCCGCCCCCAAGAAGCCCGCGCCCAACCGCGACCGCAAGGGCGACGAGCGTCGTGGCGGCAAGCTGACCGTGACCCGCGCGCTGAACGAGGACGAGGGCGCCCGCGCCCGCAGCCTCGCCGCACTCAAGCGTGCGCGTGAAAAGGAAAAGCGCGCCCATTTCAGCGGCTATAACCAGCCGCGCGAGAAGCAGGTGCGCGATGTGGTGGTGCCCGAGGCGATCACCGTGCAGGAACTGGCCA
>DDES01000218.1:0-7864 GCA_002336765.1 Novosphingobium sp. UBA1948 | reverse complement strand
AGGCGCTGTTCAAGATGGGCGTGATCGTCACGCTCAACCACACGATCGATCAGGATACCGCCGAACTGCTGGTGACCGAATTCGGCCATAATGTGCAGCGCGTTTCGGAAAATGACGTGGATATCGACGCCAGCGCCGATGTCGATGCCGAGGAAACGCTGAAGCCGCGTCCGCCGGTTGTCACCATCATGGGCCATGTTGACCACGGCAAGACCTCGCTGCTCGACGCGCTGCGCGGCACCGATGTGGTGCGCGGCGAGGCCGGTGGCATTACGCAGCATATCGGCGCCTACCAGATCAAGACGAAGAGCGGCGATCTCGTTACCTTCCTCGACACGCCGGGCCACGAGGCCTTTACCGAGATGCGTATGCGCGGTGCCAATGTCACCGACATCGTGATCCTCGTGGTGGCGGGCGACGACGGGCTGATGCCGCAGACGATCGAGGCGATCAACCACACCAAGGCGGCCGGCGTGCCGATGATCGTGGCGATCACCAAGAGCGACAAGCCCGAATTCAACCCTCAGAAGATCCGCGAGCGCCTGCTCGAGCACGAGATCATCGTTGAAGCCATGTCGGGCGATGTGCAGGATGTGGAAGTGTCGGCCAAGAGCGGCGCCGGTTTGCAGGAGCTGATCGACAAGATCCTGTTGCAGGCCGAATTGCTCGAACTGCGCGCCAATCCCGACCGTGCCGCCGAGGCGACCGTGATCGAGGCCAAGCTCGACAAGGGCAAGGGGCCGCTCGCCACCGTGCTGGTCAACCGCGGCACGCTCAAGGTGGGCGATATTCTGGTCGTGGGCACCCAGTCTGGCCGCGTGCGCGCCATGCTGGATGACAAGGGCCGTCAGGTGAAAGCCGCTGGCCCCGCCATGCCGGTCGAGGTGCTGGGCATCGGCGGTGTGCCGATGGCCGGCGACACGCTGACCGTGGTGGAGAGCGAGGCCCGCGCCCGCGAGGTTGCCGCCTTCCGTCACGAACAGGCCACCGCCAAGCGCACCACCTCTGCCCCCGCAAGCCTCGAGAACATGTTCTCGGCGCTGGCGGCCAAGCAGGCGGTGATCGAATATCCCATCGTGGTGAAGGCCGACGTGCAGGGCTCGGTGGAAGCCATCGTCAATGCGCTCAACCGCCTGTCGAACGACGAGATCAAGCTCAAGGTTCTGGCCTCGGGCGTGGGTGCCATTACGGAAAGCGACGTCAATCTGGCGGCGGCTTCGGGCGCGCCCATCGTGGGCTTCAACGTGCGTCCCAACGCCAAGGCGCGCGAGATCGTCGAGCGCTTCAAGGTTCGCATGAAGTATTTCGACGTGATCTATCACCTGACCGACGATATCGCCAAGGAAATGGCGGGCGTCTGGGGGCCGGAGCGCATCGAAACCGTGGTTGGCCGCGCCGAGGTCAAGGAAGTGTTCAACGCGGGCAAGCACGACAAGGCTGCCGGTCTGCTGGTGCTGGAAGGCTTCATCAAGAAGGGCCTCTACGCGCGCCTTACCCGTCAGGACGTTATCGTGTCCAAGACGCACATCAAGTCGCTGCGCCGTTTCAAGGACGACGTTGCCGAAGTGCGTGCGGGCCTCGAATGCGGCGTGGTGTTGCAGGATACCAACGACATCAAGGCTGGCGATACGCTGGAAGTCTTTGAGGTTGAGATGCGCGACCGCACGCTCTGATGGTGGCGTGCCCCTCCTGCCGGTAACGGGGGAGGGGCCGCACCACGGCTGGAAAAGGACGATTGATGCCCCGCTACATCGCCTTTTTCTCCTCGATCAACGTGGGCGGCAACCGGCTGACGATGGCCGACTTGCGCTATGCGTTCGAGCGCGAGGAGTTCGAGAATATCGAGACGGTAGTGGCCAGCGGCAATGTGCTGTTTGACTATGACGAGCGGCCGACCGACGGGTTGGAGGACTTGCTGGGCCATATGATGGCCGAGCGCTTCGATATCGATTCCTTTGCCGCCGTGCGCAGCGCCGCCGAGGTCCGCGAGGCGATCGAGGGCAATCCCTTCGCGGCGGAGGGTGACCCTGCCAAAGTCCACACGCTGTTCCTGTCGGGCGAGCCGGAGCGCGAGGCCTTCGAGCGCCTTGCCGCCGATCATGCCACACGCGGGCCGGAAAGGCTGGCGATGGGGCCACGCAGTGTCTATATCGACTATGTGGACGGCGTGGGAGGTTCGCGCCTGTCCAATGTGTTTATCGAGCGGCGGCTGAAACTGTGGGGCACGGCCCGCAACATCCGGTCCTTGCGCCGCATACTGGAAAAAATGGAATCCTGATGGTTCGCCAAACCGCCACCCCTGAAACCCGTTCGGTCCGCCTGCTCAAGGTGGGTGAACAGGTGCGCCATGTGATCTCCGAACTGCTGATGCGGCAAATGGTGCATGACGATGTGCTTTCCGCGCATACAGTCAGCGTGACCGAGGTTCGCATGAGCCCCGACCTGCGCCACGCCGCCGTTTTCGTGAAGCCCTTGCTGGGCGAGGACGAGGAGGCGGTGATCAAAGCCTTGCGCACCCACACCGCCTTTTTCCAGAAGGAAGTGGCGGGCAAGCTCAAGATGAAATACGCCGCCCGCATCAAGTTTCTGCCCGACGAGAGCTTTGACGAGGCAAGCCGCATCGACGCGCTGCTGGCCAGCCCGCTGGTGAGCCGCGATGTCGAGGGCGGGCAAGAGGGCGGCGGGGCATGAGCCGCCTGCTGCTGGCCGCGCTGGCGCTGGTGGCGGCCAGCCCGCTGGAGGCGCGTCCTGTGCCCGTCGCCGTGGCGGCCGATCCCGCGCCCGATGCGCGCTATCCGGCGCGGATGGTGGCCTTCCAGTTGCCCAGCGAAGGCGCGAAGATCAACGCTGTGCTCTATCTGGCCTCTGGCAAGGGGCCGCATCCCGCATTGCTGCTGCTTCACGGCCTGCCCGGCAACGAGCAGAACCTCGATCTGGCGCAGGCCGCGCGCCGTGCCGGTTGGCATGTGCTGACGCTGCATTATCGCGGCAGTTGGGGCAGCGAGGGCACCTACAGCTTTGCCCATTGCGCGCAGGATGCCGCCAACGCCGCGCGCTTCCTGCAGGATCCGGCCCATGCCGCGCTCTATGGTATTGATCCCAAGCGGGTGGTGGTGGCGGGCCACAGCCTTGGCGGGATGATGGCGGCGCGCACCATGGCCGATGTGCCGGGTCTGAAAGGCGCCTTCCTGATCGATCCGGCCGATTTTGCCGCCATCGGGCGCTCCATCGCCACGCCGCAGGGGCTGGCCGCCTTCAAGGCGGGCGAACTGGATGGCGACATGCCTCCGCTCAACGCGCGCGAGGAGGATCTGCTGGACGAATTGCGCCATGCCGAGCCCTTCTTCGATCTGCATGCGGTGGTGGGGCGGATCGCCGACCGTCCGCTGGGCCTGATCTATGCGCAGCGCGGGCTGGGCAGCGACTATGCCGACAAACTGGCGGCGGCCAAGGGCAGAGGTGGCAGGCTGACTGCCGCCAACTGGCCTACCGACCATTCCTTTTCCGATCATCGCATCGCGCTGACGGCCAAGCTGCTCGATTGGCTGGCGGCCCTCCGGTAAATGGCCAAGCTCTATTTCTACTATGCCAGCATGAATGCGGGCAAATCGACCACGCTGTTGCAGGCCGATTTCAACTATCGCGAGCGCGGCATGACCACCATGCTGTGGACCGCCGCGCTGGACCGTCGCGGGGGGGATAACGCCATCGAGAGCCGCATCGGCCTGCACGCGGGCGCGCACCGCTTTGCCCCGCACACCGATCTCTACAGCGCGGTGATGGCCGCGCATGAGAGCGAGAACCTGTCCTGTGTGCTGGTGGACGAGGCGCAGTTCCTCTCGCCAGAGCAGGTGTGGCAGGCCGCGCGGATTGCCGACGAGGGCGGGATTCCGGTGTTGTGCTATGGCTTGCGCACCGATTTTCAGGGCGAACTCTTCCCCGGCAGCGCGGTGTTGCTGGGCATTGCCGATGCTTTGGTGGAGTTGAAGGCGGTGTGCCATTGTGGCCGCAAGGCGACGATGAACCTGCGCGTGGACGCGGCGGGCCACGCGGTGATCGAGGGTGCGCAGACCGAGATCGGCGGCAACGACCGCTATGTCGCCCTGTGTCGCCGCCATTTTGCGCAGGCGCGGGGGATGTACGGGGGCGCAGGCTGATGGCGCCGTCGCTTTATCAGGCGATTACGCTGATCGTGCCGCTGGTTTTCGCCATTGTGTTTCACGAGGTAGCGCATGGTCTGACGGCCCGCGCACTGGGTGATCCCACGGCTTATGAGGCGCGGCGTCTCACACTCAATCCCTTGCGTCATATTGATCTGCTGGGCACTGTGATCTTGCCCGGTTTGCTGGCTTTTGCGCATCTGCCGGTGTTTGGCTGGGCCAAACCGGTTCCGGTGGATATGCGGCGGCTGCGCAATCCGCGCCGCGACATGATGATGGTGGCGGCGGCCGGCCCGCTGGCTAACCTCTTGATGGCGCTTGCCGCGGCCATCGGCCTTGCATTTCTGGTGCGGGTGCAAGGCGAGGGGATGGCCCTCGATGGCAATTTCTGGGGTGACAATCTCGTCAATTTTCTGTCGCTCAACCTTTATCTCGCATTGTTCAACCTCATCCCGATCCCGCCTTTTGATGGATCGCATATCATCGAAGGCCTGCTGCCTTCTCCTGCCGCGCGAATCTATCGGCGTGCGCGGCGCTGGGGCATGCTGGTGCCTATGCTGGTTCTCGTCGTCTTGCCGATGCTGTTCCCCGGGTTCAATCTGGTGGGGCGGTTGATTGATCCACCGTTTCACTGGCTGGGCGACCATATGTTGGCAGCGGGTAACTGGATCGCCAGCCTGTGAGCCTCCATGGCTGGATCATCCTCGACAAGCCGCTTGAACTGGGCAGCACGCAGGCGGTGAGCGCGGTGAAGCGTAACCTGCGCGAGGCGGGCTATAACATGAAGCTGAAGGGCGGGATCAAGGTGGGCCACGGCGGCACGCTGGATCCCTTGGCCAGCGGGTTGCTGCCCATCGCGCTGGGCGAGGCGACCAAGCTGACAGGGCGGATGCTGGACGCTTCCAAGACCTATGATTTCACGATCCGCTTTGGCGCGGAGACCTCTACGCTCGATCTGGAGGGTGAGGTGGTGGCCACCAGCGATGTGCGACCGATGGCGGCGGAGATCGCCAGCGTGTTGCCCCAGTTCACCGGCCCGATCGAACAGGTGCCGCCCGCCTATTCGGCGCTGATGATCGACGGCAAGCGCGCCTATGACCGTGCGCGGGCGGGCGAAGCGGTGGAGATGCCGACGCGCCCTGTCACCATCCACAGCCTCGATCTGCTGGACGCGGGGGAAGATTGGGCCACTTTGCGTGCGCATGTGTCCAAGGGCACCTATATCCGCAGCCTTGCCCGCGACATCGCGCTGGCGCTGGGTTCGCGCGGGTCGGTCACCATGCTGCGGCGGCTGTCGGCGGGGCCCTTTGCGCTCGATCAGGCGATTTCGCTGGACTCTCTCAATGAAATCGGTAAGGGCGCGCCTCTTGAACACAAACTCTTGCCGCTGGAGGCAGGGCTGGTCGACATCCCGGCTCTATCCCTCTCGCCCGATCAGGCAAGGGCGACCCGTCAGGGCCGCGTTCTGGTCGGGCTGCCCCAGCCTGACGGGCTATACTGCGCGAAACTGGGCCAAGTGCCGGTGGCGCTGGTGCGGCTCGAAGGCGGTTCGGCTACGGTCGAACGAGGGTTCAACCTTGTTGATGTCGCGGAGTAGATGATATGACGATTACCGCTGAAAAGAAGCAGGAAGTTATCGATAGCAACGCCCAGCACGCTGGCGACACCGGTTCGCCCGAAGTGCAGGTTGCGATCCTGACCACCCGCATCGTCAACCTCACCGAACACTTCAAGACCCACGCGAAGGACAACCACTCGCGTCGCGGTCTGCTCCAGATGGTCAACAAGCGTCGCACGCTGCTGGCCTATCTGAAGAAGAAGGATGTGGCGCGCTACAACGCCCTCATCGCCAAGCTGGGCCTGCGTAAGTAAGCTCAAACGGAAAACGCCTCCGCCTGGAGTGTCGCGCAAAACGTGGGAACCGGTTTTGGCTTTCCGCGATGCGACCATCCAAGGCGCGGGCGTTTTTCATAGGGGCGTTTTTGTCGGAATTAGGGCGGTTGCCGATGGATCGGCGGCGCCCTTTCCGCTATAGAGCCTGCGCCAGACAGGTTAGGCCCCGCCAAGGGGCTTTTCGCATATCTGGGCAAACAAGTTTTTGAAGGCCCAATCCGCAATCCGGCGGGCGGCCTTTGGGGCATGATCAACAAGCCCCGCACCGGACCGGGACGGTATCCCCGGCAGCAAACCCCTCCCGCAATAGGGCGGAAGGGCTGAAGGAAGACACATGTTCGACGTCAAAACCGTATCGATGGAATGGGGCGGAAAAACCCTCACCCTCGAAACCGGCCGTATCGCCCGTCAAGCCGATGGCGCTGTGCTGGCCACCTATGGCGAAACCGTGGTGCTTTGCGCCGTGACCGCCGCCAAGAGTGTCAAGGAAGGGCAGGACTTCTTCCCGCTCACCGTGCACTATCAGGAAAAATATTCGGCTGCCGGCCGTATCCCGGGCGGCTTCTTCAAGCGTGAACGCGGTGCCACGGAAAAGGAAACGCTGGTTTCCCGCCTGATCGACCGTCCGGTCCGCCCGCTGTTCCCCGAAGGTTTCTACAACGAGATCAACGTCATCGCCCAGGTGCTGAGCTATGACGGCGAGAGCGAGCCCGACATTGTGGCGATGGTCGCCGCGTCGGCCGCTCTGACCATCTCGGGCGTGCCTTTCATGGGCCCGATCGGCGCTGCCCGTGTCGGTTTCAAGGATGGCGAATACCAGCTCAACCCCTCGATGGCGCAGGTTGCCGAAGGCCGCCTCGACCTCGTGGTCGCCGCCACCGAAGGCGCGGTGATGATGGTGGAGTCGGAAGCCAAGGAACTGTCCGAGGAAGAAATGCTGGGCGCCGTCATGTTCGCGCATGACGAGATCCGCAAGGTGACCAACCTCATCATCGATCTGGCCGAAAAGGCTGCCAAGGATCCTTGGGAGATCGACCTGTCGGACAACACCGCCGACATGAAGGCCAAGCTCAAGAAGCTGGTCGGCAAGGACATCGCCGCCGCCTACAAGCTGACCGACAAGTCGGCGCGTTCGAACGCGCTGAACGAGGTCCGCGCCAAGGCCAAGGCCGCCTTTGCCGAGGAAAGCCCGCAGACCCAGATGGTCGCCATCAAGGTCACCAAGAAGCTGGAAGCCGAAATCGTGCGCACCGCCATCCTCAAGGACGGCACCCGCATCGATGGCCGCACCACCACGCAGGTCCGCCCGATCGAGAGCATCGTCGGCTTCCTGCCGCGCACGCACGGTTCGGCGCTGTTCACGCGCGGTGAGACGCAGTCGATCTGCACCACCACGCTGGGCACCAAGGATGCCGAGCAGATGATCGACGGCCTCGACGGCCTGCGTTATGAAAGCTTCATGCTGCACTACAACTTCCCGCCCTACTCGGTCGGCGAAGTGGGCCGCTTCGGCGCCCCGGGTCGTCGTGAAGTTGGCCATGGCAAGCTGGCATGGCGCGCGCTGCACCCCGTTCTGCCCAGCAAGGAAGACTTCCCCTACACGATCCGCGTTCTCTCGGACATCACCGAGTCGAACGGTTCGTCGTCGATGGCCACCGTCTGCGGTGGTTCGCTCTCGATGATGGACGCGGGCGTGCCGCTGGTGCGCCCCGTGTCGGGTATCGCCATGGGTCTGATCCTCGAAGGCGACGAGTTCACCGTGCTGTCCGACATTCTGGGTGATGAGGATCATCTGGGCGACATGGACTTCA
>DDES01000181.1 GCA_002336765.1 Novosphingobium sp. UBA1948 | reverse complement strand
GGCCCCGGCTGTGCCGCTGGCCGTGGCGGCGCGGTCGGAGGCAGGGCCGGTCGCCCCGTCGGTGGTGATCTTCACGACCGCCGCACCGGTGAAGCGCAAGGCAGCCAGCGCCGCGCGGGATCGCCGCTGAGCGGGGCTTTACTTTCACCGCAATCTGTCTAACGCGCCGTGGTTCGGAAATTTGAAAAACCAAGGGTAGACAGACCATGCGTGCCGAAGGGCAGGCCCATATCGACCGGATCAACGCAGCGCTTGCGCTGGTGCGCAAGTTCCTTGACTGGGACCGCGCGCTGCGCCGCTTTGACGAGCTGAATGCCCGCGTTGAGGACCCCAAGCTCTGGGACAATCCCAAGGAAGCCGAAGCGGTGATGCGCGAGCGTCGGCGGCTCGAGGCCAGCATCGGCGCGGTGAACACCATCAGCGCCGAGATGCAGGATGCCATCGAGTTCATCGAACTGGGCGAGATGGAGGATGACGAGGCCACCATCGAGGAGGGGCTGGCCACACTGTCGGCGCTGGCCGAGCGGGCCGATAATGACAAGGTTCAGGCGCTGTTGGCTGGCGAGGCCGACGGCATGGACACCTATATCGAAATCCACGCGGGCGCGGGCGGCACCGAATCGCAGGACTGGGCCTCGATGCTGCTGCGCATGTACACGCGCTGGGCGGAAAAGCGCGGGTTCAAGGCCGATCTGATCGAATACCAGGCGGGCGAGACGGCGGGCATCAAATCGGCCACTATTCTGGTGAAGGGCGAGAACGCCTATGGCTGGGCCAAGACGGAGAGTGGCGTCCACCGCCTCGTCCGCATCAGCCCCTATGACAGTTCTGCGCGTCGCCACACCTCGTTCAGCTCGGTCTGGGTNNAACACCACCGATTCGGCGGTGCGTATCACCCACGTGCCCAGCGGCATCGTGGTGGCCAGCCAGGTGGACCGCAGCCAGCACAAGAACCGCGAAATCGCGATGAACATGCTGAAGGCGCGCCTCTATGAGGCGGAGATGCGCAAGCGCGAGGAAGCCGCCAGCGCCGAACATGCCGCCAAGACGGACATTGGCTGGGGCCACCAGATCCGCTCCTATGTGCTCCAGCCCTATCAGATGGTGAAGGATCTGCGCACGGGCGTCACCAGCCCGACGCCTGCCGATGTGCTGGATGGCGCGCTCGATCCCTATATGGCCGCCGCCCTGTCGCAACGCGTGACGGGCGAGAAGGTGGATGTGGAGGACGTGGACTGATGCCAGATGGCGCGCTGACCCGGCGCGGCTTTGTCGGGGCCGCGCTGGCCGTCGGTTTCGCGCCGTCTGCCTTGGCAAAAGTTGATGCGCTGACGGCGCTGGAGGCGCTGCATGGCGGACGGCTGGGGGTGTTGGTCTTGACCGGCGGGCAGCGCGTTGCCCTGTCCCATCGCCCTGCCCAGCGCTTTGCCTTTTGCTCGTCCTTCAAGTTGAGCCTTGCCGCTGTGGTGCTGGATGGTGCTGCCAAGGGGCGCTGGCGGCTGGCCGAGCCGCTGGCTTTTGGCAAAGCGGATGTGTTGTCGAACTCGCCCGCCTTGCAGGCGCGGCTGGGGCAGGGTTTTCTGACCATCGGCGAGGCGGCGGAGTCGGCGCAGAAGTTGTCGGACAATGGCGCTACCAATCTGCTGTTGCGCCGGATCGGCGGGCTGGGCGCGATGAACGCTTTCTGGCGCGGGCTGGGCGACAGGGTGACGCGGCTTGATGACTATGAGACGGTTCTCAATCGCGTGCCTGTGGGGAGCATCCGCAACACGACCACGCCCATGGCGATGGCGCAAAATCTGGTGAAACTGTTTGCCAAAGGCGCGCTTTCGCCTGCCTTGGCCGCAACCCTCAAAACATGGATGCATGAAACCACCACCGGCAAGAACCGCCTGCGCGCCGGTCTGCCGGTTGACTGGTGGGCGGGGGACAAGACGGGCACGGGTCTGCCTTCCGATATTCCCGGCACCTATGTCGATCTCGCTTGGGTCGAGCCGCCGCATCATTCGCCCTTTGCCATCGCGGCCTTTTACCAGCCGCCCAAGCCCACGCCCGATGGCGACCCGCAGGCCGAGGCGATTCTGGCCGAGGTGGGGCGGATTGTTGCTCGCGCCGTGGTCGCGCAAGGTGGCAAAGTCTGAACGCGGGTAATGGCTCCTGAGCTTGAATGTGGCAAAATTGTGGATCACGCGGCGATCCTGCACGTGAAAACACTCGCACCTTTTGCCGAAAGGTCTATGAAGCCCTGATGACAACCGGAATTCAGATCCGCCCCGATCTGCGTTTCGGCCGTGCGGCGGCGGCTTTCGGGCTGCTGCGGCGGGGGGATGGGGCGTAGTTGCGAAAGACATAGAAATGGGTTTCAAGGGTTTGCAGCCGATCATGTATGCTGGCCGCGAAGTATGGCCGCTGATCGAGGGCGGCAAGGGTGTTGCGGTTTCCAACCATTCCAGCAGCGGCGCATGGGCGGCGGCAGGCGGCATCGGCACAGTGAGCGCGGTCAACGCGGACTCCTATGATGCCGACGGCAACGTGATTCCCCAGATCTATCACGACAAAACCCGCGCCGGACGCCATCAGGAACTGATCCGCTATGCCATTGACGGCGCGGTGGAGCAGGTGAAGCGCGCCTATGATATCGCGGGCGGAAAAGGCGCGATCAACATCAACGTGCTGTGGGAAATGGGCGGCGCGCAGCAGGTGCTCGAAGGCGTGCTGGAGCGCACCAAGGGCATGATCCAGGGTGTGACTTGCGGCGCGGGCATGCCTTACAAGCTGTCGGAGATTGCGGCGCGTTTCAACGTGCAATACCTGCCGATCGTCTCCTCGGGCCGTGCGTTCCGTGCGCTGTGGAAGCGGGCCTATTCCAAGGTTTCGGAACTGATGGCGGCGGTGGTCTATGAAGATCCGTGGCTGGCGGGCGGGCATAATGGCCTGTCCAACGCCGAAGATCCCACCAAGCCGCAGGACCCCTATCCCCGCGTCAAGCAATTGCGCGAGACGATGCGCGCGGAAGGCGTGCCCGACAGCGTGCCGATCATCATGGCGGGCGGCGTCTGGTATCTGCGCGAATGGGAAAACTGGATCGACAATCCCGAACTGGGCGCCATCGCCTTCCAGTATGGCACGCGCCCGTTGCTGACCGAGGAAAGCCCTATCCCGCAGGCGTGGAAGGATCATCTGCGCACGCTGGATGAAGGCGATATCCTGCTGCACAAATTCTCGCCGACGGGCTTCTATTCCTCGGCGGTCAAGAATCCCTTCCTGATGAGCCTTGTCGCGCGCAGCGACCGTCAGATCGCCTATTCCAAGGTGGAGGCGGGCGACCATAGCGTGCAGCTCGACGTGGGGGTGAAGGGCAAGAACTTCTGGGTAACGCCTTGCGACCGCGAACGTGCCCGCACATGGTTCGGCGCTGGCTTCACCGACGCACTGCGCACGCCCGACGATACGCTGGTGTTCGTCACCCCTGCCGAGCGCGAGGAAATCCGCAAGGATCAGGCCGATTGCATGGGCTGCCTCTCGCATTGCGGCTTTTCGAGCTGGAAGGACCATGATGACTGGTCGACCGGCCGTCTGGCCGATCCGCGCAGCTTCTGCATCCAGAAGAGCCTGCAGAACATCGCCCACGGCGGCAGCATCGATGAAAATCTGATGTTTGCGGGCCATGCGGCCTACCGCTTCAAGCAGGACCCGTTCTATTCCAACAATTTCACGCCCACCGTGAAGCAGTTGGTGGACCGCATTCTGACTGGCGATTGATCGCGGCGATCTGTCGTAAATAGAAAAGGGCGGGTATTATCCCGCCCTTTTTGTTGCCGGATCAGCGCAGGCGCTCTGGCTTTTGCGCGTCATAGGTTCCGTCGAGCTTGTGCCACACCACCCCGCTCCAGCGCGTGCCATTGGCGAGGCGTAGCGTGAGGCGATAGTTCATGCCTGCCACCACCTGCTGTTCGGCGACCTCGATCTTCGCGAGGCGTTTGTGGCGCAACGGCAGGGCGGCGAGCAGCGCCTTGGCAGCGGCGCGGACTTCGGCATTCTTCGCGGGTTGCTCCACCGCGCTCCAACCACCGACAATCGGCGCAGGCGGTTGCGCATGGGCCAGTGTCGGCGCCGTGAGCAGCAGGGCAAGGGCGGCATAGGCAGGCTTAACCAGCATCACATTTCTCCCGATCCGAAGGTGTTGCAGGCAGCCGGATCGCCGCTGTCCAGACCTTTCTTCAGCCATGCCATGCGCTGCGCCGCCGAACCGTGGGTAAAGGCGGCCTCGTTCACATTGCGGCCCGCTTCCTTCAGCAGAACATCGTCGCCGATCTGGTGCGCGGCGTTGAGCCCGCTTTCCATGTCGCCCTGTTCCAGTCGGTCGCGGTTGCGTGCGGCCCACACACCGGCATAGCAATCAGCCTGCAATTCCAGACGCACCGACAGGCGGTTGGCCTGCGCCGGATTGGCCTCCTGTGCGGCATGGACCTTGCCGGATGTGCCCAGCAGGTTTTGCACGTGGTGGCCATATTCATGCGCGATCACATAGTCGCGCGCGAACTGGCCCTTGGCGCCCAGTTGCTGGTCCATCTGGGTGTAGAAATCGGTGTCGAGATAGATGCCGCCATCCTCGGGGCAATAGAAGGGCCCCATCGCGCTTTGCGCCGCGCCACAGCCGGACGAACCGTTCTGCGAATAGAACACCAGCTTCGGCTTGGCGAAATCATGGCCCTTTTCCGCGAACAGCGCCCGCCATGTCTTGTTGAGCGAGGACAGGTCGTTGCAGCTCTGCTGGCTCGCCGCGTTCACGGTGCAACTGCTGGCGGCATCGGCGCCCGCCTCGACCGGCGCGCTTTGCTGTGTGGGCGAGGCCAGTTGCTGGCCCGAGATCAGCCCCAGCACCGAGAGCGGGTTGATCCCCAGCAACCACGCACCCGCCATCAACAGCAAGATCGTGCCGATCCCCATGCCGCCGCCGCCGATGCGAAAGCCCTGACCGCCGCCACCGCCACCGAACATGCCGCCCAGTCCGCCGCCTCTGCCGCGCTGATCCTCGATATCCACATCATTGGGGTCGAAATCGTCGAGCCGCATGTTTGCCTCCCTTAACACTTGCCGCTTTGCCGGATCAGGCACCTGTTGCGCAAGCCCTTGAAAGCGGACGGTGATGCAAGGCGGCAACGGCTCATCGCGTTTTGCGCCTTTGCGTGTTTTGGCGTGCTTGCCGCAAGGCGGCGTTTGTGTAGGCTGGCCGCGATGAGCCGAGCCAGATCAGCGATGGAATGCATGATGCGCGGGGCTGCCTGTCTGGCGGCGCTGGGTGTGGCCATGCTGTGTCTGGTTACGCCAGCCTCCGCGCGGCCTGACAAGGCATTGCAGGAGCAATTGCTGGCCCATATCAAAATTCTCGCAAGCGACGATTTCGCGGGGCGCGAACCCGGTACAGCGGGCGAGACCAAGACGCTGCGCTACATCGGCAAGCAGCTCTACGATATGGGGCTGGTGTCGGGCACCAACCAGCCCGGCAATCCTTGGTTCGCGCCGGTGAAGCTGGTGGGCCGCGAACCGGCGGGCAGCGTGGCGCAATTTTTCAGGCGCGGGCGGGTACTGCCGGTGGCGCAAGGCGATGTGCTGATGCTCACCTCGGGGCGGCGCGGGCTGGTGCAGGGCGCGCCGGTGGTGTTTGTCGGGCGCGGCGCCGCGATCCCGCCGCGCGCCGAACTGGCGGGGCGTGTGGCGGTGCTGCTCGACGATGATGGCGCGTTGAAGCCCGAGGCCGATTATTCCAGCGCAGCGCATGCGCGGCAAAACGCGCTGCTGGCGGGTGGCGCGGCTGCTGTGCTGACGGTGCTCGACGGGCAACGCACGCTGGCGGGTATCGCCGCGCGGCGTAAACGCACCGCCTATGCCCTGGCCAGCGAGGCGCAGGGCGGGGATATGGAAGGCTATATTGCCGCGCCTGCCTTTGCCCAATTGCTGGCCAGCGGGCCGGATTCGCTCGCCAGCCTGCAACGGGAGGCGGGGCGGCCCGATTTCGTGGCGCGCCCGCTGGATATCACCGCCAGTCTGGAAGCTACCACCCGCGAGACGGTGATCCGCACCCACAACATCATCGGCCGCTTGCCCGGCCGCAAGCCGGAGCGCGGGGCGGTGCTGCTGATGGCGCATTGGGATCATTTCGGCCAATGCCCGCCGCCCAACCAGCGCGTCATCTGTCATGGCGCGGTGGATAATGCCAGCGGTGTGGCGGCCATGCTGGAAGTGGCGCGCAGGTTGACCCGCATTCCGGGCGGGCTGGACCGTGATGTCTATGTGGTGGCCACCACGGGCGAGGAAATCGGCCTGCTGGGCGCCGAAGCCTTTGCCGAAAACCCGCCGATCCCGCTCAAGAATATCGTGGCGGGCTTCAACATCGATTCGGTGGCGATTGCCCCTGCCGGAACCGCGCTGGGCGTGGTGGGCAAGGGGATGACCCCGCTCGACAACGGCATTGCCACTGTGGCGCGCGAGCAGAAACGCAAATTGTCGGATTCGACCGCGCCCAATCTCTATATCAAGCGGCAGGATGGCTGGGCGCTGATGGCGCATGATCTGCCCGCTGTGATGGTCACCAGCGCCTATGGCGAGATTGCGCGGCTCGAGAATTTCTTCGGCAATGGCTATCACAATGCCGCCGACGTGGTGGGCCCCGAACTGGAACTGGGCGGGGCTGCGGAAGATGTCGCCTTCCATGTCGCGCTGGTGCAGTATTTTGCCGACACCTTGCGCTATCCCGGCGCGGTGGACCAGCGTTCGCGCTAGATTGCGGGCGCGTTAACTTTTTATCGACTTTCTGCGCAATGAACACGTGGTTCATTGACGCCTAAGCGTCGGAGGAATAATCCTTTGCACCAGTCGCCTGCCGCGACGAGGAGGGATCTCATGAAGAAACTGCTGCTTCCGCTCGCCATGCTTGCCATGTTCGCCATTCCGGCCTCGGCCAGCGCCGCCGAACATTGCCGTAACGCCAAGGGCCAGTTCGCCAAGTGTGGCACGCCGGGTGCCGTTCCGGATTCGCAGTATGTGACCAAGGCCGAGAAGGCCGCCGGTGTGAAGCCCAAGGCTGCGCCCGCGCCCAAGGCCGCTCCGGCCCCTGCCGCGCCTGCCGCCCCCGCCAAGGCTGGCGGCCCCTGCAAGGATGCCAAGGGTAAGTTCATCAAGTGCGGCACGGACGCTGCTGCCGCTCCGGCTGCTGCGGCGCCTGCGCCCGCCGCTCCTTCCGCGCCCGCCAAGAAGGGTCCCTGCAAGGATGCCAAGGGCAAGTTCATCAAGTGCGCCGCCTGATCGGCTGAGCTTTTTTGAACAGAACGGGGCGCGGGAGGCATTCTCCCGCGCCCTTTTTGTGCATTTTGCCGCCTAGCCCCTTTCGCTTGTCATGCGGCTTGTTTACATGGGCCGCCACGAATCGACGGGCGGTTGACGCAAGCAGCGCCCCCCAGCAGGAAAGCTTTTGAGCGTGGCGATCATGGATATTTCTCTCGGCCTGACCTTTGACGACGTGTTGCTGCGTCCGGCCGAAAGCGACATCGTGCCCAGCATGGCCGATACGCGCACGCGGCTGACCAAGGGCATTGCTCTCAACATTCCTGTCATTTCCTCGGCGATGGACACGGTAACCGAGGCGGATATGGCTATCGTCATGGCGCAATTGGGCGGCATTGGCGTGTTGCACCGCAATCTGACCGTCGAGGAACAGGTGGCTGCGGTGCGCGCGGTCAAGCGTTTCGAGAGCGGCATGGTGGTCAACCCCATCACCATCGCGCCCGACGCCACGTTGGGCGAGGCCCGCGCCATCATGCAGGCCAACCGCATCAGCGGCATTCCCGTGGTGGAGGCCAGCGGCAAGCTGGTGGGCATTCTGACCAACCGCGATGTGCGCTTTGCCGATAATGCCGCGCAACCAGTGCGCGAGCTGATGACCCACGAGAACCTCGCCACGGTGAGCACCGGTGTGTCGCAGGAGGAAGCGCGCAAACTGCTCCATGCGCGCCGGATCGAGAAGCTGCTGGTGGTGGATGATGCCTACAAGTGTGTTGGCCTCATCACGGTCAAGGATATCGAGAAGGCTGTGAACTATCCCAGCGCCACCAAGGATGGCGCGGGCCGTCTGCGCGTGGCGGCGGCAACCACGGTGGGCGACAAGGGTTTCGAGCGGACCTCGGCGCTGATCGAGGCGGAATGCGATGTGGTGATCATCGACACCGCACACGGCCATAACCGCGATGTGGCCCGCGCTGTGGAGCGTGTGAAGGTGCTTTACCCCCATGCACAGGTGGTGGCGGGCAATGTCGCCACGGCGGAAGCGACCAAGGCGCTGATCGATGCGGGTGCCGATGCGGTGAAGGTGGGCATCGGGCCGGGCTCGATCTGCACCACGCGGATCGTGGCCGGCGTCGGCGTGCCGCAGCT
>DDES01000075.1:185-4833 GCA_002336765.1 Novosphingobium sp. UBA1948 | reverse complement strand
GCATCCAGTGCACGCGCTGCGTGCGTTTCAGCGAGGAAATCGCGGGTGTGGATGAAATCGGCGCGCTCTATCGCGGCGAGAACATGCAGATCAGCACCTATCTGGAAAAGGCCTCGACGCACGAGCTGTCGGCCAATGTGATCGATCTGTGCCCCGTGGGTGCGCTGACCTCGCGTCCCTACGCGTTCGAAGCCCGCCCGTGGGAGTTGAAGAAGACGCTGTCGATCGACGTTTCGGACGCGATCGGCGCCAATATCCGCGTCGATGCCCGTGGCCGCGAGGTGCTGCGCATCCTGCCGCGCGTCAACGATGACGTGAACGAGGAGTGGCTGAGCGACAAGGGCCGCTATCAGGTTGGCGGTCTGGCCAAGCGCCGTCTCGACCGTCCGTTCATCCGTCTCGATGGCAAGCTTCAGGCCGTGTCGTGGGACGAGGCTCTGGCCGCTGTCGCCAAGATTGCCCCGGGCAAGTCGGTTGCCGCGATTGCGGGCGATCTGGTCGATGTCGAGACGATGTATGCCGCCAAGAAGCTGGTTGCGGGCCTTGGCTCGTCGCTGCTCGAAGGGCGCCAGACGGGTCTGGCCTATGACTGTTCGAACCTTGCCGCGGTGAATTTCAACAGCGGCATCGGCGGCATCGAGAATGCCGACGCGATCCTGATCGTGGGCAGCCATGTCCG
This sequence comes from Novosphingobium sp. UBA1948, assembly GCA_002336765.1. GTDB lineage: Bacteria > Pseudomonadota > Alphaproteobacteria > Sphingomonadales > Sphingomonadaceae > Novosphingobium. The sequence continues at coordinate 4,154 of DDES01000075.1, read as the reverse complement.
CTGGGAAGCCGCGCTGCTCAACGCCCGCCTGCGCAAGGCGGCGAAGAAGGGCGCCAAGGTTTTCGTGATCGGTCCGGTCTGGGATACGACCTATCCGGCCGAGTTCCTCGGCACGGATGCGGGCATTATCAACGCCCTGCCGCAGAATGTGGTGGACGCGCTGGGCGCGGCGCAGCGTCCGGCGGTGATCGTGGGCGGCGCGGGCCTTGCCAAGGGCGCGCTCGAACCGGCGCTGGCGCTGGCCGAGAAGCTCAAGCTGGTGCGTACCCTTGAAGACGGTTCGGTGTGGAACGGCTTCAATGTGCTGCATATGGCGGCCTCGCGCATGGGCGGCCTGATGCTGGGCTATGCGCAGAAGGGCGGCATTGCCGACCTCGTGGCGGCCAAGCCCAAAATGCTGATTTCGCTGGGCGCGGACGAGGTGGATTACACCAAGTTCGCCGACAGCATGATCGTCTATATCGGCCATCATGGCGACAAGGGCGCCCATGCCGCCGATGTGATCCTGCCTGCCGCCGCCTTCACCGAGAAGGCGGGCATTTACGTCAACACCGAGGGCCGCGTGCAATATGCCGAAAAGGCCGTGTTCGCGCCGGGTGACGCGCGCGAGGACTGGTCGGTGCTGCGCGCCATCGCCGAGGTGCTGGGCGTCAAGGTTGGCTTTGACAGCTTTGACGAGCTGCGCGCCGCGCTCTTCGCCGAACTCCCCGCGCTGGCGGTGGACGAGGCGGTGGTTGACTATGGCGCGCTGCCGACCGGCGTGACCGGCTCGGCCAGCGGCGAGATTGCCTATCCGATCAAGGATTTCTACCTCACCAACCCCATCGCGCGGGCCAGCGAGACGCTGCAACAGTGTTCGGCTGAACTGCTGCACGGGGCCGAACCCCAAGCGGAGGCTGCGGAATGACCGCCTTCTTCCAAGCGCATCTGGGCCTGTCCTATGAATGGGCATGGCTGCTTTCGACGATTGCGGGCATCCTGCTGATCGCGCTGCCGCTGATGCTCGGCGTGGCGATGATCATCTATGCCGACCGCAAGATCTGGGCGGCGATGGCGCTGCGCCGTGGTCCCAACGTGGTCGGCCCGCTGGGTCTGCTCCAGTCCTTTGCAGACGGTCTGAAGGTGTTCCTGCAGGAAACCATCGTGCCGACCGCGGCCAACAAGGGCATCTTCCTGATCGGCCCGATTGTCACCTTCACGGTGGCGCTGCTGGCCTGGGCGGTGGTGCCGTTCAACTCGGGCGCCATTCTGGCGGACATCAATGTCGGCCTGCTCTATGTGCTCGCGATCAGCTCGCTGGGCGTGTACGGTATGATCATGGCGGGTTGGGCATCGAACTCGAAATACCCGTTTTTCAGTGCGATGCGCGCTTCGGCTCAGATGATTTCCTATGAAGTCTCGATCGGCTTCATCCTGATCTGTGTGGTGCTGTGGGCGGGCTCGTTCAATCTGGGCACGATCGTTGCGCAGCAGAAGGGCCATGTGTTCGGCCTGCTCAACGGTTTCGGGTTCAACCCGCTGCTGTTCCCGATGGCGGTAATGTTCCTGATCTCGTCGATGGCCGAAACGCAGCGTGCGCCTTTTGACCTTGCCGAGGCGGAATCGGAACTGGTGGCTGGCTACCAGACCGAATATTCCTCGATGGCCTTCGCGCTGTTCTGGCTGGGCGAATATGGCAACGTGCTGCTGATGTGCGCGCTCAATGCCACGCTGTTCTGGGGTGGCTATCTGCCGCCGCTGGATCTGCCCTTCCTTTATATGGTGCCGGGCGTGGTGTGGCTGCTCATCAAGATCTTCGTTTTCTTCTTCATCTTCAGCTGGGTGAAGGCCACCGTGCCGCGCTATCGCTATGACCAGCTGATGCGTCTGGGCTGGAAGGTCTTCCTGCCTGTCTCGCTGCTGTTCGTCGTGCTCGTCAGCGGTTACCTCATGGCTACGGGACATTTTGCATGAGTGTCGCTCATCTCATCAAGAGCTTCACCCTCTGGGAATTCGTGAAGGCTCACGCTTTGACCCTGAAGTATTTCTTCAAGGAAAAGGCGACCATCAACTATCCTTACGAGAAGAACCCGCTCTCGCCCCGTTTCCGTGGTGAGCATGCGCTGCGCCGCTATCCCAACGGGGAAGAACGCTGCATCGCCTGCAAATTGTGCGAGGCGATTTGCCCCGCGCAGGCCATCACCATCGAGGCAGAGCCGCGTGACGACGGCAGCCGCCGCACGACGCGCTACGATATCGACATGACCAAGTGCATCTTCTGCGGCTTTTGCCAGGAAGCCTGCCCGGTCGATGCCATCGTCGAAGGGCCGAACTTCGAATACGCGACCGAAACGCGTGCCGAACTGCTCTATGACAAGGCCAAACTGCTGGCGAACGGTGACAAGTGGGAGCGGGCGATTGCCGCGAACCTTGAAGCCGATGCGCCCTACCGTTAAGGCGCGCGGAGAGAAGCCATGATCCAACTCTTTGCTTTTTATCTCTTTGCCGCGCTGGTGGTGGCGTCGGGGGCGATGGTTATCACCGCCCGCAACCCCGTCCACTCGGTGCTGTGGCTGATCCTCGCGTTTTTCAACGCGGCGGGTCTGATGATCCTGATCGGCGCCGAGTTCATCGCGATGCTGCTGGTGATCGTCTATGTCGGCGCGGTGGCGGTGCTGTTCCTCTTCGTGGTGATGATGCTCGACATCGATTTCGCCACGCTGCGGGCCGGTTTCGTGAAGAATTTCCCGCTGGGGCTGAGCATTGCCGCCGTCTTGCTGGCGGAAATGGTGTTCGGCTTTGGCGCCTGGTCCAAGGGCGGCATCAAGCTGGGCGTGGCCGATGGCACGGCGGCTCCGCTGGCCGGTGCCTCGAACATCGAGGCGATCGGCGCGGTGCTCTACGGGCGCTACCTGTTCCTGTTCGAAAGCGCGGGTGTGGTGCTGCTGGTGGCCATGATCGGCGCCATCGTGCTGACCCATCGCCAGCGTGGCGACGTCAAATCGCAGAACATCTCGGCCCAGAACGCGCGGCGTCCGCAGGATGCCACGATCAACACGCAGCCCGAAGTGGGCGGCGGCGTGAAGCTGTAAGGGGGCGGCCATGATCGGTATCGAACATTACATCACCGTCAGCTCGATCCTCTTCGTGCTGGGCGTGCTGGGCATCTTCCTCAACCGGAAGAATGTCATCATCATCCTGATGGCGATCGAGCTCATCCTGCTCTCGGTCAACATCAACCTCGTGGCTTTCAGCGCCTTCCTGCATGACCTTACCGGCCAGATCTTCGCGATGTTCGTGTTGACCGTGGCCGCTGGCGAGGCGGCGGTGGGTCTGGCCATTCTGGTCATCTATTTCCGTGGCCGCGGCACGATCGCGGTGGACGATGTCAACCGGATGAAGGGGTAATTTCCGTGCATTCGATCCTCTTCATTGTCTTTTTGCCGCTGCTGGCCGCGATTGTCGCGGGGCTGGGCAACAAGAACCTCGGCAAGGTTCCCGCGAAGGTTATCACGACCGGCTCGCTGTTGACGGCTTGCGCGCTGTCCTGGCCCATCTTCATCAGCTTCCTCACCGGCAGCGCCGAACCCACCGTGGTGACCGTGCTCAAGTGGGTGCAGTCGGCGGACCTGAACTTTAACTGGGAACTGCGCGTCGATACGTTGACGGCGGTGATGCTGGTGGTGGTGACCTCGGTCTCGGCGCTCGTTCACCTCTATTCGTGGGGCTATATGGATGAGGAGCCGGACCAGCCGCGCTTCTTCGCCTATCTCTCGCTCTTCACCTTCGCNNAGGCTTTCGTGGTCAACCGCGTGGGCGATCTTGGCTTCATGCTGGGCATCTTCGGTGTGTTCCTCGTGTTCGGCACCGTGTCGATCCCCGAGATCCTCGCCGCCGTTCCCAACTATGCAGGTAGCACCATCGGTTTCCTCGGCATGCGCTTTGACACGCTGACGATCCTCTCGATCCTGCTGTTCATCGGCGCGATGG
>DDES01000075.1:0-134 GCA_002336765.1 Novosphingobium sp. UBA1948 | reverse complement strand
TGTTCATGGTGTGCCGCCTGTCGCCCTTGTTCTCGGCCAGCCCCGATGCGATGACGGTCGTCACCATCGTTGGCGCCGCCACCTGCTTCTTTGCCGCCACGATCGGCACGACGCAGTGGGATATCAAGCGCGTG
>DDES01000135.1 GCA_002336765.1 Novosphingobium sp. UBA1948 | reverse complement strand
GGGCACGAGGTCGAGCAGCAGGCGCACAGGATACACTCGTAGAGGCCGTCGAGCTTCTCGCGCTGTTCGGGGCTCTGCAGGCGCTCCTTGCCCGAAGGCGTGGTGGAGACGGTCTGCAGCCAAGGACGGATCGAGGCATATTGCGCATAGAAATGGGTGAAGTCGGGCACGAGGTCCTTGATCACTTCCATATGCGGCAGCGGGGTGATGCGGATATCGCCCTTCAGATCCTCGATCGCCATGGTGCAGGCCAGACCGTTGCGGCCATTGATGTTCATGGCGCAAGACCCGCAGATGCCCTCGCGGCACGAGCGACGGAAGGTCAGCGTGCTGTCCTTCTCGTTCTTCATCACCAGCAGCGCGTCGAGCACCATCGGGCCGCACTTGTCGAGATCGATCTCGAACGTGTCGTAGCGGGGGTTTTCGCCGCTGTCGGGATCGTAGCGATAGACGGTGAATTTCTTCACGCGGGTGGCGCCCTCAGCCTTGTGGACAACGCCCTTCTTGCTGATCTTGCTGTTCGCGGGGAGAGAGAATTCGGCCATATCCGCAGCTTTCCATCTGACAACGACTGTTCGCCGACCAGCGGCGATTCAAGGGGCGCATAGCCGCCCTCTTCGCCGCCTGTCTAGTGTTTTGGACCAAAGGGGCAAGGAAAGTTTGTGCATCGCAACGCAGGCTAGACCAAAGTGGGGCGCGGGCGGCATGGGTTTGCGCCGGCCGCAGGTGGCGTTTTTGCGGTTGCGGCAGAGTGCCGCGCGCGCCAGAAGGACCTTTGCTAAGGAGATCCGCGATGGCCGACATCATCAACCTGCGCATGGCGCGCAAGGCCAGGGCGCGCGCCGACGCCACGCGGCAGGCCGAGGCCAACCGCGCCGCCCACGGTCGCACCAAGGGTGAGAAGCGCCTTGCCGACGTCGAGCGCGCGCGGATCGAACGCACGGTGGAAGGTGCAAGGCGCGACCCCGATTGATGCTGGAATGACACCCTCGGTTCCCTATATCGAAAGCGGCAGTCCCGCCTACCGACGCGCGGTGCTGGCGCTGTTTCTGGCGGGTTTTGCCACGTTCTCGCTGCTCTATTGCGTCCAGCCGCTGCTGCCGCTGTTCGCGCGCGACTATCATATCAGCCCCGCCCATGCCGCGCTGCCGCTGTCGGTCACCACGGCGGCCCTAGCGGTGGCGGTGTTTGTGGCGGGCGCGCTCTCGCAACATATGCCGCGCCGCGCGCTGATGGGCGGGTCGCTGGTCGCGGCGGCCCTGTGCAACATCGCTGCCGGTTTTGCCCAGCCGTGGTGGCTGCTGGTGACGACACGTTTGGCCGAAGGGATCGCGCTGGGCGGAGTGCCCGCCGTGGCGATGGCCTATCTGGCCGAGGAGATCCATCCGCGCGATCTGGGCAAGGCGATGGGGCAATATGTGGGCGGGACCGCCTTGGGTGGCATGGCGGGGCGTTTCGGCATCGGATTGCTCACGGAATGGTTCTCGTGGCGGGTGGCGATCAGCGTGTTGGGGGCGCTGTGCCTGATCTCGGCGCTGGGATTTGTCGCGCTGTTGCCACCCTCGCGCCATTTCACGGTAAAGCGCGGCTTCGACAGGCGCGCGCATCTCGCCATCTGGCGCGGGCAACTGGCCAATCCGGCCTTGTTGCGGTTGTTCGGTATAGGCTTCGTGCTGATGGGCGTGTTTGTCACGCTGTTCAACTACACCGGCTTTCGCCTGACCGGCGCGCCCTATCATCTGAGCCAGACCGCCAACGCCCTTATCTATCTCACCTATATTTCGGGCATCTTCTCGTCCGCGCTGGCGGGGCGCATGGCCGACCGCCACGGGCGCCGCGCAACTCTGCTGGCGACGCTGGCGATCATACTGGCAGGCGTGGTGCTGACGCTGGCGCCGTGGTTGCCCTTGGTGGTGGCGGGAATCGGGCTGGTGACTATCGGCTTTTTCGCGGGCCATGCCGTTGCGGGCGGCTGGGTTGGGGCGATGGCGGGGCCGGACAAGGGCCATGCCTCGGCGCTCTATCTGCTGTTTTATTATGTCGGGTCGAGCGTGCTGGGCTGGCTGGGCGGCGCCTTCTGGCAGCATCAGGGCTGGGGCGGCGTGGCGGGCCTGACCGGCGGCGTGTTGTGCTGCGGCCTGCTGCTGGCCTTGCGCATTCCTGAGCCGGAGCGCACCAGACCTTTCGCCTAGACCAGCCCTTCGAGCACCTGATCGGGCGGGCGGTGGCCGTCGGCCCAGAAGCGGATGTTGGCGATCACTTTCTCGCCGCTGGCCTCGCGGCCCTCAAAGGTGGCGCTGCCGACATGGGGCATCAGCAATACATTGGGCAGCGCGACCAGCCGTGGATCGGGGGCAGGCTCATGGGCGAAGACATCCAGCCCCGCGCCGCCCAGCTTCCCCGCCTCGAGCGCCGCGATCAGCGCCTCCTCGTCGATCAGATCCCCGCGCGAGGTGTTGATGACATAGGCATCGGGCTTCATCGTGGCGATGCGGGCCGCCGACAGGATGCCGCGCGTCTCGGCACTGGCGGGGCAATGGAGCGAGAGAATGTCGGCATCGGCCACCAGCGCGTCCACGCTGTCCACATAATGCGCGCCCAGCGTAGATTCGAGCGCGGCGGGCAGGCGACGGCGGTTGTGATAGGTCACCTCCATGCCGAAAGCGCGGGCGCGCAGGGCCACAGCCTGTCCGATGCGCCCCATGCCGAGAATCGCCAGCCTTTTGCCCGCGATGCGGTGCCCCAGCAGGCCCGAGGGCGACCAGCCGCCCCATGTTCCGCCCGACAACGCGCGCACCCCTTCGGCAAAGCGGCGCACGGTGGAAATGATGAGCGCCAGCGTCATGTCGGCGGTGTCTTGGGTGAACACGCCGGGCGTGTTGGTGACGATGATCTTGCGCGCGCGGGCGGCGGCCAGATCGATATGCTCCACTCCCACGCCGAAACTGGCGATCAAGCCGATCCGCGATCCAGCCTCTTCCAGCATGGCGGCGTCGATCGTGTCGGTCACGGTGGGCACCAGCACATCGGCCTCGCGCATCGCGGCGACCAGTTCGGCGCGGGTGAGGGGTGTGTCGCTGGCATTGAACGTGGCGTCGAACAATTCGGCCATGCGCGCTTCCACCTGCGGCAACAGGCGGCGGGTAACGATCACGCGCGGGCGGCCTTCGATACGGCGGCTTTCAAAGCTGTCGCCTTCGTTGCGGTCTGGCGCTGCGGGATCATGGATGACGGTCATCGGGCTTGCTCTCCTGTCGGGCAGGGTAGGCGTGAGGCGCGGCGCGGGTCAAGCACGGCTTGTCGGGTAAAGCTGCATTGCGGTCTTGCTGGCGTGGCGCGGCTGTGGTTATGGAAGGTCATGCCCCTGAAATACGCACTTGCCCTGTTTTCCGCCCTTGTCCTGTTGATTGCCGCGCCCGCGCGGGCCGAGGATGCCGCCTATCCGGCGTGGCGTGCGCTGCGCGATCCTCTGGTCAATATGCGCAACGGGCCGGGTGAGGACTATGCCATCCGCTTCGTCTATCACCGCCAGTTTTTGCCGGTGAAAGTGCTGCGCGCCTATCAAGGCTGGTACTTTGTCGAGGATAGCGATGGTGCGCGCGGCTGGATGATGGGCCGCTTCCTGACCAAGCCGGTGAGCGCGCTGGTGCGCGGCAAGGGGCCGGTGGAAATGCATGCCGGACCGGGGGCGAATACGCCATTGCTGTGGCGGCTCGCGCCCGGTGTGATCGGGCGGCAGATGGGATGCAAGGACGGCTGGTGTCAGCTTGATGTGGATCGCCATATCGGCTTTGTGCCGCAGGACCGCTTGTGGGGCGTGGGCAAGCCCTGAGCAGGACCGCGTAGAGGGCTTTAAGGGTACTGGACAGGCGGGCCGTTTGCGCGCAGGTTCCACGCCATGCAGACCCCCCGCTCTCCGCTCGCCCCCGCGCGTTCCGCCGCCTTGATGGCCGCCGCGCTTGTTGCAACCCTTGGTGCCGCGCCTGCCCATGCCGAACTGGCGGTTGGCGCTGCGGCCCCCGCCTTTGTGACGCAGGGCGCGCATGCTGGCAAAGCCTTCACCTTCAACCTGAAAAAGGCGCTCAAAAAGGGGCCGGTGGTGGTCTATTTCTACCCCAAAGCCTTTACCAAGGGCTGCACGCTTGAAGCCCATGCCTTTGCCGAGGCGATTGGCGATTTTCACAAGGCGGGCGCCAGCGTGATTGGCCTGTCGGCGGATGATCTGTCCACCTTGCAGAAATTCTCCACGATGGAATGCCGCGACAAGTTCCCCGTGGCCATTGCCGATGCGGGGATCATCAAGGGCTATGATGTCGCCCTCTCGATTCCCGGCGTGGCCGCGGCGGTCACCAAGCGCACGAGCTATGTCATCGGCAAGGATGGCAAGGTGAAAATGGCCTTCACCGACATGAACTATGCCGAGCATGTCGCGCGCAGTCTGGACGCGGTGAAGGCGCTGGGCGGCGGCAAATAGGCCTGAAATGGCTCGGGTTTTGGACAGGAAAAGGTGCCTGTCCAAAACCTGCGCCGGATGCCAACAGATTGTTTCTGTTAACGAATTCCTTACCATAAATCCCGTTTCGGGACGGTCCGCGCGGCGCGGTTGCAGGATTTTGCCCATGCGGCATGCCCGATGGCATCGAACAGATCGCTATCGGGGTTGCATGATGTTGAACAGGTTGAAAAAGAGCGTGAGCCTGCGCTCGGCGGCAATATCACTGATGATGTTGGCGCCGGTGGCGCTGCCAGCGCTGGCGCGGGCTCAAAGCGTGGCCGTCAGTGCCCCGCAGTATCAGAATGTCACCATCTCCTTCAACGGCGTGGTGGCCAATGATGTCTCCCGTTCGCTCACCGTGCGCCAGTCGGACGGCACCATCGCCGCCTATACGGGGCCGGTGCCCGCCTTTTCCTATGCGCAGGGGCAGGCGGTGACAGTCAGCTTTGACGCTCGCTTGCCGACCAAAGCCTATTTTGACGGGCTGCTGGGGGCGGGGGCTACGCTGCCAGCGGGGGGCATCTATCACCTGCAGGTGGACAATGGCGCGCCTGGAACCGGCAATCTCAACAATGCCACAACAGCCACGATCACCGGCGGCTTGCATGCCGTGTCGAGCATGGGCGAGATGCCCTACAACCGGCTCAAGCTGATCTATGACTACAACACCGATGCCTACAGTCTTGATGGCACCGGCGCCTTCATGGACACCTCGCTGTTGGGAGCTGGCTATTACTATGATCTGGCCAGCGGCAAGGTGGTGGCCTGCACCACCGCCTGTATCGACCCGCCGGGGCAGGACAATGGCGCGCTGAGCCTGCAATCGGGCGCCGATGCCAACACGCTGACCACCGCCTTCGCGCGGATCTACGACAGTATGGGGCAGGCTTGGGGTAATTTTTCCATGACGCTCACCGGATCGTGGAGCCTGCCCAAGGGCGGCGGCGGGGCGGTGCAGGTGCCCGAGCCTTCGATGCTGGCGCTGTTCGGAGCGGGCGTGCTGGTGCCGGTGTGGCGGCGCAGGCGGGCGCGGCGCAAGCAGGGCTGAACAGTTTGACCCGATCTATGCGGTTTGGGCGGGGCGGGAGGGATTTAGGCCTTTCCTGCCCCTTCGCTTTGTGGCAATATACGTGAAATTACTTAATCATTTGAAATATTAGGGAATCGGTCTGGCCCAGTCCCGAAGGTGGACGGCGCCGATGGACCGCTTGCCGCAAGGCGTATCGCGCGCAATGCGGCAGGTCCGAACCGGTTTCTGCGTGGAGTCCGTCAATGCCCAAGCCTTTTTCCTCCTTGCCGGCGCTGCTGATGGCGGCCCCGCTGGCTATGGCGGCAGCGGGCATGGCGCAGGCGCAGACCACGCGTATCCTGCCGATCACCTTCACCGGCACGGTCACCACCACGGCGGGGGATACGCTCAAGCTCAGACAGGCCGACGGCTCCTATGCGGCCTATAGTGGCGCGCTGCCCGATCTGCCCTATGTTCAGGGCCAGAGTGTGAAGATCCGTTTCAAGGCCAGCGTGCCCAACGCGCAATATTACGCGATCAACCCCAGCGCTTCCATGCTGACGCGCACGCCCGATGGCCGCTATCGCATCACGCTCTATTCCGAGAGCAGCGGGCTGGCGGGGCTGACCATACCGGGCATCGGCACGGCAGGTGCGCCCGTGGTGAGCGGCGGGATCGTGGCCACTGGCAATCCCAAGAATGGCGGCGGCATGGTGCTGGCGTTGACGCTCTATTACGATCCGGAGGCAGACAGCTATACGATCGCACCGGGCAGCAGCTTTGTCGCGGGCTATTTCTCAGGCCCGTCGTGGCTCTATGATAGTGCGAGCGGCGAACTGCTGCCCTGCAAGGGGGCGGACTGCGACCCTACCGGCACAGGCGCCAACCTGTTCGGCTTGACTGGCAATGCGGGGAATACGCAGGTGTCGGCGGTGAATGTGCCGGTGCTCAACGCCACCAGCGGCACTCTGGCGGGCCTATACACCGTGGCGATCAGCGGCAGTTGGACGTTGGGCGATAATCCTATGCGCTATGCGGGAGAAGCGTCTGTCGCGCAGCCCGTGGCCGAACCGCTGCCCAGTCCTGCGCCGCCCGTCAGCGCTCCAGCGGCCCCGGCTGTGCCGCTGGCCGTG
>DDES01000188.1 GCA_002336765.1 Novosphingobium sp. UBA1948 | reverse complement strand
CGCTGCGCGCGCGCCTTGCCGCCCTGCGCGACGAAGCCGCCAATCTGGGCCGCGCCCTGCGCGAGGGCGAGAGCGCGGCATTGGGCGAATGGCAGGGCAGCGTGGCGCGCCTGTCGGAAGATGTGGCGCGGTTTGATGCCGATGTCGCGCGCCGCCATGAGGATTCCCTCGAACGCGCGCGCCAGCTTGGCCAGCACGCCGAGGCCACCACGCTGCGTCTGGCACAGGCCGAGGCGCGCATCGAGGCGCTGACCGTGGCCGACAGTTCGGTGGCCGCCGCGATGGAAGTCCGGCTCGACACGCTCGACCGCCGCCTCACCNNCCGACCGCGCGCTGGAAAAGCTGACCGATAGCAGCGTGCGCCTGCTCGAACTGATCCAGTCCTCCGCCAGCCACAGCCGCGAGCAATTGCCCGCCGCGCTGCGCGCCAGCGAGGATCTGTTGCTGGCGCATGAGGCACGGGTCAAGACGTTGCGCGAAACAGTGGAGGCCGCGCGGGCCGATGGCACGGCGCTGGCCGAACAGGTGGGCGCGGCGCAGACCGGATTGGGCGCGGTGGATGCCTTGGGCACGCGCCTGTCGGGCGATTTTGACGGGTTGCGCGACAAGCTGGCGGGGCTGGAAGCCGATACCGCACGGATCGCCGCCGAGGCGCGCGAGGAACTGGATTCGGCGGTTGTGGCGCTCACCGATGCCGCAAGGCTGGCGATCCGCTCGATCGAGACCGACGGGGCGGCGCAGGTCGCTTCGCTCGCCGAACAGCTATCCACCTCGAGCGGCGCGGCCATGGAGCGCGCCATGCGCCTGAAAGCCAGCGAGATCGCGGGCCGTCTGGAGCAGGCCGCCGCCCATGCCATCGGCGTTTCGAGCGAGGCGGCCGAGCAACTCACCCGCCGTCTGGCCGAGGTGGAGGAATTGGCCGCCCATCTCGAGGCCCGCGTCACCGCCGCGCGCGATGCCGCCGAAGATCGCATCGACCATGATTTCGCCCGCCGTATGGCCACTATCACCGACACGCTGCAATCCTCCGCCGTGGACATTGTCGGCGCGCTCGATAGCGAGGTGAGCGACACCGCATGGGCCGCCTATCTGAAGGGGGATCGCGGGATTTTCACCCGCCGTGCGGTGCGCCTGCTGGGGGCCGCCGATGCCAAACATGTACTGCATCTCTACGAAAGCGACGGTGCGTTTCAGGCTCAGGTCAACCGCTATATCCACGATTTCGAGGCGATGCTGCGCCACCTGCTGGCCACGCGCGATGGCCATGCGGTGAGCGTGACGCTGCTGTCCTCGGATATGGGCAAAGTCTATGTCGCGCTGGCGCAGGCCATCGAGCGCTTGCGCGACTAGTTCGAACTGTCGGCCAGCGAGGCGGGCATTTTGAAGGGCGCGATATCCTCGATGCTCACCCAACCCTTGAGGTAATTGGCGTAAAACAGCGCGAAAAGCACGGTTGCCACCAGCGTGGTGCGCCCGATCACGCGCAAGGGGCGGAAATTGGAGGGTGCGCTGGTGGCCTGCCCTTTCACCAGTTCCTCGCCCGTCTCGTCGGGGGTCCGCACGCCAAAGGGCAGCACCGCGAAGGCCGAGATCACCCAGAACAACAGGTAGATCGCGACAATCGAGGCCGGTTTCACGGCTCCAGCCCTTCGACCATCAGCATCACCTTGACCTGCGGCTTCTTGCCACACCAGCGACCGGCAGCGCGCCGCGCGGCAAGGCGGGCAGCCTCGGCAATGGCACCGCCATCGCGCTTGTCCTGCCCCTTGAGCTTGCCCAGCGCGTCCAGAACATCATTCTCCGCCTCTTTCACAAAGGCATCGTAATCCTCCACCAGTGGCAGGCCAAGCCCCGCCACCTGCGCCGTAAACTCGTGGTGCTTTACCCGCCCGCCCACGGCCACCATCAAGGCGCCATGCCACGCCAGACGGCGGCGCATGGCCACCGCCTCGCCATCGGCAGGCGCGATAATATCGCCATCAAGGATCAAACGCCCCGCGCCCACTTCGGCAAATTTGCCGGGCTTGCCAGGCGCGAGCCGCACCAGATCGCCGTTTTTCTGCACCACTTGCGCCGGAATCCCGCAAGCCTTGCCCACCCGTGCCTGTTCCATCATATGGCGCATCTCGCCATGCACCGGCATCAGGATCTGCGGGCGGATCCAGCCATAGAGCGCTTCCAGTTCCGGCCTGCCCGGATGACCCGAGACATGGATCTCGGCCTGCCGGTCGGTAACAACGGTGATCCCCTGCTCGGCCAACTGGTTCTGCACCTTGCCAATGGCGATCTCGTTGCCGGGGATCTGGCGGCTGGAAAACAGCACCACATCGCCGCGCTCCAGCTTGACCGGATGGTTGCCATCGGCAATGCGCGAGAGCGCCGCGCGCGGCTCACCCTGCCCGCCGGTGGCGACGATCAACACCTGCCCGCGCGGCAGGCCCATCGCGGTGTCCATATCGATGATGTCGGGCAGATCGCCCAGATAGCCGCAACCTTCCGCCGCAGCGATAATCCGGTCAAGCGAACGACCCACCACGCAAAGCCTGCGCCCCGTTGCCTTGGCCACACGACCCAAAGTCTGCACGCGCGCAACGTTGGAGGCGAAAGTGGTCACCACCACGCGCTTGCCCTTGTGGCGCGCCACCTCGGCCTCCATCGCGCGGGCCACCTCGCCCTCGCTGCCCGAAGCCTTGGGGTTGAAGACATTGGTGCTGTCGCACACCAGCGCCAGCACGCCCTCGTCGCCGATCTGGGTCAGTTCGGCGGGCGTGGCAGGCGTGCCGACCAGCGGCTCGTCGTCCAGCTTCCAGTCGCCGGTGTGGAAGATCCGCCCATAGGGCGTCTCGATCACCAGCGCATTGCCCTCGGCGATGGAATGCGCCAGCGGCACATAGCGGATGCCAAAAGGCCCCAGATCGAACTGGTCGAAATGGTCGATCACATTCAGTTCGACATCGCGCGCGATGCCCGCCTCTTCCAGCTTGGCCGCCACCAGCTTGGCGGTGAAAGGCGTAGCATAAAGCGGCACATCCAGATCGGCGGCGAAATAGGGCACGGCGCCGATGTGGTCCTCATGCGCATGGGTCAGCACGATGCCGACCAGATCCTCGCGCCTCTCCTCGATAAAGGCCAGATCGGCAAAAACCAGTTCGCTGCCCGGATATTCGCTGCCGGCAAAGGTCATGCCCAGATCGACCATCAGCCATTTGCCATGCGCGCCATAGAGATTGACATTCATGCCAATCTCGCCCGAGCCGCCCAGCGCGCAGAACAACAGTTCCTTGCCCGGGGCGAAGGGATCTTTGGCGGGGGATTTGCGCGTTATCGTCTTTCTCCTGAAATTATCGGCTGCGGGCGCGCTGCGCCAGCAAGGCTATGCCATCGAGCGTGAGATCGGCGTCCACCGCGTCAAACAGCCCTTCCTGTTTGTTGAACAGCACCGCAAGACCGCCCGTGGCGACCACGGTGGTCGGGCGGCCCACCTCGGCGCGCATGCGGGCGATCAAGCCCTCCATCATCGCCACATAGCCCCAATAGATGCCGATCAGCATCTGGCTCTCGGTGGTGGTGCCGATCACGCTTTTGCTGTCCGGCTCGGCGATGGCGATGCGCGGCAGCTTGGCGGTGTTGCCCACCAAAGCGTCGAGCGAGAGGTTGAGGCCGGGGGCAATGATGCCGCCCTTGTAGGCGCCGTTGAAATCAACCACGTCGATGGTGGTGGCGGTGCCGAAATCGACGACGATGAGGTCGCCCTTATACTTGGCATGGGCGGCGATGGCGTTCACCGCACGGTCGGCGCCCAGCGAGCGCGGATCAGGCACATCGATGTCGATGGCATAGGACGCCTTGCCCACGCCCGCCACTTCGAGCGGCACGTTGAAATATTTGGTCGCCAGCACATCGAGATTATGCAGCGCGCGCGGCACGACCGTCGATACCATGATCTGCTGGATGGCGCCGCGCTCGAAGCCCTCGATCGCCAGCAATTGCATCAGCCACACCGCATATTCATCCGCGGTGCGGCGCGGATCGGTGGCGATGCGCCAGCGCGCCTTGATCGCCAGCGCGTCATAGAGCGCGAAAACGATATTGGTGTTGCCGACATCAATCGCGAGCAGCATGGTCGCCCTTCCTCATCCTATCCGTTTCACGCCAGACTGACATCGCCAGCATGAACCGTCTGGCAGGTGCCATCGGGCAGCGCAAGGCGCAAGGCTCCCGTGGCGTCCAGCCCCGCGAAAATACCCGCAAGCTTGCTCCCGTCGCTCTGGCTGACCGCAAGCGGCGTGCCCAAGGGATGGGCGGCGGCCTGCCAGCGGGCAAGCAAGGCCTCGATCCCGAAGCGGCGCCAGCGGGCGAGCTCATCGGCAAAATGGCCCGCCAAGGCGACGGCAAAACTGTCGCGGTCCGGCGCGGGGCCGAAACGGGCGAGCGCGCAAGTCTCGCGCCCCGCGATCTCGGGCGCGCTGGCCAGATTGACCCCGATCCCCACAATCACATGGTCGCGCACGCGTTCGAGGAGGATACCCGCCAGCTTGGCGCCGCCCACCATCACATCATTGGGCCATTTGAGCAGCGGCATATGGGGCGGCGCGACATAGGGCGCCACCGCCTGCTGCACCGCAAGCCCCGCCACCAGCGCCAGCGAGCCGGCGGAAGGGTCCTGCGGCATCAAGGCGACGGCGGTGGACCCCATGAAGTTCCCCGCCTTTTCGGGAACAGCGGCCCCGTCATCCCACACGCGGCCCAACCGCCCTTTGCCCGCTGTCTGCCGGTCGGCCAAAAGCCAAAACCCTTCGGGAACCTGCTCGCCCGCTACCAGCCTTGCAGCAAGGTCAGCATTGGTCGAACCGGTTACCCGAAGGGTTTCGAACAAAGGTTTAGCTCTGGCTCAGACGCCGTGGAACAGCGCGGAGGCCGCCGTCTTGGCGATGCCGCCGAGCCAGCCCGTAGCCAGATAGCCCAGCGGCGAGATCACGAAGGCGCTGCCATAGAGCAGTACGCCGTGCAGCGGATCGACCTTGGTCACCACCTTTTCGGCTGGCTCGTCGAAATACATCACCTTCACCACCTTGAGGTAGTAGAAAGCGCCGATCACCGAGGCCGCGATACCCACCGTGGCAAGCGGCAGCATACCCGCAGCCACCGCCGACTGGAACACCACAAACTTGCCCCAGAAGCCGAACAGCGGCGGCACGCCCGCGAGGCTGAACATCACCATCGCCAGCACAAAGCCCATACCCGGATGGGTGCGCGACAGGCCCGCCAGATCGGCGATCGCCTCCACCGGCTTGCCATTGGCATCGCGCAGCAGCAGGATCACCACGAAACCAGCCACCGAGGTCGCCACATAGATCGCGAGATAGACCAGCACGGCAGCCGCGCCGCCCGAGGTGGCCGCCGCCAGACCGATCAGCATGAAGCCGACGTTGTTGATCGAGGAATAGGCCATCAGGCGCTTGATATTGCCCTGACCGATCGCGCCCAGCGCGCCGATGATGATCGAGGCCAGCGCGAGGAACTCGATGATCTGCTGCCAGGCCGCCGCCTGAAGCCCGAAAGCCGTCAGCGCAACGCGCATGGTGAGGCCCAGCGCGGCAACCTTGGGCGCGGTGGCGAAGAAGGTCGTCACCGGCGTCGGCGCGCCTTCATAGACGTCGGGCGTCCACATGTGGAACGGCACAGCGCTGATCTTGAAGGCGAGGCCTGCCAGCACGAACACCAGACCGAACAGAGCACCCTTCGACAGGCCACCGGCGAGCGCGCCATGAATGCCCGCAAAGCTGGTGGTGCCGGTGAAGCCATAGGTCAGGCTCATGCCGAACAGCAGGATGCCCGAAGCGAGCGAACCCAGCACGAAATACTTGAGGCCAGCTTCCGCCGAACGCTCGTCGGTGCGCAGCATCGCGGCCATCACATAGGCGGCCAGCGAGTTCATCTCGAGACCGATATACAGCGTGAGCAGATCGCCCGCCGCCACCATCAGCCCCATGCCCAGCGCCGCGAACAGGCCAAGGATCGGATATTCCGCGCGGTATCCGCCGTTACGCTCGAAGAAGTCGGGCGCCACCAGCAGGGCCACCGCCGCCGCGCCATAGATCAGGATCTTGGCATAAGCGGCAAAGGCATCGCCATTATACTGGCCGAAGAAAGCCGTGGCTTCCGGCCCCATCAGCGCGCCGCACAAAGCGGGGCTGGTCACCACGGCGGCAACCACCAGCGCGGCGGCCGACAGCCAGGTGATGGCGCGCGCCGCCTTGTCACCGGCCCAGGCGGCGACCAACAGCAGCACGAGGCCGGAGATGCTGAGGATCTCCTCTGCCGCCGCGAGGCGAAGGGAAACTGCCCAGTCCATTACTTTTCACTCCCTTGCGCGGCCGCTTCATGGCCCGTTTCACCGTGAGCGCCCTCTTCTGTGGCCTCGACCTTGTGGCCTGCCGTCAGCTTGGCATCGCCCGTCACCCCGGCCTGCGCGAGGCGGGCATCGAGATGGGCGATATCGGCGCGCATCGGCGCGATGAAGGTTTCGGGATAGATACCCATCCACAGCGTTGCCACCACGAGCGGCGCCATCAGCGCGATCTCGCGCAGCGACAAGTCGGGCATGGCAGCCGCATCGGCGTTCTTCTGATCGCCAAAGCACACGCGGCGATAGAGATAGAGCATATAGGCCGCGCCGAGGATCACGCCGGTGCCGCCGACAAAGGCCACCCAGCTCGACGCCTTGTAAATGCCCTGCAGCGAGAGGAACTCGCCCACGAAGTTGGCCGTGGAGGGCAGACCCACCGAAGCCATCGTGAAGAACATGAAGAACAGCGCATAGCGCGGCATGTTGATGGCCAGACCGCCGTAGCGGCTGATCTCGCGGGTGTGCAGGCGATCATAGATCACGCCAACGCACAGGAACAGCGCGCCCGCGACCAGACCATGCGCCAGCATCACCACCATCGAGCCTTCAAGGCCCTGACGGTTGAAAGCGAACAGGCCGATGGTCACGATACCCATGTGGGCCACCGAGGAATAGGCGATCAGCTTCTTCATGTCGGACTGCACCAGCGCGACCAGCGAGGTCAGCACCACCGCAGCCATCGACAGGCCCCACACCAGCGGCGCGAACATGGCAGAAGCTTCGGGGAACATCGGTAGGCTGAAGCGGATGAAGCCATAGCCGCCCATCTTCAGCAGCACGCCCGCCAGAATGACCGAACCGGCGGTCGGCGCCTGCACGTGGGCGTCGGGCAGCCAGGTATGGACCGGCCACANNTCGGCATCTTCACCGCGAACGAGGCAAAGAAGGCGAGGAACAGCCAGGACTGCGCCTGCACCGGGAAGTTATAGGCCATCAGCGTCGGGATGTCGGTCGTACCGGCCTCGTTCACCATCCACAGCATGGCGATCAGCATCAGCACCGAACCCAGCAGCGTGTAGAGGAAGAACTTGTAGCTAGCGTAGATACGGTCCGCGCCGCCCCAGATGCCGATGATGAGATACATCGGGATCAGGCCGGCCTCGAACAGGATGTAAAACAGGAACAGGTCCTGCGCCGCGAAAACGCCGATCATCAGCGTTTCCATGAAAAGGAACGCGGCCATATATTCGGGCACGCGCTTTTCGATCGCGTTCCAGCTCGCGCCGATGCAGATCGGCATCAGCAGCACCGACAGCGCGATCAGCGTGAGCGCGATGCCATCAATGCCCAACGCCCAGCTAAAGCCGGCGAAAATCTGCGCATGTTCGACAAACTGCCACTGCGGGCCGCCGATCTGGTAGTTCGACCACAGGACGCCGCCGAGCACCAGATCCACCAGCGTTGCCACCAGCGCGATCATCCGCGCCGCGCCCGCCGAGGCGGCAAGCGCCGCGACAGCCGCAACCGCCGGCACTGCCAGCATCAGCGAAAGGATGGGAAATCCGTTCATTGCCATAAAACCTTTTCGCTGCCTGCCTTTACCGCGTGAGAACCCAGCTGACCGCTGCCACCAGACCGCCCAGCATCCACAGCGCATAGCTGGTGAGCAGGCCGGACTGGATACGGCGGGCAAGGCCGGTGCCCTGCATCACCACCGCCGCGGCGCCATCGGGGCCGAGACCGTCGATGATGGCCTTGTCGCCCTTCCACAGAAGCTTGCCCAGCGCGAAGGCGGGACGCACGAACAGGATGTCGTACAGCTCGTCGAAGAACCACTTGTTGTACACAAAGGTGTGAAGCGGCTTGATGACCCGCACAAAGGCGGCGGGGAAAGCCGGATTGATGAGATAGGCGTAGATCGCGCCCAGCAGGCCGGTGACCATCACCCCGAACGGCGCCCATTTCACCCACAGCGGCACTTCATGCATGTGGTGGATGAGGTGCTCGGAGAACACGAGGCTGCCCTTCCAGAATTCGCCCTCGCCTTCGGAAATGAAGGCATGGTTGAAGACGAAACCGGCCAGCACCGCGCCGATCGACAGCACGATCAGCGGGATCAGCATGACGATCGGGCTTTCATGCGGGTGATAGCCCGCGGTGCCGTCATCGTCATGGGCGTGCCCGTGGTGGGCGTGATCGTCATGGCCGTGGGCGTGATCGCCGTGGCCATGCGCATCGTGCACCGCATGCTGGATATGCTCGGACTGGCTCCAGCGTGCCTTGCCGAAGAAGGTCAGGAACACCAGACGCCACGAGTAGAACGAGGTCAGCAGCGCGGCGGTGATGCCCATGAAGAAGGCAAAATGGCCAACGCCCGTGCCCGAACCATAGGCCGCCTCAAGGATCGAGTCCTTGGAATAGAAGCCTGCGAAGCCGAACACATCGACAATGCCAACACCGGTGATCGCCAGCGTACCGGCCATCATCGCCCAATAGGTGAGCGGGATCTTCTTACGCAGCGCGCCATAGAAGCGCATGTCCTGCTCGTGATGCATCGCGTGGATCACCGAACCCGCGCCAAGGAACAGCAGCGCCTTGAAGAAAGCGTGGGTGAACAGGTGGAACATGGCCGCGCCGAAAGCGCCCGAACCCGCCGCGAAGAACATGTAGCCGAGCTGCGAACAGGTCGAATAGGCGATCAC
>DDES01000107.1 GCA_002336765.1 Novosphingobium sp. UBA1948 | reverse complement strand
CACGCCGCCGAATTCGGCCGCGCCGATGTCGAGATCCACAAGGCCAGCCCGCTGTTCGACGGTTTCTGGGACGTGGGCGGCCGCTATCCGGTGTGGATGAGCCACGGCGACCGCGTGACACAGGCGCCCGAGGGTTTCGAGGTGATTGGCACCTCGCCCAACGCGCCTTTCGCCATCTGCGTGAACGAGGCGAAGCGCTACTACACCACCATGTTCCACCCCGAGGTTGCGCATACGCCCGATGGCGGCATGCTGCTCTCCAACTTCGTGCACAAGATCTGCGGGTTGAAGGGCGACTGGACGATGGCCGAGTTCCGCTCGACCAAGATCGCCGAGATCCGCGAACAGGTTGGCTCGGGCCGCGTGATCTGCGGCCTGTCGGGCGGCGTGGACAGTTCGGTGGCGGCGATCCTGATCCACGAGGCGATCGGCGACCAGCTTACCTGCGTTTTCGTTGACCACGGCCTGCTGCGCATGAACGAGCGCGAGCAGGTGGAGCGCATGTTCCGCGACCATTACCACATCCCTCTGGTGGTGGTGGATGCCGAGGCGCGCTTTATGGCGGGCCTTGCTGGTGTGACCGACCCCGAAAAGAAGCGCAAATTCATCGGCAGCGAATTCATCACTGTGTTCGAGGAAGAGGCCAAGAAGCTGGGCGGCGCCGATTTCCTCGCGCAGGGCACGCTCTATCCCGATGTGATCGAAAGCGTCAGCTTCACCGGCGGCCCTTCGGTGACGATCAAGAGCCACCACAATGTCGGCGGCCTGCCCGAGCGCATGAACATGAAGCTGGTCGAACCGCTGCGCGAATTGTTCAAGGATGAAGTGCGTGCGCTGGGCCGCGAGCTTGGCTTGCCCGAGATTTTCGTGGGCCGACATCCGTTCCCGGGGCCAGGCCTCGCCATCCGCATTCCCGGTGAAGTCACCAAGGAACGTTGCGATGTGCTGCGCAAGGCCGATGCGGTCTATCTGGAGGAAATCCGCAACGCGGGCCTCTATGATGCGATCTGGCAGGCCTTTGCCGTGTTGCTGCCGGTGCGCACGGTGGGCGTGATGGGCGACGGGCGCACCTATGACAATGTCTGCGCCCTGCGCGCCGTCACCAGCACCGATGGCATGACCGCCGACATCTATCCTTTCGACGCCGCCTTCCTGAGCCGTGTGGCCACGCGCATCATCAACGAGGTGAAGGGCATCAACCGCGTGGTCTATGACTACACCAGCAAGCCGCCCGGCACGATCGAGTGGGAATAATCCGGCTCCGAAGCTGGCCTGAAACCCCCGCGCTTTGCCCGAGCGCGGGGGTTTTCCGTTTCAGTCCTCAATGGCGGTCGTGATCCAGACGGTCATAGTCCTCGGCAATCTGCTTGGGCGGCTCATGCAATTGCTCCCAGCGCAGATCCTTGTGCAGGGTGAGCGACCAGCGCTCGATCCAGTCGATTCCGTCCGCTCCGGCATAGGGATCGGGCGTGCGATAGGCGGGGTCCGCCATCGCCTTGGCAAGGCTGACCGGTTTGAGGTGCTGCCGCTTGAGGATCGCCGCCAGTGCATCAAGGCAATCGGCATTGAGCCGCGTGGCATGCAGCAGGATGATGAAGCGGATCTGGCGACCGAACATGTCCTGCGAGGCTTGCCGATACCAGCCGATGGCCGCTGCGGTATGCTCCAGATATTGCGTGCGGATCAGTCGTTGCCTTGCCTTGTCATGCCGCGCGGTCGCGTCGTCATAGGGTTCGGCAAATTCCCAATCCTCGGCATTCATGGTGACAGGGGCGATGCGATAGCCATGCTGGCCCAGCCAGCTTTCGATAGCCATGCGGGTGGCTTCGGGCGTTCCGGTTTCCAGATAGGGGTGGCGGAACCATTGCAGCGGACGATGGCGCGCCTCCAACAGCGACCGCGTCACCACCTCGCCCTGCGCGATATCGGCGATATAGGCGGCCGCGCCCAATGTGTTGGGCGATTCATGGCTGAGCGTATGATTGCCCAGATCCATCCCCGCATCGAGCCATGCCACCAGATTGGCAGTCTGCCGGTCGCGGAGCAATTCGTCGAGCTTGCCTTCGTTGACAAAGCCGGTGGCAGGGAAATGATGCCGCTTCAACCCTTGCAGAAGCTTGCGGTTGAGATGGTCGACATAGGACTGTTCCTCCACCAGGCTGAGGCCGGGCAGATCGTCGAAGGTGAGGGCGATTTCGCCTGGGGGCAGCGTGGAGGCGGTTCGCGCCGAGGATGGGTTGCATAGGCCCATCAGCGCGGCGCTGGCGAGCGCTGCGACAAGGCGTTTGCAAAATCGGGGCATGTATTGATCTCGTTGGAAAGCATGGGGGCAAAGGGCTCTGGCCCCCAGCGCTTGCCGTGATCGCACTCCGTGTCAAGCCATTGGGCCTGCCTACCCACCGGTATGCCAACCGGCCAACAGCCTTTTACGGTTGATGATACCCGATAAATTGCGCGGCTCCGATGGACAAGGG
The DNA here is from genome assembly GCA_002336765.1 of Novosphingobium sp. UBA1948. Classification (GTDB taxonomy): domain Bacteria; phylum Pseudomonadota; class Alphaproteobacteria; order Sphingomonadales; family Sphingomonadaceae; genus Novosphingobium. Next base: position 3,089 of record DDES01000107.1, on the reverse strand, counting down.
GCGCACCGGCCAACATAGTCAAGGCTCGAATCAGGCGGGGGATTGGCCGTGTTTTCAGGCAAGCAGCGCGTGCGGTGGCTGGTTCTGTTGATGGTCATGCTGCCGTTGGCGGCGCGTGGCGACATCACCCCCCGTGTCACGCTGGCCACGCCGGGTAGCGCGGGCGAAAACAGCGGCGCGATCGAGCGCTTCACCCTGCGCTTTTCCGAAGCGATGGTGCCGCTGGGCGATCCCCGTGCCCGCGCGCCCGCCACCAGCGATTGCAGCGAAACGACCTCGGGCCATTGGACCGACCAGCAGACCTATGTGCTCAACTTCGACCGCCCGCTGCCCGGCGGCCTGACCTGCAAGGTCAAGCTGCGCGACGGGCTGACCACATTGCGCAAGGTGCCGGTGGGCGGCACGAACAACTGGACGGTCGATACCGGCGGCCCGAGCGTAAGGGCCGTGCTGGCGCCGGGCGAGGATGGCGATACGGTTGACGAGGATCAGGTGTTCCTCGTGGCCACCAACGTACCGGCTGACCGCGTTTCGGTGGCGGCCAAGGCGGGCTGCGCAGTGTCCGGCCTTGGCGAGATGGCCGCGGTCGATGTCCTGCCCGAAGGCACGGCGGCGACCATCCTTAAAGGGCTGGGCGAGGACAATTGGCGCGTTACGAATTTCCTCGAAACTGCCGAAATAAGCGACAAGCAGACCAATGATCCCCGCCTGATGGCGCTGCGTTGCCGTCGCCCGCTGGTGCCCCAGCATGACATGTCGCTGGTCTGGCCCGCGTCCATCGCCACGGCCCGTGGCAAGCTCGCCGGTTTTGACCAGCGTTTCGATTTCAAGGTGCGCGCCGCTTTCGAAGCGCGTTGGGAATGCAGCCGCGCCAATGGCAATGCCGCTTGCAGTCCGATCACCCCCGCCACGCTTTCGTTCACCTCGCCGGTGGACAGCGCCACGGCGCTGAAAGCGCGGCTGGTCTTCCCCGATGGCACCACCCGCAGCCCGCATCTCGGCGACGACGACAAGAGCGCACGCGAGGTCGGCTCGGTGATTTTCGACGGGCCGTTTCCCGCCCTGTCGCGTGCCAGTCTGACCCTGCCGTCAGGCCTTCACGATCTGGCGGGGCGGACGCTGGGCAATGCGGCGCGCTTCCCGCTGGCGGTGAAATTCGCGGCTGAACCGCCGCTGGTCAAATTCGCCGCGCCTTTCGGCATTATCGAGGCTTCCGATCCGGTGTTGCCGGTCACGGTGCGCTCGGTCGAGCCGATGCTGGCAGGGCGCATGACGAGCCTTGCGGGCCAGAGCGCCAAAGTGGCCGATGATGACGCGCGGATCGCCGCATGGGTGCGCAAGCTCAACGAGGCGGAAGTCGCCAGTTTTGTCACGGTCAATCAGGACAAGCCCAACGAGCATCTGGTCAACCACACGCGCGACAAGCCGCTGCTTGCGCCCTCCGCGCCCAAGAGCGGCATCAAGCCGGTGACCCTACCGCTGCCCGGCAAGGGCCGCGATTTCGAGGTGATCGGTGTTCCGCTGGCGGGCAAAGGCTTCCATGTGGTGGAATATGCCAGCCCCGTGCTTGGCGCCTCGCTGCTTGGCCGCCCTGCGCCGCGCTATGTCGCGGCAGGCGCGCTGGTGACCGATATGGCGGTGCATTTCAAATGGGGCCGCGAATCCTCGCTGGTGTGGGTCACTTCGCTCGGCTCGGGCAAGCCGGTGGCGGGGGCCGCCGTGCGCGTATCCGACAGTTGCACCGGCCGGCAACTGGCGCAGGGCAGCACCGACGCCCAAGGCCTGTTGCGCCTTGGCGCCGTCCTGCCCGAGCCCAGCCTTGGCGGGACTTGCGGCGACAAGAGCGAACACCCGCTGATGGTTTCGGCCCGCGCTGGCGGCGACATGAGCTTCACACTCAGCAGTTGGAACAAGGGCATCTCGCCCTATGATTTCGACATGTCCTTCGGGCGCTCCGATCAGGGCGAGATCATCCATAGTTTGTTCGACCGCGCGCTGGTGCGCGTGGGCGAGACGGTGCATTTCAAGCATATCCTGCGCCGCAAGGTGGGCAATGGCTTTGCCTTGGCCGACGGGGTAAAGGGCCAGTTGGTGCTGCGCCATATGGGGTCTGACACCAGCTTTACCCTGCCGCTGGAGATTGGTGCGGCGGGCTTTGGCGAGGGCGAATGGAAAGTGCCGCAGGGCGCCCCGCTGGGCGACTATGCCTTGAACTACGAGGTCGAGGGGCGCAGCTTCTTCTCCGACCAGAGCATCAGGGTGGATGAATACAAGCTGCCCACCATGCGCGCCACCATCACCCCCGCCAACACTGCGCGCGAGGCGCTGGTGCAACCGGCCAGCGTCCCGCTCTCGCTGTTTGTCGGCTATCTGTCGGGCGGGGGCGCGGGGCGGCTGCCCGTCACTTTGCGCACCGATTTTCAGGATTGGGCGCCCAGTCCCAAAGGCTGGGACGCTTACAGCTTTGGCGGCGATGTCATCGTGGAAGGCACGCGCGCGCTGGGTGGATCGGGCGAGGGACAGGCGCGTAAACTGCCCTTTGCACAGGTGCTGCCGGTCACGCTGGGCGCCGATGGCACGGCGCGGGCCGATGTCGCGGTGGGTGAGGCGATCACCCGCCCGCTCGCGCTGAGCATCGAGATGGATTACCCCGATGCCAATGGCGAGACGATGACCGCGGGCCGCCGCCTTCATCTCTTTCCGGCGGCGGTGCAGGTGGGGCTGAAAACCGATGGCTGGCTGATGCGCGCCGACGATCTGCGCCTGCAAACCGTGGTGCTCGATCTTGACGGCAATCCGGTGGCGGGCAGCAAAGTCACGGTCGAACTCTATTCACGCGAGATCATCACCGCGCGCCGGCGGTTGATCGGCGGCTTCTATGCCTATGACAATCAGGAGAAGGTGACGCGGCTCGATGCCCATTGCGCCGCCACATCCGATGCCTCGGGCCGTGCCGCCTGCGCCATCGCGCCGGGTGTTTCGGGCGAAGTGACGGTGGTCGCCCGTGTGACCGACGCTGCCGGACGCGAAACCCGCGCGGTGACGACCGTGTGGCTGGCGGGCAAGGATGACTGGTGGTTCGGCGGCGA
>DDES01000235.1:17432-26552 GCA_002336765.1 Novosphingobium sp. UBA1948 | reverse complement strand
GCGTTGTGGCCATACCACCACTGCACCATCGCGCCCTGCACGCCGCCGAACCAGCTGATCGACTGGGCACCAAGGAAGCTGACCGGAATCGCCATGTTGTTGACGAGGTGCAGCATGGCCACGGTGATGATGAAGGACAGGTAGAACCAGTTGGCAACATAGATATGCGGTTCGCTGCGCTTCATGATCGTGGCGCCAAACACCACGAGATAAGCGACCCACACCACGGTCAGCCACAGATCGACATACCATTCGGGCTCGGCATATTCCTTGCCCTGCGAAATGCCGAGCAGATAGCCGGTAGCGGCCAGCACGATGAAGAGCTGGTATCCCCAGAACACGAAACGGGCGAGGCCGGGGAAGGCCAGTCGCGCCCGGCAGGTGCGTTGCACGACGTAGAATGACGTCGCCAGCAGCGCGTTGCCCCCGAAAGCGAAAATGACCGCCGACGTGTGCAGCGGACGCACACGACCGAAGTTGAGATAGGGTTCGAAGTTGAAGTCGGGATAAGCCAGCTGCAGCGCCGCGATGACACCGACCAGAAAGCCGGCCACACCCCAGAACACAGTGGCAATCGCGCCCCAGCGAATCACGTCGTCATAATATTTCGACTGATCGCCCGCCGGAGCAGCCGCGCCCGAGGCGAGCTGCTTGTAGTCCGGCGACTTGATTGCAAACCACAGGCCAACGAGACACGCAACGGCCACCGTGCCCGCCTGAATGGCGAATCCGGTGTCCTGTGCGGCCACGATGGCCAGTACGGATAGTAGGAGAAGCGCGAGCCAGATGCCTGCTCGCGAGAGTACGGTAACCATGAGCCTTCCCTCTCAGGTTGTTGGAACCTTCAGCCTATGCGCAGAGCGCGGGAAAACCCACATTGATCCCCGTCAAAATGAATTAAGCCCGCAAAAATCCTCGATTTGTGCGACAATTGGTGAAAAGGTTACGGGAAATAAATCAGCATAAATGATCGCGACGCCAACCGCCCGATACCCCTTAAATACACCGGAAAACGCGGGATGTCTGCGCCTTTTGATACTTTGTCGTACAAATGGCCTTTGCGCAGGATCAAAAACGCGCTTGCTCGGGATCAATGCCCCCGCCTCGACCGCGGCGCAAAGGAGGCCCGACGCCGCTAACCGAACGGTCCGCAAAGGGCGGGCACGGCGGCGAAAGATGAGGGAACATGAAAAAGATCACCAAGGTCGCGGCCGCTGTAGCCGCTCTTGCCGCCGCCACCGCCATGACCGGCACGGCCCAGGCCGCCGAAAAGGCGCAGGGCAAGTTCCAGTTCAAGGCGCTGGTTACCGCCGTGCTGCCCGATGGCGCTGTGAAGCAGGTGAAGACCGACATCGTTCCCCTCACCCCCGCCACCGTCGGCGGCATGGTCGCCAGCGACAACGTGACGCCGACCGTCGCCATCGAATATTTCGTGACGCCGAACATCTCGGTGGAAACCATCGCCGGCGTGACCGCCCACCACGTGACCGCTTCGGCTGGCGCGCTCAAGGGCACCGAACTGGTGAGCAAGGTCTACATCGTGCCCGCCACGCTGACCGCCAAGTATCACCTGCCGCTCGGCCACGGCATCAAGCCCTACATCGGCGCCGGTCCGACGCTGTTCCTGATGGTTGCCGATGAACCCAGCGCCGCGCTGAAGGGCGCCGGTCTGGGCGTGACCCGCACCAAGCTGACCAGCGAACTGGGCGTTGCGTTGCAGGCCGGTGTCGATGTCGAAATCGGCGGCGGCTATGGCATCTCGCTCGATGCCAAGAAGTACTGGGTTGGCACCAACGCCACCGTCTATGCGGGCAACACCGTTGCTCTGGTTACCCGCAACAAGCTCGATCCGTGGGTGCTGAGCGCTGGCGTGAGCTATCGCTTCTAAAAGCCTCACGGGCACACCTGCCCGAAAGGGCGGCTTCCGTCCGGTTCCCTTCTGGCTCTGGGAACCGGACGGAGCCAAGCCTTAACCGGCGAGACATTTGAATAGCGTTCGGGCGGGTAAAGCGCAGCAAAGCGTGTTTTGCCTGCCCGCGCTGTTAAGGCCCGAGTTGTTGAGCCTGAGGGGCAGAGATGTTCCCGAATTGACGGAAAAGCTTAGCCAGCCTCGGCGGTCAAGGCCAGACGATCGGCGATGATCACTTCACGGCGCGAGGGCAAATCGATAATGCCTTCATTGCGCAAACGGGTGAACTGGCGGCTCACCGTCTCGATCGTCAGACCCAGCACATCGGCAATCTGCTGACGGCTGAAAGGCAGACTGAAACGGGCCGCTTGCCCGTCATGCGCCGTCTCGCAGGTGAGCGGCGACAGGCGATCCGACAATTCGAGCAGGAAACTGGCGACCTTCTCGCTGGCCGATTTGCGCCCCAGCAGCAGCATCCAGCGCCGTGTGCGGTCCAGTTCGGAAAGCGTGCGTTGCAACAGCTTGTGTTCAAGCGCGGGATGTTCGCGGGCGAAAGCGTCGAAATCGCTGCGTGAAAACACACAAACCCGCGAATCTGTCAGCGCTGTCACGCCATGGTTGGTGGTACCGCCAAAGGGGCGACCGATAAAATCGGACGGGTAAACCACGCCCACGATCTGTTCGCGGCCATCCTCGGTGCCAGTGGACAGTTTGAGCACGCCCTCGATCACATTGGCGACGAGGACCGAATCCTCGCCTTCCCAGATCAGGGATTCGCCAGCCACAAGGCTACGCCGACGCCCGATGGCGTTCAGCGTTCCAATCTCGTCTTTATCGAGCGAGGAACAAATAGCTTTGTTCCGCACCACGCATGTATCACAGGCTGACATAGCGCGCTCGGTTAGCAGGCTTAGCCCAGCGCGGCAATGGAAGACTTACGTAGCAGGCGGCCATGCAACGCACCGCGCTACAGAATCTCGGCAACATCCTTGAGCGCCGAGCGCAGTTTTTCCAGCGCCTGCGCCTTCAACTGATGCACGCGCGGGATCGATACCGACAGGGTTTCGGCGATTTCGGCAAGGTTCAATTCCTCGACGAAATAGAGCTGGATCACCAATTGCAGCCGCTCGGGCAGGTCGGCAATCGCGCCCGCCACGCTGGATCGCAGTTCCTCGTCAGCCAGCAGAGCCAGGCTGTCAGGGGTCTCGTCGGCAAAGGCCATATTGCTGTCCGAATAGGTGTCGTCGATATTTTCGAACCGCAATGGTTCAGATGAATTTCGAAGAGCCTCCAGTTCGGTCAAAGTAACCCCCAATCCTGCCGCCAGTTCGGTGTCATAGGGCTCGCGCCCCAGCTTGCCGGTCAATTCCTGTATCTTCTCGCGCATCAGCCGCCGTCGCTCGACCGCCCCGCGCGACAAGGGCACATGGCGGCGGATCAGATCGACCATCGCCCCGCGCACCCGCNNTGGCATAGGCGGCAAAGCCATCCTCGCCCGGGCCATTGTGGCGCTGGGCGCATTCGGTGAGCGCCACCAATCCCGCCTGCATCAGATCCTCCACCTCGATCCCGTCGCGGCCCGAGGACTGCAAATGCCACGCCATACGCCGCACCATCGGCATAAAGCGCCGCACGCGATCGGCCGCATCGCCGCCATAGGCACGCGCCGCCCCGCCATAGGCTCTGGCCGCCGCCCCACGCGGGACGCTTGCCGGCTTTTCGAGCGGCGTGGCATTCTCGAAGGATTTCGGATCATGTTTCATGCGGCCATGCTTTCAGCGGGTTGGCGGGCAGATTGATGTTCGGGAGCAGGCAGGCCGCGCTGGGGCGGTGCTTCACCCCCCACCACGGCAATCACCTCGACCGGCTGCGTTTCGGGCAGCTCGGCAATGGAAAGGACGACACAGGCCGGCGCCCGCAGCCGCAACAAGGCGGCCAGCGAACGGCGCAGGCGCGGCTGGACGATCAGCGCCACCGAAGCGCCCGCACCATGTTCAGCCACGATGGCCGCGACGCGCTCGCCGATGGTGCGCGCCAGATCGGGTTCGATCAGCGGTTGGCCGGTGGCAGCATCCACCATACCGCCCGCGATCATCGCCTCGAGTTGTGCATCCAGCGTGATGACCGGCAGGCGCTCGGTGGGCGAACAGATCCGCCCCACGATCATCGAGCCGAGATCGGCGCGGACCATGTCGATGATGCGGTCGTGGTCCTGCGTCAGCTGCACGGCCTGCGACAGGCTGGCGAAGATCGGCAGCGGATGGCTGATCGAAATCCCGTCCTCGAGCAGATTGCGCAGCACGCGGGTAAGCGCGGCCAGCGTCAACGGCGACGGGGTGACCGTCTCCACCAGACCCGCCGAACGGTTCTTGAGCGCCTCGACCAGCCCCTTCACCTCGTCGGGCGAGAGCAGGGCTTGCGGGCGTTCGGACAGCAGATGGTTGAGCTGGGTGGCGATAATCGTGCTGGCATCCACCGTCAGATAGCCCTCGGCAATCGCCAGATCGCGCTGCGCGGGTTCGATCCACACGGCGGGGCAGCCAAAGGTGGGGTCGGTGGTGGGCGTTCCGGCCAGACGCGCCTGCGGATTGGCCTCGCCCGCATCGATGGCCAGCACCTTGTCGGACAGGATCATCGCCCCGCCCAGTGGCACGCCGCCCAGCAGGATGCGGTAATCATTGGGCGCAACATCCAGCGAATCGCGCACGCGGAAGGGCGGCACGATAAAGCCGAAAGTCTGCGAAAGCTGCTTGCGCACACCTGTCACGCGGCTGACCAGCGGGGCGCCACGGCGCTCGTCCACCAGCGGTACAAGGCCATAGCCCAGCTCGATAGTGACCAGCGTGTGGTCCGACACCTCGTCCAGCGCGATTTTCGACGGATCGGGCGGCGCGACCGGCTCGGGCTTGTCGGCCTCGAATTTCTGCGCTGTCTCGCGCGCCTTCAGCTTCTTCCACAGCCAGAAGGCCATGCCCGCTGCGGGCAGGAACACGGTTTGCGGCATGGCAGGGATCATGCCGATCGCCCCCAGAATGCCCGCCACCGGCAACCATGTGCGCGAGTCGGCAAATTGCCCGCCGATCTGCCCCGCAAGGTCGCGGTTATCCGTCACACGGGTGACGATCACGGCAGCCGCAATCGAGAGCAACAGCGCAGGAACCTGCGCCACCAGCGCGTCGCCAATGGCAAGGCTGATATAGCGCGAGGCGGCCTCATTGGCGGAAAGGCCGTGGCTGATCATGCCAAGGCAGAAACCGGCAATGATGTTGACGCCAAGGATCAACAGCGCCGCCACCGCGTCGCCCTTCACGAATTTGCTCGAACCATCCATCGAACCGTAGAAATCCGCCTCGGTGGTCACTTCGCGGCGGCGCGCGCGAGCTTCGTCGGCGGTGATCAGGCCACCGGCCAGATCGGCGTCGATGGCCATCTGCTTGCCGGGCATGGCATCGAGGGTGAAACGCGCCGACACTTCCGACACGCGGCCCGCGCCCTTGGTGATCACCACAAGGTTGATGATCATCAGGATCATGAAGACAAACAGGCCGACCGCGAAATTGCCGCCGATCAGAAAGGCGCCAAAGGCCTCGATCACATGGCCGGCGGCTTCCGATCCCTCATGCCCGTGCACCAGCACCACGCGCGTGGAGGCCACGTTGAGCGCGAGGCGCAGCAGCGTGGCAAACAGCAGCACGGTGGGAAAGGCGGAGAAATCGAGCGGCTTGGCCGCGTTCATCGCCGCCATCAGCACCGCCACCGACAGCGCGATGTTGAACACGAAAAACAGGTCGAGCATCACCGCCGGTATCGGCACGATCATCAGGCAGATGATGGTGAGAATGCCCGCAGGCAGCGCGAAGCTGGACGGGTTGGCAAGATTGAGGAGCTTGTTCACTTAACGATCCTCACATGCCGAAACTTTTGAAGCGGTCGTAGGCCGAGCGCACGAAATCGGGCGCGCTGCCGCTGTTGCCGCCGAAACTGGCGGCCAGCGTGTCGGCCATGGATCGGGGCGCAGACTGGCCCTGTCCAAGCTCGGCCTGCGCGGCGGCCCATTCGCNNAGGCAATCGGCCCGCCCGACGGCTCCTCTGGCGAGGCAGCGGCAAAGCTGGCGGGCATGGCGGTAAAATCCATCGCGCCATCACTGGCGCCATTGGCCTGCATCGCGCCGCTCATCTTGCCGCGGATCAGGTCCATCACATCGGCCACGCTGCGCGGGGTGCCATTGCCGTCGAAAAAGATCGCGCGATTGGCCCCCGCCGCCTTGGGCAGCAAGGCCGCCGCCGACTGGTCGGGGCTGGTGTTCAGCGCGGAGAGGAATTTGCCCGCTCCCTCGATCCCGAGGAAATGGGCGAGATAGAGTTCGCTGGCATCGGGCTGGCGCCCCAGCACGCCCGACAACGCATCCTGATGGTCGGCGGCAAGGCTGGCCGCCATCATCGCCGAGACATCGGGATCGGAGCGCAGCGCCAACACCTGCGCGCGCGCCGAAGGATCGGACAGCGCCGCCAGCGTCGATGCGTTGCCGCCTAGCATGTCGCCATGCTTTTGCAGCGTTTGCAGCCAGGTGGCATTGGTGAACTGGAACAGGCCGCTGGCCGAAGAGGTGGCCGCGCGCGCCTTGGGATCAAGGCTCGATTCAAGCCGCGCCTGCGCCATGAGATACTGGAAGTCGACGCCGGTGGCACCCGCCGCCCGCGCGATAGCCGAACGCACGCCCGTAGACGTGCCGCTTTGTGCTGTACTGATCGCAGGCCACGAAAGGCCCGTCTGGTCTGGCAGGCTCAAGCCGAACTCCCGAAACAAAAGGTTCCGGTCTGTTCAATGCAACCCCCGTGCCAAATGCCTCAGGCGATGGAAATCAGCGCCCCGCGCCGGTGTAGGCATAGGCCGCGGGCGAAGCCGAGCGCGCACGATAGATCGCGGGGCTGCCGGTGATCGCTTCCAGTCGCGCGGCCACATTGGCGGCAATAAGGTTGCGAATCTGGCGGTTTACCTCGTTCAGGCGCCGCGCGGTCTCGAGCAGGCCACGGCATTCATCATCGATGACCTCGATCCCGCCCTCGCCGATCACACCGCACAGCTTGCCCTTGTCGAGCGCGCTGCCCATGATGCCGTCCATGTCCATACCGGCCAAGGCCTGCCGCTCGTCCTGCAAGACGGCAACCATTTGCCGCAGGGTCTCGCGCAGATCGTTGGGGCTGAGGGACTGGCTCATTTGGCAACTCGCAACATCAGGCCAGCGGCGATCATCGCGTCGCTGATCTTGGTGGGCAGGATCGGATAGGTCCCGCTTTCAATGGCTTTCTTGATCGTGGCGACACGGTCGGTGTCAACCGGCACCTGCCCCGCGTTGAGCGCGGTGGTGGCCACCTGCGTCGCGCCCTGCGCCGATGTCGGCGTGGGCTGCTGGGCGGCGGTCTTGTCGGCGGTGACAGCACGCGAATCGGTCGTGCTGACGGCACGAACCGCATTCACTTCCAATTTGGGCCCCGTACCAAGGGAAGGGCCAGATCCGATGCTGGTCATGGGATTGCTCCTAACTTCCTTACACCAGCCAGAACGGCGACGGCGGGAAAGCTTTAAGAGCCGATCACAAAATTTTCGCAGATTTTTGCGGTTTTTGAGGCCTAGGGACGCACAGGAAACCGCGATTCAGCGCGCGTTATCCATCTAAATTGCGGGTCTCAATCGCGAAGTTCGACCACAACCTCGCCCGGCCGCGTGATGCGCGCGCGCATCGCCTCGCCCTGTGCCTGACCATTTTTCAGCCCGCGCACACGAATCCAGTCGCCAATCGCGCCCGCATCCATCGCCTCACCGGCCTGACTGACGGAAAAACCCTCGCCCACCACCGCGATGGAAACGGACTCGCCGCGCGCCACTGCCGTCGCCCCGCCGCTTTCGGCCTGACGCACCGGCACGAACAGCCGCCAGCTTCCTGCATCGGGGCATTCCACCAGCACGCTGTCGCGGCGCGGCATGCGCCATGACAGCGCCAGCGGCGAACGGCAGGCGTTCAAACGCAGGCGCCGGTCCACCGGTGTTGCCGCCCCGCCCGTCTGGCCGGCCGAATGGCCAGTGAAGGCCGCCACCTCGGCATCGATCTGCTCCAGATTGGCAAAGGGCGAGGAAGGCATGCCATAACTAGCCTGAGCGCCCACCGGCCACAAACAGGGAGCGCCCGCCGCCAAGAGCAGCAAGGGGAGACGGAAAGAGGAGCGCAGGGTCATTGGTCTTGGCTTTCATCCGGCGCATTCATGCGCGATCACGAAATACGAAGCAAAACCTGTGCCATTTGGGGCTGTGACCTTCAGGCCAGCGCCGGATCAACTCTGGTCAAAGGCCAGCGCCGCCACCGCCTCCAGTTCCTGCGCCTTGGGCGTGGGCTCAAGGATCACCCGCGGCGCCATGCCCCGCGCGCTGGCCACTTTCGCCAGTTCTCCACCGCGCGCCAGTGCCTGCCCCTGTGCGGCGGGCGGATAGCGCAGGGTGATGGTCAGTTGCAGGCGCGGGTCGGGCTGTTCCTGCGCCAGCCATGCCGCCAGATCCGGCGCGCCATCGCCATCGCGCCACACCGCCAGCGGCTGCGAGCGTGCGGGATCGTTGGCCTGTGGTTTCGGGGCGGGCTTAGCAGCGGCGGCAGGTGCCTTGGGCTTGTCCGGTGCATCGGCCATTGCGGCCGCGGTCACCATGAACAGGATCAGCGCCAGATCGGCCAGCATCGTCTGCCAGCCCAGCGCCGTGCGCGTCATCTGGGGTCCGGGCGGCGGCGGGATCAGGCGGGGGATGGTCACGGTGCGACCCGCTGGCGGCGCAGCGGATGCGCGTCGAGATCATCGTCGGCATAGGGCCCGTCGGGCTCGTGATGGAATTGCGCGGGATGCAGATGCACCCCTGCCCGCACATCCTGACGGCGCGGAAAGGCGGCGGCCAGTTCATATTCGAACCAGTCCATGATCTGCTGCCTTGCGCCTTCTTCCAGCCGCGCGCGACGCTCCACCAGCCGCGCCAGCGGGGCCAGCACCAGATTGGCCATGATCAGGCCATAGAGCGTTGCATGCACCGCCATGCCGATGGCCGAGAGATAGGCGCTGCGGTCGATACCGTTGGCGGGCAGGCTGGAGAGCGAGATCAGCGTACCGGCAAGGCCGAAAACCGGCGCCAGTTCGCTGGCTTGCATCAGGGTGCGGATCGCTGCCTCGGCGGG
>DDES01000235.1:4252-17389 GCA_002336765.1 Novosphingobium sp. UBA1948 | reverse complement strand
AAGCTCGGCCCGTGCCTCGGACAGCACCGCCTTGGCCGCGCCGATCGAGCGCTGGCCCACCAGCGCCTTGAGCGCGGCATCGAATTCCGCGTCGCCGGTGGAGCGGGTTTCGGCACGCAGCAAGCCGTCGCGGGCAATGTCCTGCACCACGCGGGCCAGCCGTGCGCGCACCGAGGAAGCCTCGAAACGCTGCGGCGCGGTGAAAAGATGCGCCAGCATGCCCAGCGTGGCACCGCTATCCGCCGTGCCACAGCGCAGGAAGGTCGCCACCAGCGTACCACCGACGACAATTGCCGCCGTCACCGGCTCGAAAAAGCTGCTCAATGTCATGCCTGCCTCGCGAGAATGCTGCCACACGGGAAGAACGGCAGACGGGCGGCAAAATTCATCCCCCCTCCCCGTCAAACTTTGGCCAATTTTTGCCGCCCACCGGCAGGCGTTTGCCGCCCTCCCTTGCCGCCCCGCTTGCCGCCCGCGTCGGCCGACCCGCAAACCGGCCCGCAAACCGGCCCGATAGCGCGTTTGGCACGGGCTTTGCTTTCATGGCTCTGCCAAGGACTTTTTCCCTCTGGAGCCGTTTGATGAGTGATGCTGCCAACAATACCGGCCTTTTCGGCGTACACGGCATGGCGCTCGAGTTGCGTTCGCAGCGGATGGGGCTGCTGGCCAGCAACATCGCCAATGCCGCGACCCCCGGCTACAAGGCGAAAGACATTGATTTCAACGCCGCGCTGCAAACCCGCATCAAGGGCGTCAGCACCGAAACAGCCGCCAAGGCCAATGTGCAATACCGCGTGCCGGTGATGCCCAGCCTGGATGGCAACACGGTCGAAATGTCCACCGAACAGCTCGCCTTCTCGCAGAATGCGGTTGGCTATGCCTCCACCCTCGCTTTCCTGACGGCCAAGGTCGACACGGTGAAGCGCGCGATCAAGGGAGAGTAAGCCATGCCGACCTCCACCCCGATGAACGTGTTCGATGTCGCGGGCCGCGCCATGTCGGCCCAGCTCGTGCGCATGAACACCGCGGCCTCGAACCTCGCCAATGCCGGAACGGTCAGCGCCACCGAGGCCGATGCCTATCGCCCGCTCAAGGCCGTTTTCGCCCAGCAGCTCGACCAGCAGACCGGCCTGTCCACTGTCAAGGTGGCCAGTGTCACCCGCTCGGCCGCGACACCCATCCGCCAGCACGACCCGGGCCATCCGCTGGCCGATGCCAATGGCGATGTGTGGGCAGCCCCCGTCGACGAGAATGCCGAGATGGTCGAAATGCTCGATTCCTCGCGCCAGTACCAGAATCTGGTCGAGGCCCTGTCCACCGCCAAGCAATTGATGCTCGACACATTGAGGATGAAATAATGACCACTGTTAGCGGAACGTCGTCGACCAGCTCCTCGTCGGGCACGGGTACGACCACCAACACCACCAAGTCGGGCGCCAGTTCGCTGGGCTTCAAGGATTACATCAGCCTGCTGACCACGCAGCTGAAATATCAGGACCCCACCTCGCCCACCGACAACACGCAGATGATTGCCCAGATGGCGCAGTTCTCCACCCTGTCGGGCATTTCGGACCTGAACACCACGGCCAGCGATATGAAGACCAGCCTCGGCTCGCTCGACACGCTGAACACCTCGCTGACCAATATTTCCGGCAAGCTCGACGCGATCCTTGCCTCGCAAAAAGCTGCCACCGGCACCACCACCGCCTGATCTCTGTCGCCTGATCCCGCTAGAAGGACGCAACCATGACGCTCTCCACCTCGCTGAACGGCCTGAAGAACGCCCAGACCGAACTCAACGTCATTTCCAACAACCTCGCCAACGCGGAAACCTCGGGCTTCAAGAAAAGCCGCGTGAACTTTTCCGACATCGTGGCGGGCAGCGCCTACACCAACCCCAAGCTGGTGCAGGGCATCGGCTCGACGGTGAAGTCGATCGACCAGAACTTCTCGACCGGCGCCATCAACTCGACCGGCTCGGCGCTGGATATGGCCATCAATGGCGAGGGTTTCTACACCGTCGTCTCGCCGATCAACGGCGACGTATACTACACCCGCAACGGCAATTTCACGACCGACAGCACCGGCAATATCGTCGACCAGAGCAACAACATCGTTCAGGTGCTGGCCTATGACAGCGCCACCGGCACCTATGCCGCCACGCCCTCGAACGGCAATCTGCCCAAGGTCAACGGCGCGGGCGCGGCCTATGCCGGCGTTCAGGTAAAGACCGACGGCAAGATCGTGGCCGCCTATGCCGATGGCACCACCACCACGGTGGGCAAAATCGCGCTGGCCGCCTTCGTCTCGCCCAGCGGGTTGCTGCCGATGGGCACCCAGCAATGGCAGGCCACCGGCCTGTCCGGCGCGGCATCCTATTTCCAGCCGACCACCAATGGCATGGGCAATATCCTGTCCGGCTCGCTGGAGGCGTCGAACGTCGACATGGCCGAGGAAATGGTTGGCCTCATCACCTCGCAGCGCTTCTTCCAGGCCAATGCCAAGGCGATCGACACCGCAACCCAGATCGCCGACGCGGTCATCAACCTGCGCGGGTAAGTGAACGATGGACCGGCTGATCTATACGGCGGTATCGGGCATGGCGGATTCGATGACCCGCGAGCGGGTGATCGCGTCCAACATGGCCAATGCCCAGACGATCGGCTTCAAGGCCGAAACGCTCTACACCACGCCCATCACGCTGAAAGGCAATGGGCTGGAAGCCCGCGCCATGGCCGAGGGCGAGGTGAAGGGCGCCAAGATGGACGCCGGTTCGGTGGCCCCCACGGGCCGCAATCTGGATATCGCCATGCAGGGCAATGCCATGCTGGCGGTGCAGGCGATGGATGGCAGCGAGGCCTATACGCGCCGCGGCGATCTCACCGTTTCGCCCACGGGCGTGCTGGAAAACGGCGACGGGCGCCCTGTCATCGGCAATGGCGGCCCGATCACCGTGCCGCTGGATGCGCAGGTGACGATCGGGCCGGATGGCTCGGTGCTGGTCGCCAATCCCGAACAGCCCAACCTGCCACCCCAGCCGGTGGACAGGATCAAGCTGGCCGATCCGCAGGGGTCGAGCATCGCCAAGGGGCTGGACGGATTGTTTCGCGTGGTGGGTGGCGGTGTGCTGCCCGCCGATGAAACCGCCAAGGTGATCCCCGGCTCGCTCGAAGCCTCCAACGTCAACGCCTCCGATGTGCTGACCCAGATGATCCAGGCCCAGCGCCTGTTCGATATCCGCACCAAGCTGATCGCCACCGCCAAGGATGTCGACCAGTCCTCCACCACCCTGATGCGCCTTCCGTCCTGATAGGATCTGAACCATGACCTCATCCGCCCTCCAAGTCGCCCGCACCGGCCTTGATGCGCAGGACACGCGCATGCGCGTGATCGCCAACAATCTGGCCAACGTGGAAACCACCGCCTACAAGCGCGACCGCGCCAATTTCGCCACGCTCGCCTATCAGGACGCCCGCGTGGCGGGACAGCAGTCGTCGAACCAGTCGGTCTATGCCACGGGGCTCAATCTGGGCACGGGTGTGGCGGTGCAATCCACCACGCGCGTGAACGAGCAGGGCACGATGAATTCCACCGGCAACGGGCTGGATATCGCCATTTCGGGCGAGGGGTTCTTTCAGGTTCTGCTGCCCAGCGGCAATCTGGCCTATACGCGGGCGGGCAATTTCAGCCTCTCGGCCGAAGGGCAGATCGTCAATTCCAGCGGCTATGTGGTGCAGCCCGCGATCACCGTGCCCACCGGCACCAGTTCGATCACCATTGCCAAGGATGGCACTATTTCCGGCATTCTGCCCGGCGCCACACAGGCGACCCAGATCGGGCAGATGACCATCGCCAATTTCCCCAATCCCGCCGCGATGCAGGCGCTGGGCGACAACCTCTATCAGGAAACCGGCGCCAGCGGCGCGGCCCTGATCGGCCAGCCCGGCACGGCGGGGCGCGGCACGCTGTCGCAGGGTTATCTGGAAGCTTCCAACGTCAACATCGTGACCGAACTGGTCGACATGATCGAGTGCCAGCGCGCCTACGAGATCAATTCCAAGATGATCTCCTCGGTCGACGAGATGCTCAAGAACGCCAACCAGACCCTGTAATTCTCCAGCGTGAGCATCCCCATGACCCTTGTTCGCAGCCTTGTTATCGCGCTCCTCCTCGCCGCCCCCGCGCAAGCGCCTGTGCAGGCGAAGGAGAAGAAGCCGAGCCCCTTCGCGCCCGCCCTGCCGCCTTCGCTGGACACGGGCCGCGCCGATGGCTCGATCTTCGCCGCCAATGTGGGCTACACCCCGCTGGTGTCGGGCGCGCGGGCGCGCGGCGTGGGCGATGTGCTGACGGTGGTGCTCTCGGAAACCACCACCAGCACCAAAACCGCCGGCAGCAAGACCCAGCGCAGCGGCAATGCCACCAACACCGCCCCCACGCTCGGCCCGCTCAACCTGTCGCAGGCCGCGCTCAGTGCCGCCTCGCAATCCTCGTTCAACGGCTCGGGCAATGCCACGCAGACCAATGCGTTCAACGGCACGATCGCCGTCACCATAGCCGAAGTGCGCCCCAATGGCACCGCCTTTGTGAAGGGCGAGAAGCGCATGTTGCTCAGTCAGGGTCACGAGTGGATCCAGTTCTCGGGCATCGTCCGCCTTGCCGATATCGACCAGACCAATTCGGTGCTCTCGGGCCAGGTGGCCGACGCGCGCATCGAATATGCCGGCGACGGCGCGATCCAGCGTTCCGGCCGCGAAGGCTGGTTCTCCAAATTCTTCAACATCATCAGCCCTTTCTGAGGACGTGACCCCCATGCTCGCCCGCATTCTCCGCTTTGCCCTGCTCCTGCTGGCCCTTCTGGCCGCGCCGGCCCATGCCGAACGCGTGCGTGATCTGGGCGGCTTTCAGGGCGTGCGCTCGAACCAGCTCACCGGCTATGGCATCGTGGTGGGTCTGGATGGCACGGGCGACGATACGCTCGAATATCTGACGCAGGCGATGAAGGGCGTGTCGGGCCGCATGGGGTTGCAATTGCCGCCCACGGTCAATCCGGGCCTGAAAAACGCCGCCGCCGTGCTGGTGACGGCCGACCTGCCCGCCTTTGCCAAGCCGGGCCAGCGCATCGACATCACCGTTTCCGCCATCGGCAAGGCCAAGAGCCTGCGCGGTGGCGCGCTGATCCTGACCCCGCTTTATGGTGCCGACGGCCAGATCTATGCGATGGCGCAGGGCAATCTGGCGGTGGGCGGCCTTGGCATCGCGGCCAAGGATGGCTCGCAGCTTTCCGTCAATGTGCCCACCACCGGTCGCATCGCCGAGGGCGCCAGCGTCGAACGCGCCGTCAACACCGGTTTCGACCGCAACGAGGTGCTGCGCTACAACCTCAACAGCGCCGATTTCATGACCGCCCAGCGCGTGCGCGACGCGATCAACGCCCGTTTCCCCGGCATGGCTGCGGCCGAAGATGCCGTGACCGTGGCGCTGCGCCTGCCCGAAGGGGCGGACAACCGCGCCTCGGTGCTGGCTTCGGTGGAAATGATCGATGTGACGCCCGCCGAACCGGCAGCCAAGATCATCGTCAATTCGCGCACCGGCACCGTGGTCATCAACAGCGCGGTGCGGCTGATGCCCGCCGCCGTGTCGCACGGCAAGCTGACCGTGCGCATCGATGAAAAGCGTAACGTCAGCCAGCCCGCTCCCTTCAGTCAGGGCCGCACCGCCGTCACCCCCAACAGCCAGATCACGGCGGACGAGGAAAAGGCCCATGTGGCGCTGGTGAAGGGCGGCGCATCGCTCTCCAAAATCGTCGATGCCCTTAATCTTTTGGGCGTTACGCCGTCTGATCTGGTGGCGATTCTAGAAGCGCTCAAACAGGCCGGCGCGCTCAAGGCGGAGATGGTGGTGATATGAGTACGACATCCGCTCTCGCGACCAGTGCCGCCAGCAGCGCTATCGGCAACGCGGCGCCCGCCGCCGCCGCGACCCGCGCCGATATCAAGAAGGCTGCCCAGCAGTTCGAGGCGATCCTTACCCGCCAGATGCTGGCCGCCGCGCGCAAGACAGACCTGTCGGGAGGCATGCTGTCGGGCGAAGGGGTCAACACGTTCCGCGAGATGCAGGACGCCCGCTTTGCCGACATCACCGCGAAAAAGGGTACGCTGGGCTTTGCCAAGATGATCGAGGCGCAATTGCTGCGCCAGACCAATATGACCGCCGCCGCCACACCCGCTGCCACACCCGCCGCCACGGCGGGCACAACCGTGAAGGGAGGCTGATCCCATGGCGTCCGACATGATCCAGATCGCCAGCAGCGGCGCCAAGGCGATGCGCGCGGCGCTGGACATCACCGCCCAGAACATCGCCAATGCCGGCACCGACGGCTATATCCGTCGCAGCGTCAATCTGGCGGAAATGTCCTCAGTGGATTCGCGCAGCTCCTATGGCGATGTGTCGCAATATGGCGTGCGCATGGCGGGCATCAACCGCAACGTCGACAGCTTCCAGCAGAGCGAGGTGCGCCGCACCAATGCGGATGCCTCGCGCGCCGATACGCTGGTAACGGGCCTGTCCAACATCAGCGATGCGGTGGACAATTCGGGCGTGTTCGATGCGATCACCTCTTTCCAGTCGGCGATCACCAAACTCACCTCGGCCCCCACCAACTCCTCGCTGCGCGCCAATATGCTCGAAGCGGCGCGCACGATGGCGCAAAGCTTCAACGTGGCGCATAACTCGCTGGGCAGCGCCATGGCCGGGCAGCAGGAAACCGCCGCCGCGGGCGTGGCCGACATGAACACGCTGGCGCAGAACCTTGCCCAGCTCAACCTGCGCATTTCCAGCGACACCGATCCGCTCAACAACCGCGCCACCCTGCTCGACCAGCGCGACGCCATCCTCCAGCAAATGTCGGGATATGGCGACATTGCCACCACCATCAACGCCAACAACACGGTGGATGTGAAGCTGGGCGGCACGGCCGGACGCGATCTGGTCAAGGCCGACGGCACCAGCGGCACCGTGGGCAGCACCCTGGCCAGCGATGGCACGATCAGCTACACCGTCGATGGCGCGGCACTGACGCTTTCGGGCGGCAGTCTGGCGGGCAACCAACAGGTGCTGGCTTCCGCCGCCACGGCCAATGCCTCGCTCGACGGTATCGCCAACGCGCTGATGAGCGCGGTCAACACCGTGCAGACCAATGGCGCGGATCTGAACGGCAACGCTGGCACCATCATGTTCTCGGGCGCCACCTTTGGCGCTGGCGCGATGGCGCTGGCGCTCACCAGCGGCAGCCAGATCGCCACGGCGCCTTCCGGCTCGGCAGCGGGCAGCCAGATTTCCACCAACCTCACCGCGCTGCAATCGGCGCTCTCCACCGGCAATATCGCGGGGCAGATGAACGACCTGCTCTATGGCATGGCCAGCGCCGTTTCGAGCAACACGATCACCCGCGACGCGCTGGATTCGATCCACAACAACGCCAAGACCACACTGGCCAACCAGTCGGGCGTGGATCTCGACACCGAAGCGGCAAACCTCGTGAAATACCAACAGGCGTTTCAGGCTTCGGGTAAGGTCATTCAGGTAGCATCCACCTTGTTCAACCAGTTGCTCAGCCTGTGAAGGAGGCGGATTAAATGACCAGTGTCAGCACCAGCGCCTTCTATGACAGCGCCATCTTCAACATGACCAAGCTGCGCGAGCAGACCAACACGCTCCAGCAGCAGATCAGCACCGGCAATAAGCTGACCCATTCCTACACCGATCCGCTGGCGGCCTCGCAAATGCGGATGATGCAGGCGGCGGACTCACTGGCCAGTGCGGACAAGACGGTGACGCTGGCCGCCAAGACGCAATTGACGCAGACCGACGACACGCTGGGCGAATTTGCCAGCATCGTGACATCCTTGCAGGGGCTGGCGACGCAAGCCGCCAGTTCGACCCTGAGCACCAGCCAGCGCGCCGCCGTGGGCACCCAGATCGCCAGCTATTACCAGAACCTGCTGAGCCTTGCGAACACCAGGGACGGCAGCGGCAACCCGCTGTTCGGCGGGCAGGGCGCGGGTCTGGCCTATAGCGATGACGGCACCGGCACGGGCACGCTCCAGTACAACGGCACGTCCAGCGCGGCGACCCTGTCGCTGGGGCCGGGGCTGACGGTCACCTCGGGCGTCACCGGCCCTGAATTTCTCGACTATACCTCGGGCGGAGCCTCGAAAAACCTGCTCTCGGTGGTGAAGAATCTGGCCGAGGCACTGCAGAACCCGACGTCGACGGCAACGGCGGTGGCTGCGGCCAACGCCTCGCTCGATGNNCGGCGGGTCTCGACTCGATCTC
The DNA here is from genome assembly GCA_002336765.1 of Novosphingobium sp. UBA1948. Classification (GTDB taxonomy): domain Bacteria; phylum Pseudomonadota; class Alphaproteobacteria; order Sphingomonadales; family Sphingomonadaceae; genus Novosphingobium. The sequence continues at coordinate 9,055 of DDES01000235.1, read as the reverse complement.
GACCAGCCAGACGGTGGTCGGCGCCCGCCTTGCGTGGATCACCGCCAGCGAAAACATGCAAACCAGCCTTGCCACCCAGCGCTCCACCACGGAAAGCAAGGTGGGCGGCACGGATGTTACCGCCGCCGCCGCCATGCTCAGCCAGCAGATGACCGTGCTGGAGGCCAGCCAGGCCAGCTTCGTCAAACTCGCCAATCTCTCGCTGTTCTCGATGTTGAACTGAATCGCCCGCAGGCCCCTTGCGGGCCGCGGGTTTTCTCTTGTCCGGGGTAATTAACCATGTTTCCGGTTATCGGTTTGGTCGTCCTCTTTGCTGCGGTGTTTGGCGTTTTCGCCATGACGGGCGGTGCGCTTGGCCCGGTGTTCGAGGCCATCCCGCATGAAATGGCGACCATTGGCGGCGCGGGTATTGCCGCGCTCATCATCGGCAACGACATGCATGGGTTGAAAGCGCTGGGCGCAGGTTTCGGCAAAGTGTTCAAAGGCGCGCGCCACAACAAGCAGGATCATATCGACGTTATCGCGCTGACCACCAAGCTGATGAAGCTGTTGCGCACCGAAGGTCCCGTGGCGATGGAAAGCCATGTGCAGGATCCCAAGAATTCCCCGATCTTTGCCGAATATCCGCGTCTTTTGGCCAACCATGAGCTGACCGCGCTGATCTGCGACACCTTGACGCTGATCGTGGTGTCGTCGGGCACGCTGGAGGTTCATGCGGTGGAAGACGTGATGGACAATGCCATCAAGACGCATCTGCTCTCTCTGGAGCATCCCCAGCACGCGATCCAGAATCTGGCCGACGCCCTGCCCGCGCTGGGCATTGTGGCCGCCGTGTTGGGCGTGGTGAAAACCATGGGCTCGATCGACAAGCCGCCCAGCGTGCTGGGCGCGATGATCGGCTCGGCGCTGGTGGGCACGTTCATGGGCGTTATGCTGGCCTATGGCATTGTGGGCCCGATGGCCGGTCGCCTGAAGCAGGTCAACGAGGCTGACGAGCAGATCTTCCATTGCGTGAAGCAGGTGATCATCGCGAGCCTGCATGGCTGGCCGCAACCGCTGGTGGTGGAAAGCGCGCGTTCGGGCCTCACCCATGACTACCGCCCGGGCCTGTCGGAACTGCTCGACGCGCTGCGCGGGCGTTAAGGGGAGCACATCCAGATGGCTCCGCCCAAAAAGCCCAGCAAGAACGACATCCCCGCCCCGATCATCGTCAAGAAGGTCACCATCGTTGCGGGCGGCCATCACGGCGGCGCGTGGAAAGTCGCCTATGCCGACTTCGTGACCGCGATGATGGCCTTCTTCCTGCTGATGTGGCTGCTGGGTGCGACCACCGAAAAGCAGCGCAAGGGCATTGCCGACTATTTCACCCCGACACTGGTGAAGATGAAGCAAGGCGCGGCAGGCTCCAACGGCTTTCTGGGCGGCTCCTCGCTGACCGATCCCGACAAATATCCCAACCGCAAGGGCCAGACCGGCACCCGCGCCATGACCATCCCGCGCGACGCCACCGGCGGCCCGAAGGAAGGCGGCGCCAATGTCGACAAGGCGAGCAATGTGCGCGCCAAGATCATCGCGCGCATGTCGGCCACGGAAAAACTGAAGAAACTGGCGCGCATCCTGAAGGTTACACCCACGCCCGACGGCATCCGCATCGATATGGTGGACGACGCCGATTTCTCGATGTTCCGTCTGGGCACCACGGTGCTCACCCCCGATGCGGTGCAATTGCTCAGCGCGCTGACCGCCGCCTTGCGCGACGAACCGGGTGCCTTCACCATCCGTGGCCACACCGATGGTCTGCAATACAAGCGCGGGGATGGCATCACCGGCTCGGCGATCAACAACTGGTCGCTGTCGGCAGGTCGCGCCGAAGCCACCCGCCAGCAGATGATGCGCAACGGCATTGCCGAGGACCGCTTCAAACGCATCGAGGGCGTGGCCGACCGCGAACCGCTGGTGGCCGACAATCCCACCGACGCCCGCAACCGCCGCATGACCGTATTGCTGACCAATCAGTAGTGGGGAAAACGCCTCCGCGTTTTCCCTACGGCACCGGCCCTCTCCCCCTGCCNNGGGTGGTAGGGCAGGGGGAGAGGGCCGGTGCCGCAAGCTTCAGGCGGATGCCTGAAGCGCACCAATCAATAACGCGTTTTCCCCTAGCTCCTCCCCAACGCTGCTTTCACCATGTTTGCTTAAACCTTGCACCCATCAAGCCGACGGGGTGGGACACGTCGCGCCATACGGGTGTTTCGGGAAACCCACCCCTCCGGTCTTTTGAGGGACGAAAGACCAGACGATGACCGCGCCGATCAATCACGCCTTGCTCAAGGACGCGCAGCCCGATTTCTCCGCGCTGCGCGCGTTGAACCCGCAGGAGCGGCCCAGCGCCATCCTGCCCCACCAGTTGCCCCACGCACTGGACTGGTTCCCCGACGCCAAGGTGCTCAGCCTCGACTGTTTCGACACGCTGCTGTGGCGCGATTGCCATGCGCCCACCGATCTGTTCTGGGCCTTGCCGGGCATGTCGCCGATGCAGCGTGCCAAGGCCGAGGGGCTGGCCCGCCATGCCTCGATCGCCAACGGGCGCGGCCATGACATCCCCATCGCCGAAATCTATGCCAACCTTCTCCCCAACGCGACCACCAAGCAGCGGCAGGCCGCCATCGAGGTCGAACTGGATGCCGAAGCGCGCCATTGCTATGGCTTTGCGCCCACCATCGACCTGATGCGCGCGGCCAAGGCGCGCGGCATGACCATCTTCATCGTGTCCGACACCTATCTCGACAGCGCGCAGTTGAAGGCGCTGATCGGGCGCGCCGCGGGCGCGGATGTCGCGGCGATGATCGACCGCGTGTTCTGCTCCTCCACCTATGGCAAGCCCAAGGCGGGCGGGCTCTATGGCGATGTGCTCAAGAAGGTGAAGTGGAAGCCTGCCGAGATCCTGCATATCGGCGACAACCACGGCGCCGACGTTGGCGGCGTGGCGCCCTTCGGCGTCCAGACGCTGCACCTGCGCCAGTTCGGCGAGGAAATCGAACAGCAGTTGCGGCTGGAATCCTGCGTTTCGGCGCTGATCCACGGACAGGCCAATGGCAGGCTGGGCGCGCCCCAGCCGCATCGCGCGCCCATCGCCGCCAATTCGCCGCAGATGGCGGGCGAGGCCGAGCATATCGGCTACGCCGTGCTTGGCCCTGTCTTCACCGGCTTTGACCGCTGGTTGCGCGCCGAGGCGGAAGCCTTGCAACAGCAGCGCGGTGGCACGGTCCACTGGCTGTTCCTGATGCGCGATGGCTGGCTGCCGCTGCGCGTGCACGAGGCGATCGGCGCCGATCCCCATGCCCATGCCGTGGAAATCAGCCGCTTTACCTCCACCGCCGCCTCTTTCGTGAACGAGGCGGTGATGCGCAAATATATCGATGTGTCGGTCGGCATGGTCCCCGACATCATCGCCCGCCAGTTGCTGCTCGATCCGCGCGATGTGGACCGGCTGACCAAGGACAAGACGCCCTTGCAGGGCACGCTCGACCTGCTGGCCCATATGCGCAAGGACACCAACCGCAAGGCCGCCCGCAAGGCGGCGCAAGCGATGGCCGATGGCATCATCGCCCATATCCGCGCCGCCGCCGATCCCCAGCCGGGCGATACGCTGATGCTGGTCGATCTGGGCTATAACGGTTCGGTGCAGAACAGCGTCGATGCGCTGATTGCCGATGCGCTCAAAGTGCATGTGGCGGGCCGCTATCTGATCCTGCGCGAAACCGAAGTGACCGGCCTCGACAAGGCAGGCTATATGGACGAGGCGCAGTATGATGTCGTCGCGCTCAACGCCATGTCGGCCAATGTGGCGGTGGTGGAGCAGCTTTGCACGCGCGCCATCGGATCGGTGATCGGCTATCGCGCCGATGGCACCCCGATCCGCCGCAGCAACGACATCAAGCAGCACCAGAGCGAGGTGCGCGAGCGGGTGCAGCAGGGCTGCCTCGCCTTTGCCGCCGACCATCAGGATTTCATCCAGCGCGTGGATCGGCCCGACGAGGCCGACCTGTGGCGCCGCGCCAGCGCCGCCACGCTCACCCGCCTGATGTATATGCCGCTCGACTATGAGCTGCGCGTGTTCGAGGCTTTCGAGCATGACGTGAACCTCGGCACCGACGAGACGCTCGCGCTGTTCGACCCCTCGATCGCCAAGCGCGGATTGCGTCAGCAGAGCCTGTTCTATCAAAAGGGCGCGCGGCGCATGTATCTGCCCGCCGAACTGGCGAAGGAAGGCATGGCCACCCGCCTTGCCCATTTCGCCACCAGCCGCTTTGCCCTGCCGCTCACCTTTTCGGACTTCACCAATGATGGCGTGTTTGTGCCGGTGATCTACGCCGATGCGCAGGATACGGTGCAGACCACGTTCCACGCCAAGGCAACGCATGACGGCTTCTATGCCCTGTGCGTGCCGATGGGCGCCGGCAAGTTTTCCGCCGCGATCCAGCTGGGCGGGCCTTTCGAATGGGTCGAGGTCAGCTCGATCTCGGCGCTGCCCACGGGCGAGTTCCTTGAGGGCAAACATGACACGCACGAACGCGAGGTTGCTCTCTCCGCGATCCTGGACGGGATCACCGAAATGGCGCCCAATCTGTGGCGCTGCGATCATCAGGCAGGCTTTGCCTTCATCCAGCCCCCTGAAGTGCAAGACGACACGCCAATGCTGATGGTCTTCGTGTTCCGCCCCGTGGTGCGCCGCGAAGGCTGAACCTCTCACCACAAGTTGCATGCCAAACCCCCGCGCCGGAATGAACCGGCGCGGGGGTTTTT
>DDES01000235.1:0-4246 GCA_002336765.1 Novosphingobium sp. UBA1948 | reverse complement strand
GGTAGGGCAGGGGGAGAGGGCTGGTGCCGTGGCGCGTCACGGATGTGTCGCGCCTACAACAAAGACACCAAAAGCCCGCCTCTTCCCAAAGGAAGAGACGGGCTTTTGAGGAAAGGAGCCGGTCGCGGGGGACGGTCGCGACCGGCTCTAGGTCCAGGCTTAGCGGAGCAGCGAGAGAACGTTCTGCTGGCTCTGGTTGGCCTGGGCAATCATCGCGGTCGATGCCTGCGACAGGATCTGGGCCTTGGCCATCGCGGTCGATTCAGCCGAATAGTCGGTGTCCTGAATGCGGCTGCGGGCAGACGACAGGTTGGTCACGCCGTTGGTCATGTTGTTGACCGCCGACTGGAGCTGGTTCTGGCCAGCGCCGAAACCGGCCGAAGCAGTCGAAACCTGACGCAGCAGCGTGTCGGCAACGTCGATGGCGGCCGAAGCGGCGCCGGCCGACGAAACGTCGAGGCTGGTCTTCTTGGCGGTCCAGTCGATGCCGTCCGAAGTCAGCGTGACGGTGTCGTTCGAGTTGGCACCAGCCTGGATCGAGAAGCTCTGACCAGCGGCCGAACCCGAACCGCCGACACCGAACAGCGCGTTGCCGTTGAACTTGGTGTTGGTCAGGATCGAGGTGATCTGGGTTTTCAGCGAGGACACTTCCTGCTGCATGTCCGAACGGTCGGAGCTCTGGTAGGTGCCCGAGGACGACTGAACGGCCAGTTCACGGACGCGCTGCAGCATGTTGGTCACTTCGGTCAGCGAACCCTGAGCCGTCTGGGCCAGCGAGATGCCGTCGTTGGCGTTCTTGATGCCCTGGTTCATACCGTTGATCTGCGAGGTCATCGACGTCGAGATCGCAAGGCCGGCAGCGTCGTCAGCGGCCGAGTTGATGCGCTTGCCGGTCGACAGGCGGGTCATCGCCTGGCTGGTCATGGAAGCGGCGGTGTTCGAAGCATTGGTCGCCTGAAGGGCGTTCACATTGGTGTTGATGACAGTCATGGTTTACTCCCGATCGTAATCCGGTGTTTGCCAGCCTGCCGGCCCTTATGGTCGTGGCTGCCAAGCACTAGAGCGGTTGGCGGATCGGGTTTTTAAGGGGTGGATCAAATTCTGTTCGAAAAAGGGAAAAGCCCTGCTGGCAAGGGCTTGCCGCTTTCCTCAAGATGATTCGCGCCCATTGCCCGCGCGTTAAGATTTATCCCGCGCATCACTCGCGTAACGGCAAGGCGGGCGGATTTTTAACCCCTGCGGAAATAAATTTTTGCCGGTTTGGGTGCCCGGATTTACTTTTTGCCGGAAATCGGGCGGCAAAAACCTGCAAAATATGTGTTTTTCCGAGGCCTTAAATTACCGCCTCGTTTGACGTTGAAGGCGCAAAAACTCTCTCGAGACATGGTTAACACCGGGGACTACGAGAGACATGAACGGGATCACGTTTGAACAGGGCCTTGCACAGCGTCACACGCCGCTCGTGCATCGCGCCAGCGCCATTCTGGCAACGCTGGGCGACAGCTATGCCCTCGCGCTGACCGATGCCGAGACTTTGTCCGACGTGAACCGCGCGCAGGCCCCGTCCGACATGACCACGCTGGTGCTGGCACGGGGCGACAAGCCCGCGCTGCAACGTCTTGCCACCCCGCGCGGCATGAAGGCGCCGCATTTCGCCCTGACCTACACCGATCCCGCAGGGGACAGCGCGATGGCCGCCATGGTGGCCTGCGCCGCCGCGCGCGGATTGCCGGTGGCTGCCGACCCCGAGAGCCTTTCGGTGCTGGCGCTGGCCGAACGTCTGGCCATGAGCGAGATCCCCGTGCTGGTGGGCGGCCCGACCGGCACCGGCAAGGAAGTGCTCAGCCGCTTCATCCATGACCGCAGCCCGCGCGCCACTGGCCCCTTCGTGGCGGTCAATTGCGCCGCCATGCCCGAAGCCATGCTCGAAGCGCTGCTGTTCGGCCATACCAAGGGCGCGTTCACCGGCGCCACCAATGCGCATGAAGGCTTCTTCCGCGCGGCCGATGGCGGCACGCTGTTGCTCGACGAGATCGCCGAAATGCCGCTCAGCCTGCAATCCAAGCTGCTGCGCGCGCTTCAGGAAGGCGAGGTNNTTCCTCGACGAGATCGGTGACATGTCGCCGGCCCTGCAGGCCAAGCTGCTGCGTGCCCTGCAGGAGAAGGAGATCGAAGCGGTAGGCTCGAACCGCCTGATCAGCGTGGATGTGCGCATCATCGCCGCCACCAGCCGGCGGCTCCAGGAAGAGGTGGACGCCGGGCGTTTCCGTGCCGACCTGTTCTATCGCCTCAACGTGTTCCCCCTCACGCTCAAGCCGCTGCACGAGCGCATCGAGGACATCGCCCCGCTCGCTTTCGCGCTGGCCATGCGCCACACGCCGGAAGGCAAAACCATGCCGTGGATCAGCGAAGGCGCGCTGCACCTGCTGCGCCAGCACAGCTGGCCGGGCAATGTGCGCGAGCTGGAGAATGTTGTCCGCCGCGCGCTGTTGCTGGCCGACGGGATCGGTGGCGCCGCCACCGGCGAAATCCGCCCCGAGCATATCCAGTTCGACGGCGCGGCCCGCCTGATCGAGCGCGAGGCTGTGCAGCCTGTCATCTATGGCGACAATGTGGTGACCGGCGCCTTCCCCGCCGCCGATAGCGCGCCGCAGCGCCGCCTCGCCAATATCGTCCAGATCAGCGAGGCCAAGGCCATTCTCGAAACGCTCGCCTCGTGTGGCGGCAACCGTCTCGCCGCCGCGCGCCAGCTCGGCATTTCGGAACGCACCCTGCGCTACCGCCTCGCCTCGATGCGTGAGGCCGGTATGCCGGTGGCAGTGGGTGGAGGTCGCCGGTGAGTATCAGCGGCATCGGAGGCGCAGGCTTTTCCAACGCGGCAGGGCTGCGCGAGATCATGCAATTGCGCCAACAGGTCATCGACAAGTCGCAGATCCTGCAACAGGTCCACGCCCCGCAGGCGCAGGCCAGCGGCACGGCCAGTGAAGGCGGCTTTACCGGCACGCTCAAAAGCGCGCTCGATTCCGTCAACGCCAGCCAGAGCCGCGCCGATCAACTGACCTCTGCCTATGAAACCGGCCAGACGCAGGATGTCGCCAAGGTGATGCTGGCGCGGCAGGAAGCCTCGGTCGGGTTCGAAACCACGCTGCAAGTCCGCAACAAACTCCTGTCCGCCTATCAGGACATCATGAAGATGGGGGTCTGATAAATGGCCGAGCTTGTGCCTGTGGCTGATGCCAACACCTCGCTTCTGGCGCCGCTGACCGATCCGGCAGGCGGCGCTTTCCCGCAGCGCGCGCGCGGCTTTTTCGCGCAGGCTGCGGTCAAAAAGGCGCTGCCGTGGTTTGCGGGCGTGGCTGTGCTGGGTGCGGGCGCGCTGTCATGGGGCATGCTGGCCCCCGCGCCGCAACGCGTGCTCTATTCCCACCTCGACGATGGCGAGCGCGCCAGCGTGGTGCAGGCGCTCGACGGGGCCAAGATCCCCTACAGCATCGACAGCACCACCGGCGCGCTGACCGTGGACGAGGCCAATGTCTACAAGGCGCGCATGGTGGTGGCCCAAAACGGCTCGCTCTCGATGCCCGACACCGCCAACGACAGTCTCGACAAGCTGCCGATGGGTGCCAGCCGCGCGCTGGAAGATGAACGTCTGCGCGCCGCCAAGGAGCATGAGCTGATGCTTTCGATCAAGGAGATCGAAGGCGTCGAGGCTGTGCGCGTCCATCTGGCCGAGGGCCAGAAATCGGTGTTTGTGCGCGACCAGATCGCGCCCTCTGCCTCGGTCATGCTGCGGCTGGCCAACGGGCGCCAGCTTTCGCAATCGCAGGTGCAGGCCATCGTCAATCTGGTGGCGGGTAGCGTGCCGGGCCTGACGCCCGATGCGGTGAAGGTCGTCGATCAGCGCGGCCGCCTGCTGACCGACAAGAGCGGGCAGGATGCCGACCGCCTCGAGATGCAGGCGCGGCTGGAGGAAAAGCTGCAAGGACAGGTGTCCACCCTGCTGACCCCGATGCTGGGCGATGGCAATTTCTCGAGCGAGATTCAGGTCGAGCTGGATATGCAGCAGGTGACCTCCGCGCGCGAGACCTATGACAAGACCGGCGTGGTGCGCAGCGAAACCAGCCAGCAGAGCCAGCAACCGGGCGCCCAAACCGCCGCCGGTGTGCCCGGCGTGCTGTCGAACACGCCGCCGGTGCAGACCCAGCCGGTGGCTGGCGCGCCGCAGGGCACCACCGCTCCGCCCGCC
>DDES01000021.1:20717-21943 GCA_002336765.1 Novosphingobium sp. UBA1948 | reverse complement strand
CCATATTCTGGAACTGGCCGCCCCATTCAAGGTAATAGCCCTCGGGCAGCTTGACGTCCTTCTCCACCTTTTGCTGAAGCTCGGCCACAAAGCCGCCAAGGTCGCGGCCCTTCACATTCATGCCCACCACGATGCGGCGCTTGCCCATCTCGCGGCTGATCTGTGCGGCGCCATCCACCACGCCGATCTTGGCGATATCGGCCAGACGCACCGTGGCGCCGCCGGGGGCAAAGACCAGCAGGTTGCTGATCGTCTCGATCGAGTTGCGGCGGTCCACCGGCAGGCGCACCACGGCGGGGAAGCGGCGTTCGCCTTCAAAGATCTCGGTGGCCGCCTTGCCGCCCACGGCGGTTTCGATCAACTCGTTCACATCGGCCACATTCAGGCCAAAGCGTGCCACGGCCTGCCGGTCGATGTCGATGGACAGATATTGCTGACCCGAGACCTTCTCGATGCGGATATCCTCGGCGCCCTGCATCCCGCGCCCGACGCGGGCGATGGCTTCGGCGGTGGCTTTCAGATCATCCAGATCATCGCCAAACACCTTGACCGCAATGTCGCTGCGCACACCGGTCACCATTTCGTCCACACGGTCGGAAATGGGCTGGGCCATTACGATCTGGATGCCCGGCAGGGCTTTGAGCTTCTCGCGCATGGCATCGGCAATATCGTCCTGATTCCAGCCCTTGGGCCATTCGGCGCGGGGCTTCAGGCTGACGATGGGGGTGGATTCATTGGGGCCTTGCGGATCGGCGGGGCTTTCGCCGCGGCCGACGCCCGACACGGCGGATTTCACGCCGGGCACTTGCATCACCAGCCGCATGGCCTCCATCTCGATCCGGATCGATTCATCCAGTGCGATATTGGGCACGCGGTTGATGCCGGGCACCAGCGAACCTTCCTTCATTTCCGGAATGAAGGCTGTGCCGAGGAAGGGAAACAGGCCGACGGTGGCGACAAAGCCGACCAGCGCATAGGTTACCGTCTTGCGCTCGTTGTTGGTGGCCCAGCCCAGCATCCGCACATAGCGGGCCTTCATCCATGCGATCAGGCGCGTGTCATGGTCGCCGTCATGGGCGGGGGGCTTGAGCAGATAGGTGGAGAGCACCGGCGTCAGCGTCAGGCTGAGCACCAGTGAGATGGCGAGCGCGATGGCGATGGTGTAGGCCAAGGGCGCGAACATCTTGCCCTCCATGCCCTCCAGCGTCATCAGCGGCAGGAACACG
>DDES01000021.1:385-20690 GCA_002336765.1 Novosphingobium sp. UBA1948 | reverse complement strand
CGTCCACCATCAGGCCGATGGCAATCGCCAGGCCCCCCAGCGACATGAGATTGGCCGAAATGCCCAGCCAGTTCATGCACATGAACGTCAGCAGCGGGGTGAGCACCAGCGTCGCCACCACGATCAGCGAGGAGCGGATATCACCCAGAAACAGGAACAGGATCACCACCACCAGCACGATGCCTTCCATCAGCACCTTGGTGACGGTGCCCAGCGCGGCGTCGACCAATTCGGAACGGTCGTAATAGGGCACGATCTTCAATCCGTCGGGCAAGAGGCCCTTGGAGTTGATAAGATCGACCTTCTCCTTGATCTGGCTGACCACTTTCTTGGCATTGCCGCCAGCCATCATCATCACCACACCGCCCACGCTTTCGGTGGTGCCGTTTTTCAGCACCGCGCCCTCGCGCACGCCCGCGCCGATCTTTACCTCGGCCACATCGCGCAGATAGATCGGTTGGGTGGCGTTCTCGCGGATCACGATGGAGCGCAGGTCCTCCTCGCTCTTCACCAGACCTTGCCCGCGGATCAGATATTGTTCGGCAAACTGGGGCAATGTGCCGCCGGTGGCATTGGTGTTGTTGCGGGCCACGGCCTGAAACACCTCGGCCACGGTCACTTCATAGTGGCGCAGCTTGTCGGGATCGACCAGCACCTGATACTGGCGCGGGAAGCCGCCTTGAGAGTTGATTTCGGCAACACCCATGGTCGAGCGCAGCAAGGGCCGCACCACCCAGTCCTGCACCTGACGGCGCTGCGTCAATTCCTCTGGCGTGAGCGCGCGACCTGCATCGCCCTGCTTTTCCAGCGTATATTGGTAGACTTCGCCAAGCCCTGTCGAAACCGGCCCTAGCACCGGCGCGATGCCGGGGGACAGCTTTGGCCCCAGCTCTGCCAGACGCTCCATCACCAGTTGGCGGGCGAAATAGACATTGGTCTTTTCGGTGAACACCAGCGTGATGAGCGAGAGGCCCGGCTTGTTGAGCGAGCGCATCTCCACCAATCCGGGCAGGCCGGTCATGGCCACTTCCACGGGCACGGTGGCCATACGCTCCACCTCGTCGGGGCTGCGGCCCTGCGCCTCGGTGGCGATCTGCACCTGTACGTTGGTCACGTCGGGGAAGGCGTCCACCGACAGGTTCTGCACCGCGCGGAAACCGAAGCCCAGCAGCACCAGCGCCACCACGATAACGATCAGGCGCTGGTTGAGAGCGCCGCGGATGAGGCTCTGGATCATTGGCCTTCCATCGCCTGTCGGTTGCGTTCATTGTTGAGATGGAAGGCGCCGTCCACCACCACCGGATCACCGGACTTGAGGCCCGAGAGCACGACGCGCAGGCCGCCCTTGTCCTCGCCCAGCTTGACGGCGCGCAGGCGGTAGCGGCCATTGCCCTCGCGCAGGAAGACATAGTCGGCATTATTCTCGCGCACCACGGCGGAAGAGGGCACCGTGAGGCGCGGTTGTGGTTCGCCCTCGACCAGCATGGTGGCCAGCATCGAGGGCTTGAGCGTGCCGTCGGCATTGTCCAGCTCGGTGCGGATCAGCACGGTGCGGGTCTTGGGATCGACGGTCGAGCCGATGAACACCAGCTTGCCATTGCGCTTGGTGCCCAGTGCGGGAATGTCGAGCGTGACATTCTGGCCTGCGCGGACATAGCGCACCTGTTGCTCGGGCACCTGCGCCACGGCCCAGACCTTGGACAGATCGGCCACCACGAACAACTGGTCGGAAGGCTGCACCACTTGCCCCAGCGCGAGATGGCGTTCCACCACCACGCCGCTCATCGTGGCGGTGACGCTGGAAGCCGAGCTGACCGCGCCGCGCCCCAATTGCCCCAGCGAAGCGCCTGACAGACCGAGCAGGCGTAGCTGATCGGCGGCGGCGCGCACTTCTGCGGCGGAGACGCGGAACTCGGCCTCGCGACGCTGCATTTCGGCGGCGGAAATCACGTCGGCGGCAAAGAGTGTGCGGGCGCGTTCGGCGTTGCGCTGGTTCAGCTCATAGGCCGAGCGGGCGCGGACATAGGCCAGTTGCTGCGCGGTGAGATCGGTGCTGGTGATCTGCGCCAGCACGGTGCCGCGCGCGACGCGCTGGCCGACAATGCCCTGCATCGCGGAAACGCGGCCCGTGACCGTGGCGCCGATGCGGGCCACGCGGTTCTCGTCGAAATCCACCTGTCCCGCCACGCGTAGGGTTTCCGATACGGGGACCTGCTTGACCGGCGCGATCTTCAGCCGCTTGGCGAGATCGGGCGCGGCGGCCACCACAAAGGGATCGACCGGTGCGGGCTTGGCGGCCTTGTCGGCATCGGAGCCACAGGCGGAAAGGGCCAGCGGCAGAGCCAGCGGAAGGAGCAGGGGGAGCAGCTTTTTCATGGAAGGTTCCGTGCAGCAGGAGCAGGATTGGCGGGGGCAGGATTGGTCGGGGTAACAAGGCGCTGGATCTCGACCCATGCGGCGGCCAGTTCGAAACGGCTGGCCACCAGATCGGCGCGGGCGGAGCGGTAGACGCGCTGGGCATCGAGCACGTCGATCAGCCCGCGTTCGCCCGCCTTGTAGGCCGCTTCGGCCACTCTAACGGCGGCACCGGCCGCGGAAACGACGCCATTCTCCAGCGCGGTCACTTGCGCCTGCGCCACCTGATGCTGGCGCAGGGCGATATCGAGATTTTGGCGCACCGCGAAGCTTTGCGCATCAAGCCGCAAATCGGCCTGCGCGGCCTGCGCCTGTGCCTCGCGCACGGGGCCAAGGCGGCGGTCCCACAGGGGGATCGACACGGTGACGCCCACGCGGGTCTGGCGCATCTCGCGGTCCTTTTCCTGCGTAGCGCGCAGCGCGATGGTGGGCAGGCGCCCCGCTTCTTCATAGTTGAGGCGATGGCGGGCCTGTTCCAGCTCGGCGCGGGCACGGGCTAGGTTGGGGTTGGCCTCCAGCGCCTGCTCGNNGAGGCCGTTGTCCAGCGACCCGGCCAGCAGGAAATCCTCCGGTAGGGCAGGGCCGACCATCGCGCGCAGTGCGAGACGGGCCTGCTCCTCGCGCAGGGTGGCGGCCTGCGCGTTCTTTTGCACGGTCAGCAGATCGGCCTCGGCGCGGATCAGTTCGATGCGCGGCGCGTCGCCCTGTTTCACCCGCAGACTGATCTTGGAATAGACCGACTGCATCAGCGACAGGTCTTCCTGCGCGATGGTCTTTTCCGCGGTGCGGCGCAGCGCCTCGAAATAGGCGAGCCGCAGCCCTGCGATCCAGTCGGCACTATAGGCTGCCAAACCGGCCTGCGCGGCGCTCAATCCCGCCTTGGCGGCCTCGATGCGCGGGGTGCGGCGAAAGGGCAGGTCGAGCGCCTGCGTCACGCCGACACTGTCTGCCGCGCCCGAGACACCGCCCGCGATGCCGGGACGATAGCGCATGGTGCCCGCCAGATATTCCACCTCGGGGTTGGGGAAGGCGCGGGCGCTTTGCACGCCGGCCTTGGCGACATCCACCTGCGCGCCCGCGGCCTGCAAGGCGGGGTTCGCCTCACGGGCGAGGTCTTCCAGTCGGGTCAACGGATAGACCTCGCCCGCAAGGGCCACTGGCGAGAAGGGGAACGCCAGCAGAGGGAGAGCGAGCATCGCCACCGCCTTGCGGGCATGGCGGGACAGAACGCCGGAACCGGCCTTTGATTGCATCAGATACCCCGAGTTCAGGTTGCGCCGCGAAAGGACGCTTCGGGATTATCTCTATGGAGGCATATTTTCGCGCGGCTTGCGCGAATGTAACAAAGTGTTGCTGGCAGCCCGGGACTTGAGGCTAGACCTCGGCGGGCAGGGCGATTTCGGCGCGCAATCCGCCCTCGCTGCGGTTGGCCAGCGTCAGTTTGCCGCCCAGCAGGCGCACCGCGCGATCGACAATCGCCAGCCCAAGTCCCATGCCCCGCGAGTTACGCTCGCGCGCGGCATCGAGCCGCACAAACGGCTGGAGCACACGGCCCAGATCCTCCTCGGCAATGCCGGGGCCATTGTCCTCGACGGTGATGCGGATCTCGCCTGCTTCCTCGGCCATCCGCACCTGTGCCGAGCCGCCATAATGCAGCGCATTCTCGATAAGGTTGCCCAGCGCGCGGCGCAGCGCCACGGCCTGCGTCACCACCACCAGCCGGTCCGGCCCGAGATAGCCGGCCTCCAGCCCGCGATCCTCGGCCTGATCGACCAGAGTTTGCACCATCGCGGCAAGGTCCACCCGCTCGGGTGCGGGGGCGGCGCTGTCGGCCTCGATGAAGGTCTGCAGCGAGGCGAGAAGATCACGCATCTCGTCGATATCGGCGTCGAAGGCGCTGCGCTCCTCATCGGGCAGGGCCATGCTGTCGAGCCGCAATTGCAACCGCGCCAGCGGGGTGCGCAGATCATGGCCGATGGCCAGCAGCGTGTTGGTATTGTCCTCGAACAGATCGTCGATGCGGCGCTGCATGGCGTTAAAGGCGCGTACCAGCAGGCGGACCTCGGCAGGCCCGCGCTCTTCCAGCGGTTTGAAATGGGGGGTGCCGATGCGGCGACTGGCCCGCACCAGCGCGCGCAAGGGGCGCAGCGAGGCGAACACCAGCATCAGCGCCAGCGGGGCAAAGGTGGCCGTGGGCAGCACCAGATCGAACACATGCCCCGCCATCAGCGGCCATGCCGAGCGCGGCGTGGCGACAAACACCATATGCGATGTGTCGGCCAGCGTCAGATCCCCGTGCAGGCCTTCGCCCGGATGCAGCACGGCGAGCTGGATCTGGAGATTGCGTGCAGCCAGCGAGGGGTCTTTCTGCAGCAATTGCTGGTGCAGGCCCGAGAGTACCGCGCCAGACACCGGCTGGAACGCGTCGGCATGCCATTCCAGCCGCAGCGCATTGCCGCTCAGGCGGCGGGCAAGATCGGCGCGCTGGGCAAAGGGGGCGGCGTTGATCGCATCGGCGGCCTGGGTCAGCCTTTCAGCCAATGCCGAGGCATCGGCAGAGCTGAGGGTGAAATTGCTGGCACGGCGGAAGAACACCGCGTTGGAGCCGAAATCGAGCGCCATCACCAGAATGACAATCGCGATCAGCCGCGCGGTGAGGCCAGCCGGAACCAGTCTTGCCAGCCATTGCCTCACAGTCGCTTGACCTCGGCGGTAAACATATAACCCACCCCGCGCACGGTGGCGATCGGCGCGCTTTCGCCCAGTTTGCGGCGAAGGCGCGACACCAGCACATCGATGCTGCGATCGGAGGAATCGACCATGCGCATGCGCGACAGTTCGATCAACCGGTGGCGCGCGATCACGCGTTGGGGCTGTTCGAGAAAGGTGACCAGCAGATCAAATTCGGCGCCGGTGAGATCGACCAACGTGCCATCGTCGGCCCGCAACTCGCGGCGTGCCAGCGACAGGTGGTGGCCGGCAAAACTGTAATCGCCACTGTTGGCGGACCCTTCGGGCTCGGCCAGACCTGCTCCGTGCCTCCGCAAAACAGCCGCTACCCGCGCTGCCAGTTCGCGCGTGCCGAAAGGCTTGGGCAGATAGTCGTCCGCGCCCAGTTCCAGCCCCAGCACGCGATCCTCCTCGCTGCCGCGCGCCGAAACGAAGATCACCGGCGTATCGTTTTCCCTGCGCAAGCGGCGCAACAATTCGATGCCATTGGTGCCGGGCAGCATGATGTCGAGCACGATCAGGTCGGGCTTGCCACCCTCTAGCATCACCCACATTTCCGCGCCTGTGGCGGCGGTGTTCACATCATAGCCATAGTCACGCAAAGCTCGCGCCGTCAGCAGGCGCAGCGCGGGATCATCTTCGACAATCAGGATAGAAGGAGAGCTCATCACCCCTGCCATAGGGCAAAGCGCAAGCCGTCTCCAGACCCAACCTTGACGATTGTACCGGCTGCTATCGTTCATAACTTCTTTGGACATATCCTTTATAAATTGCAGCATGACGATACGGTCGCTCCTTTTTGTCGCCTTTTCCAATGGGTTGTTGCTCGGACCTGCTGTGCGCCAGGATGCCTGTGGCATCGCTGCGACGGCGGATCGGGAGGGCTGGTGATGGCCTTCAAACTGGGCTGGAAGCGCAACCAGCGTCCCTCGCGCGCGCAGATTCTCGTCTCGACCACGCTGATGACGGCGCTATGCGGGGCGATTGCCTTTGCCGAACCGCTTGAGGATCTGTTCCGTGGCGGGCGCAACATGCTGCACCAGCGCAATGCCGATGGCCGCGTGGTGGTGGTGGGGGTGGACGACGCCTCGATCAACACTCTGGGGATCGACTATTCCGAGAAGCATGACTCGGCCGCTATCGAGAACCTGCTGGCCGCGGGCGCGCGCCATGTCTATTTCGACCGCACCTATCAGCATGTGATGGATCCGGCCGGCGCCGATGCGCTGGAAGCCACGGTCCGGCGGCATCCGCAGCGTGTGTCCTTCGGGGTGGAGACAGTGGTCGATCCCGCGCTACAAAGCAGTTACACGATCGCGCCCAATCCGCGCTATCGTCCCTTCACCGCAAGCACTAGCCTGCACGGCTACATCACGCCCTTCGCCCTGTCGTCGGAGCTCGACTATTCCGGCAAGCTGGACGGCAAGGTCGTGCCTTCGATTTCCAGTCATATCGCTGGGATCAAGCCTTTGCCGGAAGGGCGCTATCGCCCCGACTGGACGATCCGCGCCAAGAGCGTGCCAACGCTCAGTTTTGTCGATGTCGCGCAGGGCCGGTTTCGTGCCGACGCCGTGCGCGGCAAGGATGTGGTGATCGGGCCGACCTCGACCCGCATCCCCGATATCTACAAGGTGATCGGGCAGGGTTGGACGCCGGGTGTCTATTTCCACGCATTGGGCGCACAGACCTTGCGGGAAGGCAACCCTTCCAATCCGTCGTGGCTCTATCCCTTTTCGCTTGCCTTGGCGATGGCGGTAACCGCCTTGCTGCTGCGCAACCGCAAGGCGCTGGCCACGCTGCATACCAGTGCGGCGGGCATGATGGCGGTGGTGCCCTTCATCACCGACAAGATGTTTATGACGATCGACTACCTGCCCGCCTTTCTGCTCTACACGGTGGTGGCGGTGCGTGGGCACAATCTCAACGCGATCGATGAAGCTGAAGAGCATAATGCCGAATCGCGGCTGCCCAATCTGCGCGCCTTCCGCAAGGTGGTGGAAAAGGACTTTGCGCCGGTCGCCGCATTAGCGATCCGCAACTATCAGACGATTCTGGCCGCTTATCCCTCGCTTCAACCTGCCGATCTGCTTGAAATGGTGGCGCGGCCCTTGCGGCTGGCGGGCGCACGCGGCGACATCTATCATGAGGGCAGCACGCTGTACTGGCAGACGCCCGTGTTGCCCGAAAGCGAACTGACCTCGCATCTTGATGGTTTGGCCAAGCTTTTGTCGAGCGTGCGCATTGGCGAGGCGCTGGTTGATCTGGATTTGGCGATCGGCATCGACCTGCGGGTAAGCGAACCGGCCAGCAAGCGCATCCATGCTGCCGAAGGCGCGGCTGCGCAGGCGGCGCTGGATGGCAAGGTCTATCGGATCGCGCCAGGCGATGGCGAAGGCGAGGCGCAATGGCGCCTCTCGCTGATGTCGGAACTGGACCGCGCGATCGACGATGGCACGCTCGACGTGTTTTACCAGCCCCAGCTTGATCTCGAGAGCGGGCGCGTGGTCGCCGCCGAGGCACTGGCCCGCTGGAACCATCCGACGCGCGGCGCCATCTCGCCGGTTGAATTCATCGCGCAGGCCGAGGCCGCCAACCGCATCGAGCGGCTGACCTATTATGTGCTCGACCGCGCACTGGCCGATGCGGCGCGTATGATCGAGATCGAGCCGGAATTCGAGATCGGCGTCAATCTCTCGACCCGCATGCTGAGCTCCGAGGACCTGACAACCCGTGTGGCCGAATTGCTGGAGCGCCATCATGTTCCGGCGGCGCGGCTGCGGCTGGAGATTACCGAAACAGCTGGCATGCAGGATGCCGCGCGTGATCAGGCCAATCTCGATCAGCTGGCTGCATTGGGTGTGGCCATTTCGATTGACGATTATGGCACGGGCAATGCCACGCTCGAATATTTGCGCGCCATCCCGCTCAGCGAGATCAAGATCGACCGCCAGTTCGTGATGGGTCTCGCAACCTCTTCGCGCGACCAGTTGTTGATCAAGTCGACCATCGCGCTGGCCCATGCACTGGGCCATATGGTGACGGCAGAGGGCGTCGAGGATGCCGAGACGCTGGCCATGCTGCGCACGCTGCGCTGTGATCGTGCTCAGGGCTATTACATAGCCCGTCCGGCGCCTGTGGGGCGGCTGGAAGGTATCCTGCTGCGTCAGCGCGACGAGAGAATGGTTAATAGATCTTCACTTGCATTTGGTTAACGTCTTGCTAACTCTAACCAAGACCGCTCTGTGACGGCGGTCATGGTTGGAGAAATCTGATGACTCGCAAGTCTGCACAGCGTCCTGTCGGTCGCGGCTTCTGGGATGGCATTGGCCACTCCTTCGGCTGGTCGAAGTAAGCAATTCCAGGGTTTGATGGCGGAATGCAGGGGGCTCCCTAGAAACAGGGTAAGCCTCTTTGTGATCCGTGATCGTGATCTTTTCGGCGCGCGATAGCTTCGGCTTTCGCGCGCCGTTTCATTGCGAATCACCCGACGCCAACTGTGCCGACAACAGCCTGCCAGCGCGGTGCTCAGGCCGCGCGAGCGCGCCTGCGGCCTGAATTTGTTTGCTGTTGCCTCGCCCCGTTCAATTTGAAACGCGACAATTCGCCCAGCAGCAGATCACTTTGCTGGTTCAAACCGCGCGCGGCGGCGCTGGTTTCCTCGGACATGGCAGCGTTGCTTTGGGTGAGAGTGCCCATCTCGCTGACGGTGGCATTGGCATGCTGGATGCGGCTGGCCTGTTCGCGGGTGCTGACCGCAATCTGGCCAACGCGTTCGCTGATGTCGCTCACACCTTCTGCGATGCGGGTCAGGGCCTTGCCGGTTTCGGTAACGAGTTCGACGCCATTGGCGACATGGGCGGCCGAACCTTGAATGCGGGCCTTGATATCCTTGGCGGCATCGGCGCTGCGCTGGGCCAGAGCCCGCACTTCGCTGGCCACCACGGCAAAGCCGCGCCCGGCGTCGCCTGCGCGGGCAGCTTCCACACCGGCGTTGAGCGCCAGAAGATTGGTTTGGAACGCGATGGCATCAATCACACTGATAATGTCCGAAATCTCGCGTGAGGATGCTTCGATCGCCGCCATTGCCTCGACCGTGCGGGTGACAACGCTGCCCGATTCTTCCGCGCGGCTGCGTGTGGCTTCGACCAGCGTATTGGCTTCCTGCGCTGATTGCGCGGCGGCCACCATGCTGCTGCCGATCTGCTGGAGGGCTTCGATGGTCGCCTCCACCTTGCCAGCCTGTTGTTCGGTGCGTGAGGAGAGATCTTGCGCGGCGCGCTGGATCTCGCCTGACCCGGCGGCCACCAGTTGCGCGGTTTCCAGCACCTGTCCCATCGAGGAGGACACCGCTTCGAGCGTGCTGTTGAAGCTGGCGCGCAGGCTTTCGTAATCCGAGCGGAACGGGCGGTGCAACTGGCATGTCAAATCGCCGCGCGACACTTCGTCGAGCGCACCGCGCAGGGTATCGATCACCTCTGCCGTTTCCGCGAGGTTCTGGACGATGACCAACACCTCGTTGTCGCCCTCGATGCGCGTGGGCAGAAGCGTCACCAGAATGCGGACCGTTTGGCCCGCCGCGTTGCGGTTGAGCCATTCAAAGCGGGCAATGCCCTTGTCGAAGGCTTCGCCCAGCCGTTCCTGCACATGCTGTTCGGTGGGGCGGCCGTCCCCCTGAGTCGCGGCGGAAAAATCCATCGGTGTCCGGCCGATGATCCGTTCGCGCGGCTGATCGTAGATTTTTTCGCTGGCGGTGTTGCACGCAGTGAAGACACCGTTCTGAATCAAGAGGATACCATCAGGCGCCTGGAGGAACAGGGCCTGTGCGACCCTATCCTCCAGCGAGAGCAGCGGCATCCGACGAAATATGGACATTACCTTGTCACCCATCCAGAAATCCCGACGGAAAACTAGCAATTTTGCGTGAAGAGCATGCGATACAGGCTCTACGGAAAAGTCCGTTGTGCAGGGTTGGGACCGATGCAAAAATGGGGGCGGCCCGCAAGCCGCCCCCATAGTCGGTACCTCGCCGGATCGGCGGGGCAGGGTTCTTAGAAGTGGTAACCCACCGAGACGCCATAGAGACGCGGCTCGCCCGAGAAGCCCACCGAGGAGCCGTTGGGCAGATAGAGGATGGTACGGCGATAGGACTTGTCCGCCAGATTGGTGACATAGGCCGACACGCGGACCGCACCGATATCCATACCCGCGCGCAGGTTGAGCAGGCCATAGGCCGGTTCTTCCGTCAGCGGCATGCCCGCGCCATAGGCGGGGTTGGCCTGACCGGGCTCGTGGAAGAGACGGGTCATGTAGCTGTACTCGGCGCGCAGCGTCAGTTCCTTGGCGCCGCCCAGCGGGATGCGCTGTTCGGCGTTGAAGCTGAGCGAGTGCTTGGGTGCGCGGACCATCGTGGTGTTCGAGAAGTCGGTCGTCGCGTTGTAGATGAAGTTGTTATACTTCGCGTCGAGATAGCCATACGAGAAGCCCAGCGTGGTGGTCTTGGTCGGATGGGCGGTGACTTCCAGTTCGAGACCCTTGATGGTCGAGCTGGCGGCGTTGGCGATCAGCGGGGTGGCCGAGCTGACCGAGCCGATGATGCGTGCCACCTGCAGGTTCTTGTAGTCATACCAGAAGAAGGCGCCGTTGACGCGCAGCTTGCGGTTCAGCCAGTCGGTCTTGAAGCCGGCTTCATAGGCGGTCAGATATTCCGGCTGGAACGTGGTGTTGGCCACCGCCAGCGTGAAGGGAATATACTGGAAGCCGCCACCCTTGTAGCCGCTCGAATAGCTGGCATAGAGCTTGGCGTCGCGGCTCAGCTTGTAATCCACCACGATGCGCGGATCGAAGCTGGCCGAGGACAGGTGGTTCGTCGTGGCAAAAGGCACGGCGATCAGCGGCAGGCCGGGGTTGGTGTTGGTGCCCGACTGGCTGGCCCACTTCTTGTCGCTCGAATAGCGGCCACCCAGCGTCACGGTCAGCTTGTCGTTGAGATGCAGCGCGGCCTGGCCGAACAGCGCCCAGGCGTTGGCGCCATAGGTCGAGGCAGACACGTCCACCGCGCTGGTGGTGGTGGCATAATAGACCCAGTTGGCGCCCATCGGGAAGCGGTCGATACGGCTCGAGCCGTCGTGGTAGTAATAGGCGCCGAGAATCCAGTCGAGCTTGCCGCCAAAGGACAGGCCGCCGTTGGGCGCCGAGGTCAGGCGCAGTTCCTGCGTGAACTGGTTCGAGCGCTCGTTGGTGAGCTGCTGGAGCACGTCGAGCGAGGAGCCTTCCAGCTCGCGACCGTCATAGCTGTCGAGGTGGCGCAGCGCGGTGATCGAGGTGATCGACAGATCGGCCATGGCATAGTCGATCTTGGCCGAATAGGTTTCGGCATGGCGGCTGAGCACCGGATCATGCACCAGATAGCCTTCGTAGAGCGACTTGGGCGGGGTGGCGGTGAAAGCGGCGTTGGCGAAGAACACCGCGTTGGGGTTGACCGAGGTGCCCTGGTTGAAACCGGCAAAGGCGGCCTTGTTGCCATCGACCATATAGTCGGCGCCAAGGTCGATCTTCAGACCGTCGACGGGCTTGAGCGTCACGCGGATGCGGCCGCCGGTGTTGTCCACGCCCTGAAAGCGGTTGCCGGTGGTCAGGTTGGTCGAATAGCCGTTGCGCTGGTTCGTCCAGCCCGCCACGCGCACCATCACCTTGTCGCTCACGATCGGGCCGCCCACGGCGCCGAACAGGTTCCAGCCGCCATAGTTCGACAGGCCGGCTTCCACATCGCCGGTCAGGTGATCGGTCGGGGCCTTGGTGATGACGTTGATCGCGCCGCCGATAGTGTTGCGGCCATAGAGCGTGCCCTGCGGACCGCGCAGCACCTCGATACGTTCGATGTCCTTCATCGCGCCGAACGAGCCCGACGAGCGGCCATAATAGACGTCATCGGCGAACACGCCGACCGAGCTTTCCGAACCCGGATCGAAGGAACGCGTGCCGATGCCGCGGATATAGAGCTGCGGACGCACGGCGCCGAAGCTGCCGAAGTAGAAGTTGGGCACCTGCGGCGCGATATTGGCGAGGTTGACGATGCCGGTCTTGGCGATCTGGTCGCCGCCCAGTGCGGTCAGCGCGACGGGGATCGACTGCGCGGTTTCCTTGCGGCGCTGCGCGGTCACCACGATGTCGGCAGCCGAGGTCGGCTCGGCGGCGGCCGGGGCTTCGGCGGTCTGAGCAAGGGCCGGGGCGGCGTTGACCATCAGCGCGAGCGCAAGGCCCGTAGTCGATTGCAATAGAAGCGTCTTCATGGATACTCTCCCTCAAGGCTTTCGGACAGGAAGCAGCCTGCGTCATCGGTCAGGTCGCCGACGGGGCACCTGCTGCTTCAAGATCTGGTGTTCGAAATCGACCCTGCCTCCCCCATGCGCGCAATCCTGCCCCGAGGGGGGCAGGCGCGCTGGACAGGCAGGAATTCGGTTCGCCGCAGTCATCGCCAGAGTTTTGGTCGGTGTCTTGGCCGACTCTGGCCCGCTGCGGCTTCATCTCCCCAACAATCTTCTGTTTTTCTCCCGTGTTTTGGTCTGGTGTTGTTTGAAATCCGTGGTCTGGCCCGATCAGGCCGGCTGTGCCGAGACGATCCCCATTCCCGCGATCCATTCGTCGATCGGGTGGTAGTAATGACGGCTGGCCTGATAGGGGCCGAGCGCCTGCATGGCGGCAAAGGCGGCGATCCAGGCGCGGATCTCGTGCCCGCCGCGACCGCCGCGCTGCGAGATTTCGGCGTCGCTCATGGTCTGGAAACGCTCCAGCTTGGCCGCCATGAAGTCCACGATCAGCCCTTCGTCCCATTCGGCGTCGAGCGGCAGGGTTTCGCCCTTGCTTTCGCCGCTGGCCAGCGCCTTGCCCTTGGCAACCACATTGGCCTGACGGCGCGCGCGCGCCTCCGGCGTGGGGTTGCGACCGGCGATCAGGAATTCTTCCACCTCGGGCGGAACCTGGCCCATCTGGGGCGTTGGCGGATCATGGCTGAGCCCGCCCGAGCCGAGAATGAGAATGCGTTCCTCGCGACCGGCCAGAAAACGCCCGACCGCCGCGCCCAGCGCCAGCGCGCGGTGGGCAGGGGGCAGCGGATGGGCCGCGCCGTTGATGAAGATCGGCAGCACCGGATAGCGCGTCACATCGTCGGTCAGCAGCGCCAGCGGCTGGGTAAAGCCGTGGTCGGCCTGCATGCGGTAGGAATAGGAGAGATCGACGCCCTCGTTCTGCACAAAGCGCACAAGATCGAGCGCCAGCGCCTCGGGCACCTTGAGGTCGCCGTCCCAGTAATCCCAGTCACCCGCGCCCTTGGCGCGCACGCCGAGGCAGAAGGGCGGCATGAGATCATAGAAGAAGCCGTTGAAATGGTCGGGCGCGAAAATCACCACCAGTTGCGGATCAAAGGCGGCCACTTCCTTGGCCAGATCGGCAAAGGCGGCGCGCGCTTCGGCTTCCACCTCGGGAGCGGGATGGATGAATTCCATCATCGGCGTGTGCGAGGCACAGATCAGGCGCACTTGACTCACAGGTTCATCCCTCCGGCGACATGGCGAATGCCGCGAATTCCCAGGCCACAATCGGCATTGATGAAAACACCCGTCAGCGTGCGGTTATCGTCTCTGCTGGCGAGCATCACGTAAGGCCCGACGAAATCATCGGGATCGGGGAAAAATTGCAGCGGCAGGATGGCCTTGATCGCGTCGGGCGAGCGGGAATCCATGATACGCTGGTCTTGCTGGCCCAGCGCCGCCGCACCGCGCAGGTCGCTGGCCATACCGCTGGGGGCAACGGCGTTGACGCGCACCTTGGGCGCCAGTTCATAGGCGATCTGGCGCACGAGGCCCACGCCCGCATGTTTGGAGGCGGTGTAGAGCGGGCCGCCGCCGCCCGAATAGAAGGCCGAGTTCGACAGGGTGAAGATGATCGAGCCTTCGCTGGCGATCAGCGCCTCTGCCGCCGCCTTGGCGCCCAGCAGATAGCCTTTCACGTTAATTGCGAAGAGTTCGTCGAAACCTTTTTCCAGCTCCTCGCCAGTGCGGTCGACCAGCGTGGCGCCGTGGTCCCAGATCGCGGCATTGCCGATGAAGCAATCAAGGCGGCCGAAGTTGGCCAGCACAGCCTCCACCGCGCGGGCATTGTCGGCATAGGAGCGCACATCGCCCTCCACCGCCACCACCGTATCGGGATAGTCGGCGTTGAGCTGGGCCACGCGGCCGGCATCGCGCTCGAGCACACCCACGCGGGCGCCCTCGGCCACGAAGCGGCGCAGGATGGCAAGGCCAAGCCCCGAGCCGCCGCCCGTGATCAGCGCAACCTGTCCGGCCAGACGGCTCACGAGTCCGCGCCCTCCGTGGCTTCGACAGTCACGTAGATCTCGCCATCCTCGATGGTGATGGGATAGGTGGCGAGGTCGATATAGGCGGGCTGGCTGAGCGCCTTGCCGGTGCGCAGGCAGAAACGGGCGGAATGCAGCGGGCATTCGACCGTGCAATCATCCTCGATGTAGCCGTCGGCCATCGAGGCATCGCCGTGGGTGCACAGGTCAGCCAGCGCGAAGAACTCGCCGCCGACGTTGAACACCGACACGGCCGGTTCGCTCTCGATGCGCTTGGCCTCGCCGGAGGGCAGCTCCGACGCGGCGCAGACGTGGAATTTGGTCATGGATAAGGCTCGATCGGCAAAAGGTCAGAGAATGATGGAGACGTTGGCCGACATCAGCGTGAACTCGTCGAGTTCGAGGCGACGGCGGGCCAGCAGGAAGCTGTCCGTGCCATCCTCCAGCTTGACGCGGCGCAGCGTGTCGCGGCGGGTGCCGATGAAGCTGTGATGGTCGTGCGCCTTCGATGCGCGGTGCACCAGGTAGTTGCACGCCACCACCAATTCATCGTCCGCCTGCGCCAGAACGCGCACATTGGTCACGAAGTGACGGGTGCGGCTCGCGGGCTCCTCCGACCAGGCTTGCCCCGTCTCGACGCGCGCCACGCGGCGTTCGAGCTGATACTTGTCCTCGTGGAAAATATAGGTGGTGGGCGGCGCCCAGCCACGGCGGCGATCACGGAACTGGGCCAGCGTGTTGGTGTCGAGCGTGTACTCGATATCCTCGGCCAGCAGGTCAAGCCATTCGCGCAGGCGACGCTCGTCGAGCAGGGCGGCCTCGAGATAGAGGAATTGCTCGACCTCATGCTGGAGATCGGCGGAAACGCGCAAGGGGCGTGTCAGTTCTTCAAGCATCGATCACCTCCTGCTCCCAAGCGGCGCTGGCCGCCTCGATATCGTCCCAGCTTTCGCCGGTCATCAGTTCGACCCAGTATTGGTAGAAGCCGCGCGCGGCGGTTTCGGCGAAAGTGCCGTTGGTCACGCCCGGAATGCCATCCTCGCGGCGCTCCTCGAAGCCAAGGCCCATCTGCACGCAGAAATTGGCCTGACGCGCCTTGTAGCCACGCAGAACTTTCTGCACCTCGATCCAGTTTTCCGAGTCATCCTGTTCAAGGAAACCGGCAGGGCCAAAGGCGCGGGCATGGCTGCGCTTGAGCGCTTCCTTGACCTCGGCGGGCGCAGCCTTGTCGGCGATGCAGAACACCCAGACCTCGATCTTGTTGGGGCCACGCGGATGCCACACGCGCAGCGTTTGCGTACCGTTCAGCCACGAGAGCGTGGGGAACATCGTGTTGTGGCCCGCAAGACGCAGCGCGCGTACCTTGCCAAGGCGCTCTTCGGCCTCGGGATAGGTTTCGCGGAAATAGTCCGACACCTCGCCGCCGACCCACACGTTGGCGTCGGCGTTTTCGGTGAAGAAGAAAGCGCTGCCGTGGCCCTTGCCGGCAAACTGCACGCCGCCCAGACCGTTGGCCCATGCGGGGCGCTGCGTCTGCCCGTCGCCCAGCGGCTTGCCGTCAGCCTTGTTCTGCGGGATGGGGGCCAGCACCTGAATGGCCGAGGCATGGGTGTAGGGCGCATGATACTGGTCCGAGCAGAACTGCTCCGCCGCGAATTTCCAGTTGCACTCGATCATCCACTTGTGAATGCCGCCAACCACTTCCGTGCCGCCTTCGCGACGGTCAAGAAAGCCGTCGAGATACCACGCCATGTCGCCGAGGTAGGTGACAAGATCGGGCGCGGTTTCATCCCAGTTGCCGAAGATCAGGCCCTTGTAGGTTTCCACGCGGGGAACCTTGACGAGGCCCCACTTCGACTTGTCGAGCTTGCCGCGATAGGCTTCCTTCTCCAGCGGCACCGACTGCAGCGCGCCGTCGGTCTGGAAGGCCCAGCCGTGATAGGGGCAGGTGAAGGCCTTGGTGTTGCCGCTGTCGGCGTGGCACAGCTTCATGCCGCGGTGGCGGCACTGGTTCATCATCACGCTGACCGAACCGTCCTTCTGGCGCACCACCAGCACGGGATCCTCGCCCATGAAGGTGTTGAAGAAATCGCCCGGATTGGGGATCTGGCTCTCATGCGCGAGGAACAGCCAGGTGCGGCCGAACACACGCTCCAGCTCAAGCTGGTATAGCTCTTCGTCGGTGTAGATGGCGGGCTTTACGGTGCCGTTGCGCGAATCCACGAGCGATCGGATCTGATCACTGTCCATGCTGGTACTCTCCCCAAGGAAGGGGCCGGGCTAGCCGGCTCTCATGCCATTCGGATTAGCGGGAGGGGGGCGAGGTCTGAAATATTTTATTCTTGCCAATTAAGATCTGAAACCTATAAGTCGCGCTTATGGAACTGCGCCATCTCCGCTATTTCGTGGCCGTGGCCGAGGCACTCAGCTTCACGCGGGCGGCGCAGGCGCTGCGCACGGCGCAGCCTTCGCTCAGCCAGCAAATCCGTGATCTTGAATATGAAATCGGCACGGAACTGCTTAACCGCGACAAGCGCAATGTCTCGCTCACGCCCGCCGGCAAGGTGTTTCTCGACGAGGCGCGGCTGGTGCTGGCGCAGGCCGAACGCGCCAAGATGCTGGCGCGCCGCGCGGGTGAGGAGGATGCGCAAAGTCTAACCATCGGCTTCGTTCCCGCCGCCGAGGTCAAGATTTTCCCGCAATCGCTGACCATGTTGCGCGCGCAGTTTCCCGATACGCGAATCGTCTTGCAATCGCTCACCACCTACGAACAGCACGAGGCCTTGCTCTCCGGGGTGATCGACATCGGCTTTCTGCGCCCGCCGGTGGACGAGGTGCAACTGGATAGTGCCGTGATCCTGCGCGAGCCGCTGGTCGCGCTGTTGCCGGCCGACCATCCTGCCTGCTGGAAAAGCGAGGTGCCGCTGGCCGATCTCGCCGATACGCCTTTTCTGCGCATCGCCAGTCGCCATGCGGGCAATCTGGGGCAGGTGATCGATGATCTGGCCCGCCGCGAGGGGGTTCAGCTCAACGCGGTGCAGGAGGTGGAGAATGTGCTGACCTTGCTGACGCTGGTGGGGCTGGGTGTGGGTTTCAGCATCATGCCCGACTATGTGGGGCAGCTCAGCTTCCGCAACATTGCCGCGCGCCCGCTGGCGGGGCCGGTGGTGCGGGCGGAACTGATGGCGGCGTGGCGGCGCGACAACACCAAACCCGAAGTGGCGGCTCTGGTCGAGCGCGTGCGCGAGGCTGTGCGCGACGAGTGATAGGTTGCGCATCTTAATTCATCGCTATTTCGTATTGGAAGCGCCTTCTCCTTTGGCGGATGCCACGCGGAATAGAGGGCGCCGGAACAAGGCCCGCACAAGGGGAGATGGCTTGTGGCCGCATGGCCGCGGCAAGGCTTTCCCCGCGCGCCGGAACCCGCCTGAAGACCGCGCTGCAAAAAGGACCTGACCCGATGAGCACCCCCGCCTATACCGAAGCCTCGACCACGCGCTTTGCCGATGTGACTGTTGATGGCGCGCCTTTCCGCATTCATTACAACGAAATCGGCGAGGGCGAGCGTGTTGTGGTGATGCTGCATGGTTCGGGGCCGGGGGCCACGGGCTGGGCCAATTTCAACCGCAACATCGATCCCTTTGTGGCGGCGGGCTATCGCGTGCTGCTGATCAACTGCCCGGGTTGGGGCCAGAGCGATCCGGTGGTCTGCACCGGTTCGCGTTCCGACCTCAATGCAGGGGCGGTGAAGGGCGTGCTCGATGCGCTGGGCATTGAAAAGGCTGATCTGGTCGGCAATTCGATGGGCGGCCACAGCGCCACCGCCTTTGCGCTGGCCAACCCGACCCGCGTGGGCAAGCTGGTGCTGATGGGCGGCGGCACGGGTGGGCCGAGCCTCTATGCCCCGATGCCCACCGAGGGCATCAAGCTGCTGCAGGGCCTGTATCGCGAGCCGACCATCGAGAAGCTCAAGGCGATGATGAATGTCTTCGTCTATGATGCCAGCGCGCTGACCGAAGCGCAGATGCAGATGCGCCTAGACAATATGCTGGCGCGCCGCGACCATCTGGAGAATTTCGTGAAGAGTCTGGCTGCCAACCCGCGCCAGTTCCCCGACCAGAACGCGCGCCTGCACGAGATCACCGCGCCCACGCTGATCGTGTGGGGCCGCGATGACCGCTTTGTACCGATGGATGTGGGCCTGCGCCTGCTGGCGGGCATCGCCAATTCGCAGCTTCATGTCTTCGCGCGCTGCGGCCATTGGGCCCAGTGGGAGCACGCCGACACGTTCAACGAAATGGTGCTCAATTTCCTCAACCGCTGAGCATTGCGGGCATGAAAAGGGGCTGGCCTCGGTGTGAGGCCAGCCCCTTTTGTTTGGGCGCTTGCCGACGTGCTTACTTGGCGGCGGCCAGATCGAGCGCGATATCGACGATCATGTCTTCCTGCCCGCCGACCATCTTGCGACGGCCCACCTCGGCAAGGATGCTGCGCGTATCGACGCCGTAATCCTTGCTGGCCTTTTCCGCGTGGCGCAGGAACGAGGAATAGACCCCCGCATAGCCCAGCGTCAGCGTTTCGCGGTCGACCTGCACGGGGCGATCCTGCAACGGACGCACCAGTTCGTCGGCCGCATCCATCAGCGCGAAGAGATCGCAGCCGTGGTTCCAGCCATAGCGGTCGGCCGCCGCGATGAACACTTCGAGCGGGGCATTGCCCGCGCCAGCGCCCATGCCGGCCAGCGAGGCATCGACACGCACCGCGCCGTTCTGCACCGCGATCAGCGAGTTGGCGACGCCCAGCGACAGGTTGTGGTGGGCATGCACGCCGCGCTGCGTTTCGGGCTTGAGCACACGGTCATAGGCCTGCAGACGCGCGGCATAGTCGTCCATGTTCATCGCGCCGCCGCTGTCGGTGACGTAAACGCAGTGGGCGCCATAGTCTTCCATCATCTTGGCCTGCACGGCCAGCGCCTCGGGGCTGGTCATGTGGCTCATCATCAGGAAGCCCGAGACATCCATGCCGAGCCCGCGTGCGGCCTCGATATGCTGCTTGGAAACGTCGGCCTCGGTGCAATGGGTGGCGATGCGCACGCTGCGCACACCCATGTCATAGGCATGTTTCAAGTCATGCACCGTGCCGATGCCGGGCAGCAGCAGCGTGGTGAGCACCGAATGTTCCAGCACTTCGGCCACCGCGCCGATCCAGTCCCAATCGGTGTAGGCGCCAAAGCCGTAGTTGAAGCTCGAGCCCTGCAAACCGTCGCCATGCGCCACCTCGATGGCGTCCACCTTGGCTTTGTCGAGCGCGCGGGCAATCGCCTGCACATGGTCGAGGCCATATTGGTGGCGGATGGCATGCATGCCATCGCGCAGGGTCACATCCTGAATGTAGAGCTTCTGGGTGGTGGGATCAAAGGTCATGCTGCTTCTCCCGCGAAGTGGCGCAGAGCGATCTTTTCAGCGGTCTTGAGCGCCGCCGAGGTCATGATGTCGAGATTGCCAGCATAGGCAGGCAGGTAATGCGCGGCGCCTTCCACCTCGAGGAACACCGAAACCTTGAGGCCGGT
This sequence comes from Novosphingobium sp. UBA1948, assembly GCA_002336765.1. Classification (GTDB taxonomy): domain Bacteria; phylum Pseudomonadota; class Alphaproteobacteria; order Sphingomonadales; family Sphingomonadaceae; genus Novosphingobium. The sequence goes on along the minus strand of DDES01000021.1, from coordinate 624 downwards.
GAACTCGGTGCGGCCGGTGCTGGCCATTTCGGGGATGCGCAAGGGCTGGTTCGAGCCGATATGCTCGAACTGCACCTGCTGCTTCAGGCGATAGCCGGGCACATAGCTCTGCACATCGGCCACCATATCGTGGATCGACTTGCGGATGGCTTCCTGATCGGCATCGTCACACAGGCAATAGACCGTATCGCGCATGATCAGCGGCGGCTCGGCGGGGTTGAGGATGATGATCGCCTTGC
>DDES01000021.1:0-340 GCA_002336765.1 Novosphingobium sp. UBA1948 | reverse complement strand
GCAGGTCACCATGTTGACGTTGGGCGCGTCGAGGTTGTCATCCCCGTTCACCGGCGGGATGGTGTAAGGCCCGATCGCGGCAGGGGTCAGGTCGATCACGCGCTTGCCATGGGCTTGCAGGATCTCGTTGTTGCGCTTGTGCGCGCCTGCGCTGGTGGCGTCGAACACGATGCCGATGTCGGCAAATTCGGGCATCTTGATCAGGCCGTCGATGCCTTCATGCGTGGTGGCGGCGCCCATGCGCGCGGCGCGCGCCAGACCGTCCGAGGCGGGGTCGATACCCACCATCACACCCATTTCCAGCACCTTTGACAGGCGCATGATCTTGATCATCAGATCG
>DDES01000167.1:14705-15611 GCA_002336765.1 Novosphingobium sp. UBA1948 | reverse complement strand
CGTGCTGCTGCGCATGCTCGTCGCCGTCGCGGCACTGGTGCTGGTCCAGGCGCTCTGGTCGGCCCTGAGCCCGGCCGCGGGCGGGCCGCTGCGCAGCCTGGTGCTCGCGCTTGCCGGCATCTGGTGCGCCGAGCTCGGGCTCTACACGATCGCCTATCTCGCCGCCGAATGGCGGATCGAGCCGCTGGTGCTGCGCGGGCTCGCCTATCTTGCCATCGCGCTCGCGATCGGCACCGCGCTCCAGCGCAAGGGCGAATGGAAGATCGAAGTGTCGCGCACCGTCACCTACCAGTCGCTCTCGCTGGTCGCGGTCGGCGTCTATTTCGCGCTGCTGGCGCTCGCCACTTCCGCGATCGCCACCGTGGGCGGCCCCAATGCCCGCATCCTCCAGACCGCTTTCGTGCTGGGCTCGACCGCGGCGATCCTCACGCTCGTCGCCAATAGCTGGCTGCGCGCCTGGCTCAAGGTCAAGCTCGCCAAGCATCTCTTCCGCCATCGTTATGATTATCGCACCGAATGGATGCGCTTCACCGAGACGCTCGGCAATCCGCAGGGCGGCGCCGCGCTCGACGAGCGCATCGTCAAGGCGATCGCCGACCTGACCGAGAGCCCGGCGGGGGTGCTGCTCGTCCCCGATGCCGGCGGGCTCGANNTGGGATCGCACGACGCTGCCGATCGCCAGCGACATGGCGCTGGGCGAGCATCTCCAGGCGACCGGGCGGATCATCGAGCTCGATGCCGTCCGCCGCAGCGAGGATCACCGCGACGCTTCCGTCGTGCCGCAATGGATGCTCGACCTGCCCGAGGCCTGGGTGATCGTCCCGTTGCCGCATCTGGCCGAGCTCGCGGGCGCGATCCTGCTCGCGCGCCCGCCGCTCGACCGCGCGCTCGACTGGGAGGATTTCG
>DDES01000167.1:0-14632 GCA_002336765.1 Novosphingobium sp. UBA1948 | reverse complement strand
TTCAACCGCCGCTTCGCCTTCATCCTGCACGACATCAAGAACCTGGTGAGCCAGCTGACCCTCACGGCGCGCAACGCCGAACGCCATGCCGACAAGCCCGAGTTCCGCGCCGACATGGTGGCGACGCTGCAGAGCTCGGCCGAGCGGATGAACGGGTTGCTCGCCCGCCTCTCCCAGCATCATCGCGGCCGCTCCGAGGCGCCGCATGCCATCGAGATCGTCGCGCTGGTCGAACGAGTCGCCAGCCAGCGCCGGGGCCAGCATCCGGTGGTCACTTCGGGCGTCCGCAGCGCCATCGCCCATGCGGATCCGGCGAGCCTCGAGCAGCTGCTCGGCCATCTCGTCCAGAACGCGATCGATGCGAGCCCGGCGAACGAGCCGGTGACGCTCGCGGTCCTGGCCGATGGCGAGCGTGTGGCGATCGACGTGATCGATCTCGGGACCGGCATGTCGCCCGGCTTCATCCGCGACAAATTGTTCAAGCCCTTCGTCTCGTCGAAGGAAGGCGGGTTCGGCATCGGCGCCTTCGAGGCGCGCCAGCTCGCGCATGCCATGGAGGGCCGCATCGAAGTGACGTCGCGCGAAGGCAAGGGCACGCGCTTCCGCGTGATCCTGAGGGCCGCGCATCCCGCGGACCTGGGCATGGGGAGAGCCGCATGAGCGGCGCCCCCGCTTTGTCCAGGTCGCTGCCCAAGCTGCTCATCGTCGAGGACGATGCCGGGCTCCAGCGCCAGCTGCGCTGGGCCTATGACGGCTATGAGATCTTCACTGCCTCCACCCGCGAGGAAGCGATCACCGTGCTGCGCGCCGAGGAGCCGCCGGTGGTCACGCTCGATCTCGGCCTGCCGCCCGATCCCGACGGCACCACCGAGGGTTTTGCCACGCTGGAGGAAATCCTCGCCATCAAGCCCGACACCAAGGTGATCGTGGCCAGCGGCCATGGCGCGCGGGAAAGCGCGCTGCGGGCGATCGCCTGCGGGGCCTATGACTTCTACCAGAAACCGATGGATTTCGAGGAAATGGCGCTGATCGTGCGTCGCGCCTATCGGCTGCATGTGATCGAGGCGGAAAACCGCGCTTTGGCGGCGCGGGCGGGCGAGGGCAATCGCGTGCTGGGCCGGATGATCACCGCCGCCCCAGAAATGCTGCGTGTGGCCCGCACCATCGAACGGGTGGCCAACACCAATGTCTCGGTGATGCTGCTCGGCGCCAGCGGCACGGGCAAGGAATTGCTGGCCAAGGGGCTGCACGAGGCAAGCGGGCGGGCAGGGGCTTTTGTCGCCATCAACTGTGCGGCGATCCCTGAAAACCTTCTGGAATCCGAGCTTTTCGGCCATGAGAAGGGCGCCTTCACCGGCGCGGTCAAAACCACCGAAGGCAAGATCGAACAGGCCCACGGCGGCACGCTGTTTCTCGACGAAGTGGGTGACATTCCTTTCGCGCTGCAAGTCAAACTGCTGCGTTTTCTGCAGGAACGGGTGATCGAGCGGATCGGCGGACGCAAGAGCATTGCGGTGGACACGCGCATCGTCTGCGCCACCCATCAAAATCTTGAAGCGATGATTGCCGATGGCCGCTTCCGTGAGGATCTATGGTATCGTCTGGCGGAAATCGTCATCAAAATCCCCACTCTGGCCGAACGGCCGGGCGATGCGGGCCTGCTTGCCAAGCATTTCCTCACCCGCTTCGCCAAGGAAATGAACCCGCAGGTCAAGGGTTTTGCCCCCGATGCGCTGGCGGCGATGGATAGCTGGCCGTGGCCCGGCAATGTGCGCGAGTTGGAAAACCGCGTGAAACGGGCCGTGATCATGGCCGATGGCAAGCTGGTGAGCGCCGCCGATCTCGATCTCAACGCGCCGCAGCAACAGGAGGGCGAATTGCCGCTCAACCTCAAATCCGCGCGCGAGAGCGCGGACCGCCGCGTGATCCGTCATGCTCTGGCCCGCAGCGAGGGCAATATCTCCTCCACCGCCAAGCTGCTGGGGATCAGCAGGCCGACGCTGTACGATCTGCTCAAGCAGTACGATATGCAGAATTGAGCGGGGAAGGGGGCCAAAAGGCTCCCTTTCTTGTAGCGGTTCGAGCACCGCGCATTTCCCCAACGAAAAAGGGCGGTCCGAAAACCGCCCTTCCCCTCCCTTTATCTTCCGAACGGAGATTTGGCATAAATTTCTTATAGCCACAACGGGGATTTGCGTCCAAAATGAGGCAGTGGAAAGACCGTTGCCATTTAACCACACTGGCACGCTGGACGCCGCGTTGCACTTACGACGAATCAGCGTTTTACCGCAGGTGCTCAGTCCCTTTCGCGCCCGCGAACAGAGGCCCAGAGCGACGCCCCGATCAGCACGGCACCAATCAATCCGGTAACCGTTTCGGGAATCTCGACGAGCGCGGAGGCCAGCATGATTCCCGCCAGCGCGATGATCGCCCAAAAGGCCCCATGTTCCAGATAGCGGTATTCCGAAAGTGTACCCTGCTCGACCAGCATGATTGTCAGGCTCCGAACAAACAGTGCGCCCACCGACAGGCCGATGGCGATCACCACCATATTGTTTGACAACGCAAAGGCGCCGATCACGCCATCAAGGCTGAACGAGGCGTCGAGCACGTTGAGGTAGAGAAAACCGCCCAGCCCGCCGCGCACCGCAGCGCCCGCCAGCGCGCGGGCCTCTTCGCGCGCCTCCAGCCAATGGCCCAGCCCCTCGACCGCGATAAAGGCGATCACGCCGAACACACCTGACACCAACAGCGAAAGCGCTTCATGATCGGGCAGAACCCGCCCGATCAGCACCAGCGCCAGCATCACCAGCGCCACTTCGCCGGCCTTGATCGAGCCTAGCAGCTTGAGCCGCGTTTCCAGCCAGCGCAGCCAATGCTCGTCCTTGTCCTGGTCGATAAAGAAGCCGAGGCCAACCATCGCTAGAAAGGCACCGCCAAAGCCCGCGATCGGGATATGGGCGTGCATCATGATCGCCTCATACTGCTCGGGCTCGGCCAGAGAGAGGCGGATGGCGTCAATCGGCCCGATACCGGCGGTAAATTCCACGATCAACAGCGGGAACAGCACGCGGGTGCCGAAAACCGCAAACAGCATGCCCCATGTCAGAAAGCGTTTGCGCCAGATATCGTCCATATCCTTGAGCACGGCGGCGTTCACCACCGCATTGTCAAAGGACAGCGAGACTTCCAGCACCGCCAGCACCATCACCACCCACAGCATGCCGCCAGTGCGGGCGATGGAGCCGGTTTCATGCCAGCCATAGGCCGCCGCCAGCACCAGGCAGAACAGGGTAAAGATCATCGAGCCACGAAAGTGGCGCATCAGCGTGTTCATGTCAGGCCTTGGGTTGATAGGTTTGTTCAATGCCGGGGAAGCTGCGCGCACGCACCTCTGCGGCATAGGATTCGGCCGCGCGGCTGATCACGCCGGCAACATCCTCATAGCGTTTCACGAAACGCGGCACACGCTCGAACATGCCCAGCATATCCTCGGTCACCAGCACCTGGCCGTCGCACTGTGCCGAGCCGCCGATACCGATCACGGGGCAGGGCACCGCCTGCGTTACGGCGATGGCCAGCGGTTCGACCACGCCTTCCACCACGATGGCAAAGGCGCCCGCCTCGGCCAGCGCCACGGCATCGGCCACAATCTTCTCGGCCTCAGCAGCGCTACGCCCGCGCGCGCCATAGCCGCCGAGCTGGTTGACCGCCTGCGGGGTAAGGCCGACATGGCCCATCACCGGAATGCCGCGCTGGCTAAGGAAAGCGACCGTTTCTGCCATCGCCACCCCGCCTTCGAGCTTCACGCCCGCACAGCCGGTTTCCTTGAGCAACCGCGCCGCGCTTTCGAACGCCTGTTGCGGCGAGGCCTCATAGGAGCCGAAGGGCATATCGACGATCACCGCCGCATGCCAACTGCCGCGCACCACCGCAGCGCCATGCGCCGCCATCATGTCCAGCGTCACCGGCACCGACGAGGGCAGGCCATAAATCACCTGTCCCAGCGAATCGCCCACCAGCAAAAGATCGCAATGCGCATCGAGCAATTGCGCCTGACGCGCGGTATAGGCGGTCAACATCACCACCGGATCGGCTGTATGCCCGTCTTTCTTGCGCTGGCGGATGGCCGGAATGGTCAGGCGGCGCAGCGGCGCCGGTGTCGGATTTGCGCGGCTGGTGGCCGTGTCGAGCTGGAAAGTTGTAGACATGCCGCTGCTCTAGCCCAGCTCGCCCCAACGGAAAAGCGCTAGTCTGACATCCAATGCGCAATTCGCCGCTTGCGAATGTTGCGCGCTTCGTTAACTTTCTTGCCCATTGCACTTTCGTTTTCAGGGGACCTGCATGTTTGGTCGCGTCAAGCCGTTGGATGCCATTCTGGCCACGGCTGAGAAAAAATCACTTCACCGCTCCTTGGGCGCCTTTCAACTGACGATGCTGGGCGTGGGCGCGGTGATCGGCACGGGTATCTTCGTGCTGACCGCCGAGGCCACCCAGAAGGCTGGGCCGGGCATGATGATCAGCTTCATCATGGCGGGTTTCGTCTGCGCGGTAGCCGCGCTGTGTTACGCCGAAATGTCGAGCATGGTGCCGGTGTCGGGCTCGGCCTACACTTACACCTATGCGGTGATGGGCGAATTGATGGCGTGGATGGTCGGTTGGGCCTTGATCCTCGAATATGCCGTGGCGGCGGGGGCCGTGTCGGTGGGCTGGTCGGGCTATGTGGTTGGCCTGATCGAGAATGCTTTCCATATAGACATTCCCGACCTTCTGGTGCGCGGGCCTTATGATGGTGGCGTCATCAATCTGCCCGCAATGCTGATTGCCAGTCTTGTGACATGGCTGTTAGTGATCGGTACCAAGGAAAGCGCAACGGTCAACGCCGCGCTGGTGGCGATCAAGGTTACGGCCTTGACCCTATTTGTCATTCTGGCCTTGCCGGTTATGAAGATGGAGCATTTCGAGCCGTTCTCGCCGCTCGGCTTCGGCGGTATCACGGCTGCTGCATCGTCCATCTTTTTTGCCTATGTGGGTTTTGACGCGGTTTCCACGGCAGCCGAGGAAACCAAAAATCCCCAGCGCAATATGCCCATCGGCCTGATCGGCAGCCTTGCGATCTGCACGGTATTCTATCTGTTGGTCGCGGCTGGTGTGATCGGCTCGGTTGGTGTTTCGCCCATTCTTGATGCGCATGGCGCGGGACTTGAGCCGGGTAGCCGCGAACTGGCCGCGCAATGCGCCTCGATCAACGATCAGGCGGTTGTATGTTCCAAGGAAGCGCTGGCTTGGACTTTGCGCCAGATCGGCTGGCCGCAGATCGGCAACTTGATCGGTCTTGCTGCAGGGCTCGCGCTGCCTTCGGTGATCCTGATGATGATGTTCGGGCAAACCCGTATCTTCTTTGTGATGAGCCGCGATGGCCTGCTGCCTGAAGCCTTCTCGCGCATCCATCCCAAGTTTAACACGCCGCACTATATCACGATTCTGACGGGCATTTTTGTGGCCCTGTTCGCCGCTTTCTTCCCTGTGGGGCTGTTGGCCAACATTTCGAACTCGGGCACGCTGTTTGCTTTTGCCGCCGTTTCGATCGCGGTGATGGTCATCCGCAAGACCGATCCCACCCGTCATCGTCCGTTCGTTACGCCGGCGCTGTATATTACAGCGCCGCTTTCGTTGATCGGCTGTGTCTATCTGTTCTACGGCCTTGATGTGAAGAGCCAGATGCTCTTCGTCATCTGGGCGGTGATTGGCCTCGTTGTCTATTACACCTACAGCCGCAGCCGCAGCCATGTCGGGCGCGGGTTGACCGAGGTGCATGAGGACGATGCCGATGCGCCGCCTCTGCCGGTGCCGCCGGTGGAGTAATCCCGGTCTAACAGAAAAGGGCAGCCTTGCGGGGCCGCCCTTCTTCTTTGGTGCAAGAGTGGTCGTTAAACCGCTTCGAGCGCGTAGCCTGCCGAGCGGACCGTGCGCACCGGATCGGGCGCGCCTTCCACCTCGATACCCTTGCGCAACCGGCGGATATGCACATCCACCGTGCGCAGCTCGATCTCGCTGGCCGTGCCCCACACCGCGTCGAGCAATTGCCCGCGCGAGAAGACTCGGCCCGGATGCTCCATAAAGAATTTGAGCAGGCGGAATTCGGTCGGCCCGAGGCTCAGGATCTTGCCCCGCCGTGTCACCTTGTGCGCCGTGGCGTCGAGTTGCAGATCTCCCACCGCGATCACCTCGCCAGCCAGCGCGGGGCGGATACGGCGCAGGATCGCGCCGACACGGGCGATCAGTTCACGCGGGCTGAAAGGCTTGGTGAGATAGTCATCCGCGCCCGTTTCAAGGCCACGGATCATGTCATCCTCGGCCCCGCGCGCGGTGAGCATCACGATCGGAACATGCGCCGTCGCCTTGTCACGGCGCAGGCGGCGGCAAACCTCTATCCCGCTGGTGCCCTCGATCATCCAGTCGAGCACGACCAGATCGGGCACTTCCTCGGCGGCGAGCAGCAGCGCTTCGTCGCCATCGGGCGTGGAGGTCACGGCATAGCCTTCCGCCTGAAAGCGGAATTCCAGCAGTTCGGCCAGCGCCGGATCGTCTTCAACCAACAGGAGGCGGGGCTGGGACATCGCTTCGTCTCCTCTTTACCGTCGCGCCCTTAGTTTTCGGGCCGCTCCAGACGGTCATCATGATATTTGGCCGTGGCGGCATAATAGACCTGCTCGGCAATATTGGTGGCATGGTCGCCGATCCGCTCGATGTTGCGTGCCACAAACAGCAGATGCGCCGCCGAGGTGATGGTCGAGGGATTCTCCATCATAAAGGAGACCATGTTGCGGAAAATGCTGTCGTAGAACGCGTCAACCTTGGCGTCGCGCTCGATCACCTCGCTGGCCGAGGCGGCATCGCGCGCGGCATAGGCAGTGAGCACATCGCGCACCATCTCGGCGGCCAGTTCGCCCATCGCAGGAATCAGCGTGATCGGCTCGAACACCTTGCGGTTTTCGATGCGGGCCGAACGCTTGGCGATGTTCTTGGCATAATCGCCGATGCGTTCGAGAATGCCAGCGATCTTCAGCGCGGCAATCACCTCGCGCAGATCGTCGGCCACCGGCGCGCGCAGGGCGATGATCTGCACCGCCAACTGGTCCACCTGCGCCTCGAGCGCATCGATCTTCTTGTCGCGGGCGATCACGCCCTGCGCCAGTTCGTCGGAACCCTTGACCAGCGCGTCAATCGATTCGCCGATTGCCAATTCGGCCAGACCGCCCATTTCGGCGATCAACCCGCGCAGCGAGCCCATCTCGACATCGAAAGCTTTGACGGTGTGTTCGGCAACCATTGTAACAATCCTCGCTTCTTGAAAACGCCTCTGCCGTGCCATGATGACAGAACGATGACAAGAATGCGCGATTTATGCCGAAAGTCGCGGCAACCGCACCGAAACCGTCGTGCCGACTCCCAGCTCGCTGGCAATATCCAGCCTGCCGCGGTGGCGTTCGACGACATGTTTGACAATCGCAAGACCAAGCCCGGTGCCGCCCGCCGCGCGGCTGCGGCTCTCGTCCGTGCGGTAGAAACGGCGGGTTAGGTGGGGCAAGTGGTCGGGTGCGATACCCGCGCCACGGTCTGTCACATCGATCTGCACAGTTCCGCGCGGCCCCTCGACCAGCGCAACTGTCACATTTTTGTCATCATCACCATATTTGAGCGCATTGTCGATCAGGTTGCGCAGCAATTGCTCGAGTTGCTTGGCATCACCCGTCACCGCCAGCATGGCTTCGGGTCGAGTGAACTCGACTCGGGGTTTTTCGCCAGCCACCGGCGCGAATTCGCCGACGACACGCGCGGCCAGGGCGCCCAGTTCGATCCGCTCGGTCGGCACATCATGCTTCTCGGCTTCAAGCTGGGACAGCGACATGAGATCGGACACCAATGCCTGCATCCGCTTCGCCTCGCGCAGCACCGTGCCGAGGAAACGTTTGGTGATCGCCTCGTCCAGCGGCTTTTTCGCCTCGAACAGCGTCTCGACATAGCCGATCACCGAGGCGAGGGGGGTGCGCAGCTCGTGGCTGGCATTGGCCACAAAATCGGTATGGGCGCGGCTGATATCGGCCTCGGCACTACGGTCGCGCATTTCCACCGCCCAACGATCCGGCCCCAGCGGACGGCGGGTCAATTGCCACAGGCTGCCTTTGCTGGTCAGATCGCGCAGGGTCACGCTGGCTTCCTGATCGTCGGCACCCTCCAGCAGCGCGACAGCCTCGGGATGCCGCAGGGCCACGCGCGGATCCTGTCCGGTGATATGCTCGCCCAGCGCGGCGCGTGCGGCGGCATTGGCCGAGAGGATGCGCCCGCGCTCGAACACCACAACCGGCAGGCTGAAGGCTTCGACCGTCGCGTCAATGGCGTTCAGCACGCCCTTTTCGGCCTGCTGGCGTGCCTGCCGCAATTCCTCGGGCACGGCGCGGATAGTGTCCTCGGGCGGTGGCTGATCGCCCATCCACCACCACAGCGCCACCAGCGAACCACCCACCAGCACCATTGCCGCGAGCACCAGCCACAAGCTGACGCCGCCCAGCCAGAGCAGCAACACGGCCAGCGCCGCAAGAACAAGGCTGAACCAGGGGGCCATACCACCGCGCATCGAAAACTCGCCTGCCTCAACTCCGGCGGAATTGCCGGAAACTGTGCCAAGCGCATGCGCGCGGTGTGTGACAGATTCGTGTCAAAGGCAATGAAACAAGGCGATCAGGCCGCGATTCCCCAGCTTTCCAGCAGCGGCCCATTGTCCGGCTCACGCCCGCGAAAGGCGATGAAATTGTCGATGGCCGCGCGCGATCCACCCTTGGCCAACACTTCGTCGCGGAAACGTGCGCCCAGCGCGGCGCGGTCGGCGTCCGCTTCTCCGAAAGCGCCATAGGCATCCGCCGAAAGGCGTTCGGCCCAGAGGTAGGAATAATAGCCCGCCGCATAGCCGCCCGCGAAAATATGGCTGAAGGCATGGCCAAAACGGTGCCAGTCGGGATACTCGATCACCGCCACCTGCGTGCGCACGGCATCGAGCACGCTTTGTGGATCGGGCGCATTGTCGCCGCCTGCCGCGCGGTGCAGGCGCAGGTCATAGAGCGCGAATTCGGTCTGGCGCAGCAGGGCCATCGCGCTCAGGAACTTCTTGGCGCCCAACATGCGCGCGATGAGGTCGTCGGAGAGGGGGGCGCCACTCTCCACATGCGCGGAGGCGGCCTTCAACGTAGCCGGTTCCCAAGCGAAATTTTCGAGGAACTGGCTGGGCAGTTCAACCGCATCCCACTCCACGCCCGAAATCCCCGCCACGCTCGGCACATCGACGGGGCTGAGCAAGTGGTGCAGGCAATGGCCCATCTCGTGGAACAGGGTCACCATGTCATTATGCGTGATGGTGGCGGCCTGTCCGGGCGCGGCAGGGGGGAAATTGGTGACGAGATAGGCCACAGGCCATACCGCGCCGCCTTCGGCCCGCGGGCGGCACACGTCCATCCATGCGCCGCCACGCTTGCCCTCGCGCGCGAAGAAATCGGTGTAGAGCGCGGCAATGGGCTGCGTGCTGTCGGGACGGTGCAGGGTAAAGTGGCGTACATCGGCGTGCCACACCGGCGCCTGCGCCGCGTGCAATTCGACGCCGAACAGGTCGCGCACCAACGTGAACAGCGCGGACAGCACGCGATCAAGCGGCAGGTGCTGGCGGATTTCGGCGCTGTCGAGCGCATGGAGCGCACGGCGCATGCGTTCACTGACAAAGCCGATGTCCCAAGGTTGCAGATCGGCGATGCCGAGATGCTCGGCCGCAAAGGCGCGCACGGCGGCCAGATCCTTTTCCGCCTGCGGGCGGGCGGCCTTGGCGAGGCCGGTCAGGAAACTCTCTACCTCGTCGGCATCGCGCGCCATCTTGCTGGCCAGCGACACCGCGACATGATCCTCGTAGCCCAGCATCAGTGCCGACGCGCCGCGAAGGCCGAGCAGGTCTTGCATCCGCTGCGAATTGTCGAACTGCCCCGCCTGCGGCCCCTGATCGGAGGCGCGGGTGTTGTAGGCGGTGTAGACCTCGCGGCGCAGTTCGCGGTCCTCGGCATGGGTCAGGATCGCCATTACGCTGGGCGCATGCAGGGTGACACGCCAACCGGTCGCGCCTGCCGCCCGCGCGGCTTCGGCCAGTCCCTGCCTGTCAGCCTCGGGCAGGCCGACAAGCCGCGCCTCGTCCGCCACATCCAGCGACCAGCCTTGCGTGGCGTCGAGCACGGCGTTGGAAAACTCGGTGGCGAGGCGGCTGCGCGCCATGCTGTTGTCGGCAAAACGCGCGGCGACCTCCGCCTCCAGCGCAACGCCCGACAGTTCAAATTCCTTGAGGGCCAGTTCCAGCGCCCGCCGCTGCACGGCATCCAGCTTGTCGGCATCCACCGAGGCCAACGCCTGATAGAGCGCCTTGTCCTGCCCGACAGCGCTGACATGCGCGTCGATCACCGGCTGGGCCTGCGCATGGGCCTCGCGCAGGGCGGGGGAGTTGGTGACGGCCAGCAGATGGCCGATCACACCCCATACGCGGTTGAGCGCGACATCGGCCTTATCCTTGGCAAGCAGAATCGCAGGATCGCCCGCCATGCTGGCGCAATCGCGCATGGCCTGTGCGTGGGCGGCTACGGCGGCTTCCACAGCGGGCAGCACATGCTCGGGGCGGATTGCGGCATAGTCAGGCAGATCGGTGATGGCCAGCAGGGGATTGGTTTCGGACATGAAGGGTTCCGGCTCAATGCAAGAGTGATAATCTATATTATGTTAAATTCTATTCTGGCGCTTGGCCGAGAAAGGCCGCAGCCACCAGCGCCAATGTGAAGAACACCCCCAGCCAGATCAATGCATAACCGGCCATTCGCCGCTTTGGCATATCGAAGGCGCGGATGTTGCGCCAAGCCAGCATCAGCAGCAGCGAGAACGCGACCAGCGCGCCGAGTTGATCGAGGCTGATGTTTCCCATGCTGCGTCAGATCTCCGCCACCATACCGTCATATCCCACCGCCACATGCGCCGGTATCTCGGCAGACAGCGTGGCATAATCCATGCTCTTGTCGAGATGTGTCAGGATCGCATGCTTGGCCTTGGTCAGCGCCGTCAGTTCCAGTGCCATCGCCAGATGGGCATGGGTCGGATGGGCCTCGCGCCTCAGGCAATCGACCACGAGAACGTCGGACCCGTAAAACAGGTTGACCATCTCGTCGGTAATCTCGCTAAAGTCTGTAGCATAACTTATTGTTTTTCCGTTACTATCGAAACGGAATCCGGTGCTTTTCGCAGGGCCATGCGGCATGGAGCACCAGCCAATGCCTATGCCGTGACACATGCGCAGATTGTTCAGGTTTTCCAGCGAGACGATGGTGTGATAGCCATATTGGCCCGCGAAAACATAGCCGAAACGCTGGCGCAGGCGGCGCACCGTCTCGTCTGTGCCATAGCCCGGCATTGGCCCGCTGCGGCCATAGCGCAAGGGGCGCAGATCATCGATGCCATGCGTGTGGTCGGCATGGTCGTGGGTCCAGAAAATGGCGTCGACGCTGTGGATATTGTTGGCGAGGAATTGCTGGCGCAGATCGGTCGATGTGTCGACCAGAAGGCGGGCGCCCTCGTCGCTTTCAATCAGGATCGAGGCACGGGTGCGGCGGTTTTTGGGCTCGCCGGCATCGCATTCGCCCCAGTCGAGACCATTCTCTCCGCCGATGCGGGGCACGCCGGTTGACGTGCCGCAACCGAGGATGACGACCTTCACGGGCGTTCGGCCTTGCTGAACAGGCGGTAGAAATTGGCGGTGGTCTGTTGACCCAGCGCTTCGGGTGTGATCCCGCGCAAATTGGCCACAAAGCGGGCGGTGTCGGCGGTGTAGGCAGGCTCACAGGTCTTGCCGCGATGGGGCACCGGCGCAAGGAACGGACTGTCGGTTTCCATCAGCAGGCGATCCTCGGGTATTTCCGCAGCTACAGCCTGCAAGTCTTTGGCATTCTTGAAGGTTACGATACCGGAAATAGAAATGCTCAACCCCAGTTCGAGCATCCGTTGCCCGAAGGCGGCCGAGGCGGTGAAGCAATGGATCAGCGCGGGGAAGGTCCCCTCTCCCATTTCCTCCTCGATGATTCGTGTGGTGTCGTCCTCGGCATCGCGGGTGTGGATCACCAGCGGCAGGCCGGTCTCGCGGCTCACACGGATATGGGTGCGGAACAAAGCCTGCTGCACCGCACGGTCGGAATGGTCGTAATAATAGTCGAGGCCCGTTTCGCCAATGCCGATCACTTTGGGATGCGCTGCGGCTTCCAGCAAGGCCCCCTCGCCCAGATCCACATGCTCGTCGGCCTCATGCGGGTGGATGCCCACCGTAGCCCAGACATCGGGGTTGCGCTCGGCGGTGGCTATGATGTCGGCCCATTCGCGCTGGCGCGTGGAAATGTTGAGAAAGCCGCCGATCCCCGCCGCCCGCGCACGCGCCAGCACGGCCTCCTGATCCTCGATCAGCCCTTTGTAGTTGAGGTGGCAGTGGGAATCGATCAGCATCACGCGTCTTCGGCAGGCAGTTCGAGGCGCGGGAACACGCCCACGGGCTGCGACAGGGTGAAGCCGGAGGCAACCAATTCGGCAAACCAGCCCTTGTTGTCCAGCGCGCAGAAATCGCGCTCCTGATCAACGCCCATCTGGTCCAGCAGCTTGTCGATGGCGGCAGGCACAACCGGTCGTACCGCCAGTGCCAGATCGCGTACAGCACGCAGCAGGACCATCAGCACGGCCTCCATGCGCACCGGATCGGTCTTGCGCAGCGTCCACGGCGCCTGTTCGTCGACATAAGCGTTGCAGGCGAAAACTGCGCGCATCCAGCCATCCAGACCCGCGCTGAAGTCCAGCTCGGCAAAGCTGGCGCGCATATCGGCAATGCCTTGCGCCACTGCGGCAAACAGGATCTCGTCGGCTTCGCACAGCGGCAAATTCGCCTTCAGAGTTCCGCCCATATTTTTGAAAATCATGGATAAGGTACGCTGCGCCAAGTTCCCGAAACTGTTCGCCAGTTCGGCGTTGCAACGCGTTACAATCGCTTCGGCGCTATAGGAACCATCGTTCCCGAAGCTCACCTCGCGCATCAGGAAATAGCGCAAGCTGTCCACGCCGAAGCGCTCGGCCAGTTCCAGCGGATCGACAACATTGCCCAACGATTTCGACATTTTCTCGCCGCGCGCCAGCAGGAAGCCGTGCCCGAACACTTGGCGAGGCAAAGGCAGATCGGCGCTCATCAGGAAGGCGGGCCAATAGACCGTGTGGAAGCGGACGATATCCTTGCCGATCAGATGCAGATCGGCCGGCCACCATGTGTCCATCTCGGGCGTCTTGTCGGGATAGCCAAGACCGGTGAGATAGTTGGTGAGCGCATCGACCCACACATACATCACATGATTGGGGCTGCCCGGCACCGGCACGCCCCAGTCAAACGAGGTGCGCGACACCGAAAGATCGCGCAAACCGCCCTCCACGAAGCGGATCACCTCGTTGCGGCGACTTTCTGGCTGAATAAATTCGGGATGGTCGCGATAGAGCGCCAGCAGCTTGTCGCCATAGGCCGAGAGCTTGAAGAACCAGCTCTCCTCCACCGTCCATTCAACCGGCGTGCCTTGCGGCGAGAGCTTCTCGCCACCCTCGCCTGCCACCAGTTCGCTTTCGTCGTAAAAAGCCTCGTCGCGCACCGAGTACCAACCCTCGTAGCGGTCGAGATAGAGGTCGCCCTTGTCGGCCATCGCCTGCCAGAGCGCCTGACTGGCGCGGTAATGCGCCTCGTCGGTGGTGCGCTGGAACTTGTCATAGCTGATGTTGAGCGCGTCACACATCGCCTGGAAATGGCCCGACATCTCGTCGCACAATTCGCGCGGGGTGATGTTCAGATCGCGCGCCTTTTGCGCCATTTTCAGCCCGTGCTCGTCGGTGCCGGTCTGAAAGCGCACATTGCGGCCCGAAGCGCGCTGGAAACGGGCGATAACGTCGGCGGCAATCGCCTCGTAGGCATGGCCGATATGCGGCTTGCCGTTGGGATAGGCGATGGCGGTGGTGATGTAGAAAGGGTCGGCCATGTGGCTCACAATACCTGCACTGGAAACTAACGTGGAGCCTCTCTAGAGCATCGCGCGAAAAAGTGGGAACCGGTTTTTCGCAAAAAAGATGCGAGGGCAAAAATAGAGAAATTCGCGAATTTATGCGGATTTCCCGTTCATGGCGGCGCCCGCCAGCAACCCGCCAATTTCCATCGCCAGCAATCCGGCGTCATAATTGTAGGTCGGCGCCTCGGCACCCAGCTGCGTCAGGGCGGCGTGAGCCTCGATGATACGGGCCTGACGCGCCCTGTCCGCCGCGCGCAGCCCTTCGGCCAGTACCGCGCGGGCCAGTTCGAAGGTTGCCGCCAACCGCTGCCGCGTGGGCCGCGCGCCCAGCTCGCCCGCCAGACTGCCGCGCAAGGTAAAGCCTGCATCGCCCTCGCGCACGATCCGCTGCATCAGCACATGGACCGGCGCCAGTTCCTCCTCGACAAAATCCAGCGCGACACCGGGCGAGCCTTGCGCGGCGGCGATCGCGGCGGCGCGGGTGG
>DDES01000111.1 GCA_002336765.1 Novosphingobium sp. UBA1948 | reverse complement strand
ACGGGCGCGGGGCGCGGCTTTTGCGCGGGGCAGGATCTGGCCGACCGCGCGGTGGCGCCCGATGCCGCGCCAGTCGATCTGGGGGCTTCGGTGGAGCGCTACTGGGCGCCGCTGGTGCGGCGACTGGCGAAGGGCGACCGCATTGTGGTTTGCGCGGTGAATGGCGTGGCGGCGGGGGCGGGCGCCAATCTGGCGCTGGGCTGCGATCTGGTGCTGGCGGCGCGCAGCGCGCGCTTCATCCAGTCCTTCGCCAATCTGGGGCTGATCCCCGACACCGGCGGCACACATATCCTGCCGCGTCTGGCGGGGCAGGCGCGCGCGCTGGGGCTGGCGCTCACAGCCGAGCCTTTGCCGGCCGAACAAGCCGCCGCATGGGGCATGATCTGGCGCTGTGTGGAGGATGACGCGCTGGAGGCCGAGAGCATGGCGCTCGCCCGCCGTCTGGCCAGCGGGCCACCGCGCGGACTGGCCGCGATCAAGCACAGCCTTCGCAGCGCGCTGGACCGCAGTCTCGACGAGGCATTGGTGATGGAGCGCGACCTGATGCGCGAGCTGGGCTTTGGCGCCGAATATCGCGAGGGCGTCGCCGCCTTCATGGAAAAACGCCCGCCGGTTTTTACCGGCGACTGACAGTTTCGAGGATCCCCCGATGGTTTTGACAGTCCAGAATTACGCCCGCGATCAGTGGTTCCAGTCCGGCGAGGGCATGCAGGATATCCATTCCGCCGTGAGTGGCGCGGTGGTGGCGCGCACCGGCACGCAGGGGCTGGATTTTGCCGGCATGCTGGCCCACGCACGCAATGTGGGCGGGCCGAACCTGCGCCGCCTGTCGTTCCATGATCGCGCGCGGCTGCTCAAGGGGCTGGCCAGCGCGATCATGGAGCACAAGGAAGAGCTCTATGCGCTGTCCGCCGCCACCGGCGCCACCCGCAACGATAGCTGGATCGATATCGAGGGCGGCGCGGGCACGCTCTACACCATGTCCTCCAAGGGGCGGCGTGAATTGCCCGACGGCCATGTGTTGATGGACGGCGATGTCGAGCCGATCGGCAAGCGCGGCAGTTTCATCGGCCAGCATGTTTATACCTCGCTGCCCGGTGCGGCAGTGCATATCAACGCTTTCAACTTCCCCGTATGGGGCATGCTGGAAAAGCTGGGGCCGACGCTGTTGGCGGGGGTTCCGGCCATCGTGAAGCCCGCTACGCAGGGCGCGCAGGTGACGCAGGCCTGCGTGCGGATCATGCTGGACACCGGCCTGTTGCCCGATGGGGCGCTGCAATTGATCGCGGGCGATGTGGGCGATCTGCTTGACCACCTTACCTGTCAGGATGTGGTGTCCTTCACCGGATCGGCGGCGACGGCGGCCAAGCTGAAGAACCATCCGGTGGTGCTGCGCGAGGCTGTGCGTTTCGTGGCCGAGCAGGATTCGCTCAATGCCTCGATTCTGGGGCCGGACGCGGTGGAGGGCAGCGAGGAATTCGATCTTTTCGTGAAGGAAGTGGTGCGCGAGATGACCACCAAGGCGGGGCAGAAATGCACCGCCATCCGCCGCGCGCTGGTGCCCGCCGCGCAGATCGACGCGGTGCAGGAGGCGATCACGGCGCGGCTGACCAAGGTCGTGGTGGGCGATCCGGCGGTGGAAGGCGTGACGATGGGCGCGCTGGCCTCCTTGCGGCAATTGCAGGATGTGCGCGCCAAGGCCCGCCTGCTGGCCACCGAGGCGCGGCTGGTGTCGGGCACAATCGATGCGGTCGAGGCGTGCGGCGTGGCGGCGGGGCAGGGCGCCTTTATCGCGCCGCTGTTGTTTAGAGCCGATGATCCCTGGCAGGCTAGCGCGGTGCATGACATCGAGGCTTTCGGGCCGGTGGCCACGCTCATGCCCTATAGCGATGTGGAGGATGCCATCGCTCTGGCCAATCGCGGCAAGGGTTCGCTGGCCCTGTCGGTGTTTACCCATGATCCGGCGCTGGCGCGGGCTTTTGTGCTGGGGGCAGCGGCCTATCACGGGCGTATCGTGCTGATCGACCGTGATTGCGCGCGCGAATCCACCGGCCACGGCTCGCCCCTGCCGATGCTGATCCACGGCGGACCGGGCCGCGCAGGTGGCGGCGAGGAAATGGGCGGCATCCGTGGTGTGAAGCATTATATGCAGCGTAGCGCCCTGCAAGGTTCACCGCGCACCCTGTCGGCGATCACCGGCACATGGCTGCCCGGCGCGCCGCAAACGCAGGGGGAGCGCCATCCCTTCCGCCTGCGCTATGGCGAGCTGGACATCGGCCGCACGCAATGGACCGGATCGCGCACCATCACGCTGGAGGATATCGAGCATTTCGCCCATTTCACCGGTGACACGTTTTATGCCCATATGGACGAGGAGGCCGCGGCGGCGAACCCTTTCTTCCCCGGCCGCGTGGCGCATGGCTACCTCATCCTGTCCTTTGCGGCGGGCCTGTTTGTCGATGCGGCGCCGGGGCCGGTGCTTGCCAATTTCGGGCTGGAAAGCCTGCGCTTCGTCAAGCCTGTTCCGCCCGAAACGACGATCAGTGTGACTCTGACCGTCAAGGCCAAAGCCCTGCGCAAGCCCGACGAGTATGGTGAGGTGACATGGGCGGTGCGGGTGACGGACCAGACCGGTGATCTGGTCGCTACCTATGATTTGCTCACGATGAACGCGGTCTAGTTGGCCTCGTGCCGCTGGCGTTGGCGCCAGCGGCCGGGGCTGGTGCCATAGTGCCGGACAAAGGCGCGATTGAAGGCGGCCTCGGTGCCATAGCCCACCCGCTCGGCGATGGTTTTGACCGGCACATTTTCCTGCGCCAGCATGTCGGCGGCCATATCCATCCGCAGCTTGGCAAGGCAATGCAGGGGGGGCTGGCCGAGCAATTCCTGAAAGCGCACCGCAAAACCGGTGCGCGACATGCCGGCCACGCGGGCCAGTCCCTCCACCGTCCATGCCGCATCCGGCGCCCGCTGAAACGCGGCCAGCGCGCGCCAGATGCGCGGGTCGTGCAAGGCGGTCGGCAGATTCTCGCGGATCAGCGCAGCCTCTTCCGACATATGTCGCACGAGCACGATGACGATCAGTTCGGCCAGCCTTTGCAGGATGCCCGCGCGGTCCACCTTTTCTTGATCGGCTGACAATTCCAGCACGATCAGATCGGTCAATTGCGCAACCCATTGCGCGGCGGGGCCATCGTAGTCATGCGCCAGATGAACGGTCGCCCAGAACGAGGCCAGCAGCAGGTTGGCAGCCAGCGGCGCATGGCCCACCAACAGTTCGAGTGGCTGATCGCTGTGCGCGGCCCAAGGTGCCAGTTCGCGAAAGCGGCTGGTGCCCCCCGGGCGGCGAGAAATTTCCATTAATTCGAAGGGTTTTCGACCATCGATGCCCACGCAGCTTCCTTGCCGGACGATAATCGGCGGTTCGTTTTCCAGCCGCACTTCGAGCGTGCCGCGCCGCACCTGAAAGAACCAGCTCCACGGCTTTTCCTCCACCACCAGATGCTCGCCAGCGCCCAGCCTCAGAAAGCCGAATTCGACCCCGTCCATGCGCGGATTGGGCAGGCGGTCGAGCGGGGTAACTTTGAACGATGGATCAAGTTGTTTCATGTTGCGGCCAATGCCTGAATGGGTGGTCAACGAATACACATAGCGCAAGGCAAAAGTCAAAATATGGGAGAGAGCGGTGACAGGTGAGAACCACGCTTCGGCGCGGGCGAAGGCGCGTCGCATTTTCGATCGGGATGCAGGCACGATCGAGGCCAGCGCCTATGTCGATCCCGAGATTTACCAGCTTGAACTGGACAGCGTTTTCAAGCGCTGCTGGCTGTTTCTGGCGCATGAGACGCAAATTCCCAAGGCGGGCGATTTCCTCTCCACCTATATGGGCGAGGATCCCGTGGTGGTGGTGCGCCAGAAGGATGGCGGGGTAAAGGCTTTCCTCAACCAGTGTCGCCATCGCGGCATGCGGCTGTGCCGGTCCGATGCGGGGCAGGCGCGCAATTTCTCCTGTATCTATCATGGCTGGGTCTATGATCTGGGCGGCGAACTGATCAATGTGCCGTTGGAAGAGCATGCCTATGGCAAGGTGGACCACAAGGCGTGGAGCGCCCGCGCGGTGCCGCGGATTGCCCGCTACAAGGGGCTGATCTTCGGCTGCTGGGACGAGAACGCGCCCGAATTCACCGACTATCTGGGCGATGCTGCCTTCTATCTCGATATTCTGCTCGACCGTTCGCCGGCGGGCACCGAGGCGATTGGCGGGATCCACAAATGGGTGATCCCCTGCAACTGGAAATTCGCCGCCGAGCAATTCGCCTCGGATTCCTATCACGCCATGTTTGCCCATCTCTCGGCGGTGGCAGTGACCATTCCGGGCGGCTCCTACGCGGGCAGCGATGGCGGCGACGGGCGGCAATATAGCAGCGATCGCGGCCATGGCACCGGCTTCATGCTGGACGCCGGGCGGCGCGAATTGCTCAGTGCCTTCGTGGGGCCGGAAGTGGGCCGCTATGCGATGGAAGAGGGGATGGCCAGTGCCGTCGACCGGCTGGGGCATGTGCGGGGCCAGCGGATGCATGCCCAGCATATGACCGTTTTCCCCAATTTCTCCTTCCTGCCCTCGGTCAACACCGTGCGCGTGTGGCATCCCAAGGGCCCCAACGAGATCGAGGTTTGGGCGTGGAGCCTAGTCGAGGCCGATGCCTCGGACGAGGTGAAAGAGGCCTATCGCGTCGGCGGGCTGCGTTCCTTCAGCGCCAGCGGCATTTTCGAGCAGGAAGATGGCGAGAACTGGGTGGAAATCCAGCGCGTGCTGCAATCGCCCACCGCGCGTGACACTTTGTTCCATGTCGGCATGGGCATGGGCAAGAGCCGCAAGGATGATCCCGATTTCCCCGGCGAGGTGGGCTGGATCTTTTCCGAACATGCCGCGCGCGGTTTCTACGCCCAATGGCAAAGATTGCTGACCGAGCCGGAGGCGCCGGTCATTCCTGCCGCTGCCGATAAGGAGGCTGGCCATGATGCTTGAGGTCAAGGATGATCTGGCACAGATGCTGCTGCATTATCGCATCGAACGCTTTTTCTACGGCGAGGCGGCGCTGCTCGACGACCGGCGCTATCCTGAATGGCTGGCGCTGTTCGCGCCCGACATCCGCTATGTCATGCCGCTGCGCACCACCCGCACCGGCCGCGATCTCAAGCACGAGTTTGGCGGTCCGAAGGACAGCGCCATGTTCGACGAGGACCACGCCTCGCTCGACATGCGGGTGCGCAAATTTGCCAGCGGCACCAATTGGGCCGAGGACCCTCCCTCGCGCACGCGGCATTTCATCACCAATCTGCGCGTCGATGGGGAAACTGACGAAGGCATAGCCGTGCGCACCGCTTTCCTCGTCTATCGCAACCGGCTGGAGCGGCAGACCGAGATCTTCGCGGGCGAACGGCAGGATGTGTTGCGCCCGCATGAGGGCGGCTTCCGGATCGCCCGCCGCCGTATCCTGCTCGACCAGAGCACGCTGCTGACCAGCAGCCTCAGCTTCTTTATCTGATCGGGAGGGCGCCATGGGCAGACTGACGGACCAATCCGTCTATATCACCGGCGGCGCGGGCGGGCTTGGCCTTGGCATCGTGCGGCGCTTTGTGGCCGAGGGCGCGCGTTGCGTGGTGCTCGACCGCGCGGCACCCGCCGCCGATGTGGTGGCCGAACTGGGCGACAAGGTGGTGTTTTGCGAGGGCGATGTGCGCGAAGCCGCCGCCCACCAGCGCGCGGTGGAGGTGGCGCTGGTACGCTTTGGCAAGCTCGATTGCTTCATCGGCAATGCGGGCATCTGGGATTTCAACCGCTCGCTGCGCTCGATGCCTGCGCCGGATCTGGCCAAGGGCTTCGAGGAAATTTTCGGGATCAATGTGCTGGGCTATCTGCTGGGCGCCCGGGCGGCGGTGGATGCGCTGGCCGACAGCGGCGGGGCGATGATCTTCACCCTGTCCAACGCGGCCAGCCTCAGCAACGGTGGCGGCCCGCTCTACACCGCGTCCAAACACGCAGGGCTCGGGCTGGTGCGGCAACTCGCCTATGAACTGGCGCCCACCATCCGCGTCAATGCGGTGGCCCCCGGCGCGATCCTGACCGGCCTGTCCGGTCCGGCCAGCCTCGGGTTGGAAAGCACCACGATCAGCTCGCTCGGTTTCGAGGACGTGGCGGCGCAGATCGTGCCGGTCGGTCGCATTCCATCCATCGAGGATTATGTCCCTGCCTATGTCTTTCTGGCTGCGCGCGACGAGATCGTGCCCGCCACCGGCATGGTGCTCAACTATGACGGAGGTCTCGGCGTGCGTGGCTTCCTCTCGGCTAATGGAGGTTGCCAATGACAGATGCGGCAGAAGTAGGAGCGCTCGGCTATATCGGCATTGGCGTCGGCAGTCTGGATGCTTGGGCGGATTTCGCCCATGTGCTGGGGCTGATGCCGGGGCCGGACGGGCCGGATGGCTCGACCCGCTATCGCATGGACGAGCAGGCGTGGCGCATTGCGCTGCACCCTTCGGGCGAGGAGGATTGCCTCTATCTCGGCTTTGACTGCGGCCATGCTGCCGGTTTCGAGGCGGTGCTGGCGCGGGTGGCGGCGGCAGGCTGGCCGGTCGAGCGTGATTCCGCGCTGGCCGCCACGCGCGGCGTGATGGAACTGGCGCGGCTGGTCGATCCCGACGGTGTGCCGCTCGAACTGTTCTATGGCCCCCGCATCATGCCCGAGGTGCCGTTCCATTCGCCCCAGCCGATCGGCCATTTCATGACCGGTGCGGGTGGTTTGGGCCATGTGATTGTCAATGCCGCCGATCCGGCCAAGGCGCTCGATTTCTATACCCGCGTGCTGGGCATGGCGCTGTCGGATCGCATCATGTTCGAGGCGGCGCCCGGTGTGGTAATCCCGCTGCTATTTCTGCATTGCAATCAGCGGCACCACACCATCGCCATCGCGCCCAAGATGCCCGGCGCCAAACGGGTGCATCACCTGATGCTCGAAGTGCCCGGTATGGACGAGGTGGGCCGCGCGCTCGACCGCGTGACGGCGGCGGGGATGGAGATCGCCGCTACGCTGGGCCGCCATTCCAACGACCGCATGATCAGCTTCTACGTGCGCAGCCCCAGCGGCTTCGAGGTGGAATATGGCTGTGAGGGTCTGGCGGTGGACCGCGCGACATGGACGGTGACCGATCATGCCGCGATCAGCGTGTGGGGCCACCGCCGCGAACGCATCTGACTTTTGCCGAAAACACACCGGACGCCCGAAAAAAGGGGCGCCGGACCACACGACGAACGGGAGAAAGACTATGACCGCTCAGCCCATCGGGGCAGGCCGTGTCCTGAATGTCGATGGTATCGACACCTTTATTCACGAAGCCGGATCGGGCCAGCCCGTGGTGTTGATCCACGGTGCGGGGCCGGGGGCTTCGGGCCTGTCCAACTGGTCGCGCAATATCGAGCATCTGGCGCGCGATTTCCATGTCATCACGGTCGATCTGCCCGGTTTTGGCCGTTCGCAGAAAATGCCGATCCCGTCTGCCTTCTTCGAGTTCTATGGCCTGCATATCGGCAAGCTGCTCGATGCGATGGGGCTGGACAAGGCGCATCTGGTTGGCAATTCGCTGGGCGGCGGCACCTCGATGATGCTGGCGCTGCGGCGGCCGGACAAGGTTGGCAAGATGGTGCTGATGGGCTCGGGCGGTGGCTATCCCGTCACCACGGTGATGCCCACCACGGGTCTCAAGATGCTGATGGGTTTCTATGAGGGGAGTGGCCCCTCGCGCGAGCGGTTGTCGGCCTTCATCACCGAAATGGTCTATGACAAGACCCGCATCACCGATGAATTGATCGAGCAACGCCTGTCGGCCGCAATGGCGCCCGATGTGCTGGCCTGCCCGCCTTTCGGTTTCCGCGATGGCCGCCCGCCGGTGCCCGACGATGTCTGGCGTGAAAGGCTCGACCTGCTGCCGCACGAAACGCTGATCGTGTGGGGCCGCGAGGATCGGGTGATGCCGCTCGACAATGGCTTCACCCTGATGAAGCAGATCCCCAAGGCGCGGATGCATATCCTGCCGCATTGCGGCCATTGGGCCCAGTGGGAAAAAGCCGAGGAGTTCAACGCTTTGGTGGGGCCTTTCCTGCATGGCTGAGGAACGTGTTTCGGCAGGGATGGTCGAGGGCTGGCAAGATGGCGAGGTGCGCCGCATCGAGGGTGAGACACCGATCGCCGTCTACAGGGAGGGTGGCGCCTTCTATGCCACGGCGGACTGGTGCAGCCATGACCGCGCCTCGCTGGCCGATGGCTGGTTCGAGGATGGCGTGGTGGAATGCCCTTGGCACATGGCCAAATTCTGCGTGCGCACCGGCAAGGCGCTGAGTGCGCCCGCCACGGTCGATCTCCAGTGCTTTGCGGTGGAGGTCGATCAGGGCGAGGTCTTCGTGCGGCGGGAGGCACAGGCATGATCCCGCTGCACCGCAGGCTGGGCTGGCTGGCGCAAACCTATCCTGATTGCCCCGCGATCAGCGATGCGGCGGGCACCGTTGGTTTTGCGCAGGCGGCGGCGCTGGCGGGGCGCATGGCGGCGGCTTTACAGAGGGCGGGGCTGGTGGCGGGCGACCGCTTTGTTGTGCTCACCGCCAACCGGCGCGAGAGCCTGTTGGCCACGGTCGCGGCCTCGGCCACGGGCACGGTCTGCACCCAGCTCAACACGCGATTGGCGCCTGCCGAACTGGCCGAGATTCTGGCCGATGCCGCGCCGCGACTGGCGCTGGCGGATGCCGAGGGTGTGGTCAAGCTGCTGGAATGCCGCAGGGACGGGTTTGCCGCGCCAGTGGTCGGGCTGGATGGCGCTGCAACGGGCGTCGTGGCTTTTGAGGCATGGTTGGCGCAGGCCGCAGATCTGCCAGCGCCCGACCGTGATGCCCAGATGGCCGAGCCGCTGTTTCAACTCTACACCAGCGGCACCACGGGGCGGCCCAGCGGCATCGTGCTCTCGCAAGGGGCCTGGGTCGCGCAGACCGAACAGTTCCGTCTGACCCAACCCTATGGGCCGGGCGACGGTGTGCTGGTGGTGACGCCCCTGTTCCACATTGCTGCCACCATCACCGGCTTTGCCGGATTGCTGTCGGGCGCGCATATCGTGCTGCCCCCGCGCTTTGATGCGGCGCAGACGCTCGACACGTTCATCAGCGGCGCGGTGGCGGGCACAATGATGGTGCCCGCGATGATCGACCTGATCGTGGACGAGGCGGAACAGCGCGGGTTGACCAGCGTGCAAGGCGTTCGCCGCATCTGCTATGGCGCCTCGCCGATCAGCGAGGGGCTGCTGCGCCGCGCGCTGGATATGTTCGGTTGCGATTTCATTCAGGGCTATGGTCTGACCGAGACGGCGGGTGTGACCACCATGCTGATGCCGGAGGATCACCGCAAGGCGCTGGCGGGGCGGCCTGAATTGCTGCGCTCGGCGGGGCGCTCGGTGGCGGGCGGGCAATTGCGCATCGCGCGCGAGGATGGCAGCGAGGCAGAACTGGGCGAGCTGGGCGAGATCCAGATCCGCGGGCCGCATCTCTTTTCGGGCTATTTCAACAACGCCGAGCGTACGTCGCGGGCATGGACGCCCGATGGTTGGTTCCGCTCCGGCGATGCGGGAACCTGCGATGCGGAGGGCTATGTCTATATCCTCGATCGCATCAAGGACCTCATCATCACCGGCGGCGAAAATGTCTTTCCGCAAGAGGTGGAGCGCGTGCTGGCCCGCCATCCCGCCGTGGCCGAGGCCAGCGTGTTTGGCGTGGCCGACGCGCGCTGGGGGGAATCGGTGGCGGCGGCGCTGGTGCTGAAGCGCGGGGCGGTGTTCGACGAGGCGGAGATGCGCGCCTTTGCCGAAGCGCGCCTCGCCCGTTTCAAACTGCCGCGCCATTATCGCGTGCTGGAGGCCTTGCCACGCAACGCCACCGGCAAGGTGCTGCGCAAGAGCCTGAGTGACATGCTGCGGCACAGCGCCGTGACCTGAAGGACGATCCTGAAACCCGCGCGCCCGAAGGCCGGAACCGACCGGCAGGGCGCGCCAACAAAAACGCGAAAAGGTGGAGAAAGAGGATGAGGAGCTTGAAAATAACGCTGAAGGCGAGCGTCGCCCTGTGTGGCGCACTGGCGGTGGCTGGCCCCGCGCTGGCCGAGCAGGCCGCACCGGCTGCTGATGTGGCCATTGCCGATATTGTGGTGACGGCCAACCGCCGCGCCGAAAATCTCCAGAAAGTGCCGCTGACCATTGCCGCGCTGGGCAGCAGGGAACTGGCCGCCAAGGGTGTGGTGGATGCGACCGCGCTCAACGGGCTGGTGCCCAACCTGCGCGTCAACTCGCCCTTCTCGGAAACCCAGCCCAATTTCACCGTGCGCGGCATTGGCGTGGCCAATGAATTCAACCCCAATGCGCAATCGCCCATCGGCGTCTATTTCGACGAGGTCTATCAGGGCTTCCGCGCCAGCCACGGTTCGGCGCTGTTCGATCTGGAGCGCGTGGAAGTGCTCAAGGGCCCGCAGGGCACGCTCTATGGCCGCAACACCACGGGCGGCGCGATCAACATCATCACCCGCAAGCCTGACCTCAAGGGCTTCAACGGCTATGTCACCGCGGGCTATGGCAATTACAACCGCTTCAACGTGTCGGCTGCGGCCGAGGCCACGCTGATCGAGGACAAGCTGGGCCTGCGCGTGGCGATGACCCGCCTGTCGCGCGATGGCGTGATCAAGAATGTCACCGGCCGCTATGGCGCCAGCAACCCCTATGTCGGCAATGCCGATTATGACTCGATCGACAGCTGGGCAGGGCGCGCGACGCTGCGTGCCAGGCCGACCGAGACGCTGGATATGGTGCTGCGCGCCTATTTCTCGGATCAGGCGCCGATCGGCACGACCGGCGTTGTCTATCAGCTTTCGCCCGGCGGCGCGGATATCGCGGGGCGCACCTTCCCCGGCCTTGGCCAGCGGGAATCGGCGGCCACCAACCAGGGGCGCTACAAGACCAAAACCTGGGGCATCAATCTCAAGACCGACTGGAACGCGGGCGATGTCACCGTCACCTCGGTCACGGGCTATGACTATGGCTCGCTTTACCAGCCCTTCGATTTTGACGGTTCGCCCAGCCTGATCGGCCAGTGGGATCCCAACACGGCCAAGTTCCGCTCTTTCGGGCAGGATCTGCACGGTACTTATGAAGGCAAGGGTTTCAAGCTGATCGGCGGTGGCTATTTCGGGTGGCAGCAGGTCGATCTGCTCAACCGCTATTACTATCTGGGCATGTTCAACGCGATGGCGGGCCCCAACCAGTTCAATCCGGCGGGCCAGTTCTTCCCGACGCTGCCCCCCACGGCCATCGACGCGCGCCAACAGATGCGCCAGTCGCAATGGACTTATGCCGCCTATCTGGAGAGCGAGTTCAAACTGACCGAACGGCTCAAGCTGACGCTGGGCGGGCGTCTGACGCACGAGAAGATCGGTATCACCGATTTCAGCTCGCTGCTCTATGACAGCAGTCGCAATCCCGCGCTCTACACCTATTCCTCGGCAGGCGCGAACAGCGTGGCGCCCGCCGCGCCGGTGTTGACCGGCATTGTGCCCGCCATCGCCAACAAGCGCACCGAGCCCACGGGCCGCGCGATCCTGAGCTACACCATGCCCGACGGGATGCTGCTCTACACCAGCTACAGCCGTGGCTATCGCTCGGGCTCGTTCAATGGCCAGTCGATCATTCCGGTGCCCAATTTCGTGCCCGCCGAATTCGTCAATGCCTTTGAAGCGGGTTTCAAGGCGCGGATGCTGGGCAATGCGCTGCAGATCAACGGCGCGCTGTTCTACAACAAGTACAAGGGCCAGCAGGTGCAGGAGATCCAGAACGGGGCCTCCTTCCTGCGTTCGCTCAACGGGCGTCTCTATGGCTTTGAACTGGACATGAAGGCCCGCCCGCATCCGCGTGTGCAGATCGACGCTTCGGTGGCCTATCTCAACACGCGCTATGACGATGGCCAGTTCCTCGCGCCCGGTGATGCGGCGGCCACCGATCCGCGCGGTATCGCGCTGGGCGGCAATGCCTTCCCCTTCGCGCCAAAATGGTCGGCCAGCCTGTCGCCCAGCGTCAAGCTGCTCGACATGGGCGACCAGAGCGTGACCTTGCAGGGCGATGTGTCCTATGTTTCGCACCAGTATTTCGACCCGTTCAACGGGCGACAGGCGGCAGGCCCACTCAAGCGGGGGCAAGAGGGTTATGCGCTGGTCAATGGCAGCCTGCGCTATGATGCCAAGTCGTTCAGCGCCTCGATCTGGGCCCGCAATATTTTCAACAAATATTACAATGCCTATGCCCTGAATATCGAAAGCTTCGGCTTTGATTTCTTCACGCCGGGCGCGCCGCGCACCTTCGGCGCGGAAGCCACGTTCCGCTTCTGACCCGGCCCTTGGCGCCCCTGCCTCCGCTGGTGCGGGGCAGGGGCGCTT
>DDES01000203.1:219-10663 GCA_002336765.1 Novosphingobium sp. UBA1948 | reverse complement strand
TCAACGGCCAGAAGGGCTTCGGCTTTATTCAGCGCGACGATGGCGGCGAAGATGTGTTCGTGCATATCTCGGCGGTCGAGCGTGCGGGCCTTGAAGGCCTGGCCGAAGGTCAGCAGCTCAAGTTCACACTGGTGGATCGTGGCGGCAAGGTGTCGGCCAGCGATCTCGAAGTGGTGGGCGATGTCATCCCCGTGGCCAAGCGCGAGCCGGCTGCCGCTGCTCCCCAGCGTCAGCTGACGGGCGAGAAGGNNAGGGCTTCGGCTTCATCACGCGTGACGATGGCCAGCCTGATGCCTTCGTGCATATCAGCGCTGTGGAGCGTTCGGGCATGCGCGAGCTGGCCGAGGGCGACAAGCTGGAGTTTGATATCGAGGTCGATCGACGAGGCAAGTACTCGGCGGTCAACCTTGTGCCGCGTCAGGGTTGATCCCCCCTCTTGTGTAGAGGACGCGAGGCTTCCGGTGCAAACCTGATCCCCTGAAGGACAGGTTTGACCGGAGGGCTGCAACAACATAAACGCGCGTAAATGGCGGCGGGCCTGAACGAATCGGTTCAGGCTGGCCGCCATTTTCCGTTTCCGTTTGCCATGGAATTTTCACCTAACGATTGAACTGCGAAGGATAGCGTAATGACCATCTCGTCTCTGATGCCTGTTTACCCCCGGACCGCCTTTCGGCCCGTGCGCGGCGAACATTGCCATCTGATTGGCGAGGATGGCCGCCGATATCTCGACTTTGCCAGCGGCATTGCGGTGAACGCGCTGGGCCACAGCCATAAAGGGCTGATCGGCGCGATCCAGCGGCAGGCCGAAACACTGATGCATGTCTCGAACCTGTATGGCAGCCCGCAGCAGGAAAGCGTGGCCGACCGTCTGGTGGCGATGACCTTTGCCGACACGGTGTTCTTCACCAATTCGGGCGCCGAGGCGGTGGAATGCGCGATCAAGACCGCACGTGCCTATCACCAGCATGCTGGCAACACTGAAAAATACGAACTGATTACCTTCAAGGAGGCCTTCCACGGCCGCACCATGGGTACGATCAGCGCCAGCAATCAGGAAAAGATGCATAAGGGCTTCCTGCCCCTGCTGCCAGGCTTCAAATATGTCGATTTCGGCGATCTGGAGGGCGTGAAGGCGGCGATGGGGCCGCATACCGCCGGTTTCCTGATCGAGCCGATTCAGGGCGAGGGCGGGGTGCGCGTGGCCGACGAGGCTTTCCTCAAGGCCCTGCGTGCGCTGTGTGACGAGCATGATCTGATGCTGGTGTTCGACGAAGTGCAGACCGGCGTGGCGCGTACCGGCACGCTCTATGCCTATGAGCAACTGGGCGTGACGCCCGATATTCTCGCCAGCGCCAAGGGCATCGGCGGCGGCTTCCCGCTGGGCGCCTGCCTTGCCTCCGAGAAGGCGGCGCGCGGAATGGTCGCGGGCACGCATGGCAGCACCTATGGCGGCAATCCGCTGGCGATGGCGGCCGCGGGCGCGGTGCTTGATGCTTTGGCCACCGAGGGCATTCTGGAGAATGTTCAGGCGATGGGGGCGAAGCTTAGCAGCCGGTTGGAGCAGTTCATCGGCAACTATCCCGATCTGTTCGAGCTGGTGCGCGGGCGCGGGCTGATGCTGGGCCTCAAGATGAAGGTCGAGCCGCGCGCTTTCGTGGCGCATTTGCGCGACAACCATCAGGCGCTTTGCGTCTCGGCGGGTGACAAGACCATGCGCATCTTGCCCCCGCTGGTGATCGACGAGAGCCATATCGACGAATTCATGGACAAGCTGTCGGCCGCGGCAGCCACCTATCAGCCCGAAGGAACCGTGTGATGGTCCGGCATTTTCTGAACCTGTCCGATGCTGGTGGCGATGCTTTGGCCGCCATGCTGGGTGATGCTTTGCACCACAAGCACGCGCGCGCCACATGGCCCAAGGGCAAGGTGGACGATGGCGCGCCGCTGGCTGATCGCGTGCTGGCGATGATCTTTGAAAAAAGCTCGACCCGCACCCGCGTCTCGTTCGACATGGCGATGCGTCAGTTGGGCGGCAGCGCGATCGTGATGGACTCTGGCTCGATGCAGCTTGGCCGTGGCGAGACGATTGCCGACACCGCCCGTGTGCTGAGCCGCATGGTGGACGCGATCATGATCCGCACCAACGATCACGCCAAGATCGAGGAACTGGCGCATTATGCCACGGTTCCTGTCATCAACGGCCTGACCGATGATTCGCACCCCTGCCAGATTGTGGCCGACCTGCTTACGCTGATCGAGCATGGGCTGGCTCTGCCGGGGCTGGAACTGGCATGGCTGGGCGATGGCAACAATGTGCTGCATTCGCTGATCGAGGCGGCGGGCTTGCTCAAGTTCAACATCCGCGTGGGTGGGCCCAAGGGCTATGAACCGAACCCGCGCTTTGTGGAGGAAGCCCGCGCGCGTGGCGCCACGATCACCTTCACGCAGGACGCGGCGGAAGCAGCTGCCGGTGCGCAGGTGGTGGTGACGGACACTTGGGTGTCGATGGGCCAGCCCGGCGGCGATGCCGTGATCAAGGCGATGGAACCCTATCAGGTCAACGAGGCGTTGATGGCCAAGGCTGCTCCGCAAGCGCTGTTCCTGCATTGCCTGCCCGCACATCGCGGCGAGGAAGTGACTGACGCCGTGATGGACAGTGCGCAAAGCGTGGTGTGGGACGAGGCGGAAAACCGCATCCATGCCCAGAAGTCGGTGCTGCGCTGGGCCTTCGGGCAGATCTGATGGAACAGGACTTGATCGAGGGCGTGGTGGGCATGGACCGCGTGCTGCACTTCACCATCCCCTCGCGCGATGCGCGCGGGCGGGTGGTGCGGCTGGGGCCCGTGCTCGATCTGGTGCAATCGGCGCATGATTATCCCGCGCCGATCCGCAAGCTGGTGGCCGAGGCGCTGGTGCTGGCTGCCCTGATGGGCTCGTTGCTCAAGGATCAGGACAGCCAGCTCACCATGCAGGCGCAGACCGAGAACGGCATCGTCGATATGCTTGTCTGCGATTACCGCAATGGCGAGTTGCGCGGCTATGTGCGCCATGATGACGAGCGTCTGGCTGCCTGTAGCAAGGCGCATGACGGCAATCCCACGCTGGCCGAGTTGTTCGGCAAGGGCTATCTGGCGATCACCTTCGATCTGGCGGTAACGGGGCAGCGCTATCAGGGCATTGTCCCGCTCGAAGGAGAATCCTTGGCGGAGGCCTGCCAGTCCTATTTCATCCAGTCCGAACAGGTGCCGACGCTGATCCGCCTCGCCACCGAGGATTGTGACGGCCACTGCATCGGCGCGGGGCTGCTGATCCAGCATCTGCCCGACGGCGAGGAAGGCCGCGAGCGGCTGCATGCCCAGATGGACCACCCGCATTGGGAGCATGTGTCCATTCTGGCGGGCACGGTGCGGGATGAGGAATTGACCGATTGCGATCTGTCGCCCTCGGACCTGATCTGGCGCCTGTTCCACGAGGAAGAGGAAGTGCGCGTGGCGGAAGATGCGCCGTTGACCCGTGGCTGCCGGTGCAGCGTGGAGCATTACCGCACGATCCTTGGCCGCTTTTCGGAAGAGGACCGCGCCGGTATGCGCGATGAAATGGGCGTGATCGCGGTGGACTGCGCCTTCTGTTCCAAGATTTTCCCGATCGAGATGTGATGATGAGCAAACTTCCCGAGGGCAAGGGGCGCAAGGCAGTCGTGCTGCTGTCGGGCGGGCTGGATTCGATGGTGGTGGCGGGGCTGGTGCGCGAGGCGGGCTACAGCCTGTGCGCGCTCACCATCAACTATAACCAGCGCCATGTGATCGAGCTGGAGGCTGCCAAGCGCATCGCCGCCCATCTGGGGGCCGAGCGCCATGTCATCCTGCCGCTCGATCTGCGCCAGTTCGGTGGTTCGGCGCTGACCGACGATATTGCCGTGCCCAAGGATGGTGTGCAGCCGGGCGTGCCGGTCACCTATGTGCCCGCGCGCAATCTGGTGTTCCTATCGCTTACGCTGGCCTGGGCCGAGGCGGTGGGCGCGCATGACATTTGCATCGGGGTCAACGCGCTGGACTATTCAGGCTATCCCGATTGCCGCCCCGAATTTATCGAGGGCTTCCGCAATCTTGCCCGACTGGCCACCAAGGCGGGTGACGCAGGTGAGGATTTCGCGATCCATGCCCCGCTGCAATTCCTGTCCAAGGCCGACATCGCCCGCGAGGCGCACCGGTTGGGGCTGGATTCGGCGATGAGCTGGTCCTGCTATGATCCGCAGCCCGATCCTTCGGGCGAGGGCTGGCTGGCTTGCGGGCAATGCGACAGTTGCCGCCTGCGTCTGGGTGGCTTTGCCGAGGCGGGGCTGACCGATCGCGCGGGTTACGTCTAAACCGATTTTGCCTTTATAATCGGGCGTGTGATGTCCAAACGCAAAAGCCTGTCCCTTGCGGGCGAGCATCTCATGCCGGAAGAAATCCGCTTCGACGATCTGACGCTTAAACAGCGCGAATGTATGGAACAGGTGCTCTTGCATCGCATATCCAAGCAGATTGCGATACGCGCCGATGCCGCACAAGCCCATGCGCGGCTGAAAGCGTGAGCGGCGCAGGAACAGACGATACCCGAACGGCTCGTATATCAGCCGCAACCTATGGCCACGAGTTTGGACGCGATGGCACAAAAGGCCCGGACAAATGCATCCGCACAGGATGGCAGATGAGGTCTATCTTGGGGGATCGGGTCGGGAATCCACAAACCGCTGTCGGGGATGTTGGTTAGGACGGAGGCCGAGGATGCGATGGGCGAGGCCTTCCATAGCGCGATGGATCCTTTGACGCGCGCGGTGCGGGCGGTCATTTCGGCCAAGAGCGAATTGGACGCGGCGCGAGCCAGCCGGTATGGATTCGATGAGCCTGCCCCGCAGTACGCGCAGGGCAGTAACGCATGTGCGCCGCTTTGCATAGTTGCGTTGCTGTCGGCGCGGGCTAGGGTCGCTGCATGGCATGAATAGCTTTCGCAACGTCCCTATGGCTTTTTGCCGTCGCCTATGCCGTCCTGCCGGGGGGGTCTCCAACTCGGCATGGCGGATGATGGTGATGGGGCCATCCTATGTTTAGAGCTTTGTCCTGATGTTCGGCACCGCCGCCTATGATGCGCGGCTGAGGCGGCTCGGAGCCTGATCGCTGTGTTTCAGGCTGGCTGGCTTGCCACCGGCCACAGCGTCGCGGATCGCGGCCTCGAACTGGTCGGTGGCGGCTTCCCATGTGAAGGCGCGGGCAAAACGGGCGGCATCGGCACGGGTGACGCCGAGTGCCTGCTCCACCGCGCGGGCCAGATCATCATCGAGACAGCCGACCGGTGCCGGAGCATCGCCCTTCTCGCCGCGCGCATCACGCCCCAGAATGTCGAGCGGGCCGGACACCGGATAGGCCGCCACCGGCACCCCGCAAGCCAGCGCCTCGATCACCACCAGCCCGAATGTGTCGGTAAGACTGGGGAACACAAAGCAATCGGCGGCGCGATAGGCGCTGGCCAGTTCCTCGCCGGAGAGGCTGCCCAGAAAATGCGCATCGGGATAGCGCGCCTTGAGCGAGGCCAGCGCGGGGCCGTCGCCTACCACCACTTTCGTGCCGGGCGTTTCCAGATCGAGAAAGGCTTCAAGATTCTTCTCGCAGGCCACACGCCCCACATTGAGCAGGATCGGGCGCGGCAGATCGGCCAGCGCCGGATGGGTAGCGCCATCGGGATGGAACACCGCGCTGTCTATGCCGCGCGTCCAGCGGCGGATCGGGTGAAAGCCGCGCTGCGCCAGTTCCGCCTCAAGGCTGGCGGTGGACACCAGAACTGCCCCGCTGCCCGCGTGAAACCGCTCGAAAAAGGGCCAGAACATGTCCGGCTTCAGCCCCGTGCGCACGGCGGCATAATCGGGAAAGCGGGTGTGGAAGGCGGTGGTGAAGGGCACGTTTTGCGCGCGACACCAGCCGCGTGCCGCCCAGCCGATTGGCCCCTCGGTGGGGATATGCACGATCTCGGGCGCAAAGCGGTCGAGCATCCGCCGTACCGAGCTACGCGGCGCCACCGCCACGCGCAGCGAGCGGTAAAACGGCAGGGGCAGCGTCAGGAAACGGTCGGGCGAGAGGATCTCCACCTCATGCCCGCGCCGCCGCAATTCCTCCACCGTGGCCGCCAGCGTGCGGACCACACCGTTCACTTGCGGGAACCACGCGTCGGTGGCGATGGCGATCCTCACGCTTCAGCTTCCAGCGCGGCGGTGTGCTCGGCGCTGTGGCGGCTCCAGTCGATGATCGAGATCACGCCGTCGGCATCCTCCGCCAGCGCGGTGCAGCTTTCCACCCAATCGCCGTCGTTGTAATAGGTGACAGGACCGATCTGGCGGATTTCCGCGCAGTGGATATGGCCGCTCACCACCCCGTCAAACCCGCGCTCGATGGCGGCCCGGCCCAGTGCTTCCTCGAAATTGCAGACGAATTGCACGGCATTCTTCACCCGCCGCTTCAGATAGGCCGACAGCGACCAATAGGGCAGGTTGAACTGTTTGCGCACCGCGTTGAACGCCACATTGGCGCGCAGCAGCAGCGTGTAGGCCGTATCCCCCAACACCGCCAGCCAGCGCGCGCAGAGCACCACGCCATCGAAAGCATCGCCATGCGTGACCAGCAGCTTTTTGCCATCAGCGGTGGTGTGCTCGGCCTCCAGCACCAGTTCGACGCCGCCGAAGCTGAAACCGGCATAGTCGCGCAGCACTTCGTCATGGTTGCCGATGACATAGACAACGCGTGTGCCGCGATGCGCCATTTTCAGGACGCGACGCACCACTTCATTATGCTCGTCGGGCCAGTACCAGCCTTTTTTCAGATTCCAGCCATCGATGATATCACCCACCAGATAGAGCGTCTCGGCTTCGAAAGACCGCAGGAAATCGACCAGCATTGAAGCCTTGCAGCCACGCGTGCCAAGGTGGATGTCCGAGATCCAGACCGTGCGATAACGCTTCTTGGGGCGGAAACCGCGCGGCTCGGGGGTGAGCAGCCACGGCGGCGTGGTGGCGCCGCTCGGGCTGCCAAGACCCTTCAGCGTGTCGATCATCGCGTCTTTTGCCAACATGCTGCGGCCCCCGTTTGCACCTGCGCTCTTTCGCGCATGGAGCAGCGAGGTTGCGCAGGCATGACGGTTCGGCTTCGGCTTTATGACGGAGTGCGTGGCCCTGTCATGGCGCTGTCATCCGCAGGATGGTCAGGGTTTGAGCACGCGAGGCAGGGTGCCGCCCAGCATGGCGAGCATTTCCGGCGCATAGGCGCCACTGTTGGCTTCAAACTGCGCCTGCGTGATGCGCTCGGCGCCTTGCGCGCCCAACAGCACGACCTCGTCGTCGATCCGTACCTTGTCTTGCCAGCCGGTGACATCCACCATCAGCGTGTTCATCGTGACGCGCCCCACCAGCGGGAAGCGCCGCCCGCCGATCAGCACCTGTGTGGCATTGCCGCTTTCCTTGGGAAACCCGGGCTGGTTGGCATGGCTGAAACCGCGACGGATCCCGTCGGAATAGCCCAGCGGAATATTGGCCAGCCAGCTTTCGCGTTCCAGCCGGTAGGTGCGGTCGTAATTCACTGTCTGCCCCGCCGGATAATGGTTCACCGCCGCCACGCGCGACTTGATGCTGGGCACCAGTGCAAAGGCATCGGTGGGCACCGATCCGGGATCGCCATAGATCGCCCCGCCCACGCGCACCATATCGAGCCGCGTAGCGGCATGGGTGAGCGTGGCAAAGGTGTTGGCGGTGTGGCGGGTGATCTGCGCGGGATTGATGCCTTCCCCCGCCAGCCACGCCACATCCTGATGGAAACGGGCGAGTTGGGCGAGAATGTCCTCGGCTTCCTCGCTGGGATAATGCGTCATCGCACCCACCACCTTGAGGCTCCGGTGCGACAGGATCGCGCGCATGTCGGCTTTACCGTAGGCGGTGGAAAGCTCGACCCCGTTGCGGCTCATCCCGCCTGCGTTGAGCGCCAGATGGACGCGGGCCGGGCGTCCGTGGGTCATCCGCGCCAGCCTTGCCGCGGCCTCCGGATTGCCCAGCATCTCCTCGACGCCAAAGGGCAGGGCGTCTTCCATTTCTTCCGGCGTGGCGCTGCGGATGCGGATCAGGCGACCCTTGTAGCCCAGCGCCCGCGCCACCCGCGCCTCGTCATTGGCGGTGAAGGCGACATCGCGGATGCCCAGCCGGATCACCGAGGGGATCAGTAGCGCGATACCATTGCCATAGGCATCCGCCTTCATCACCGCGCACAGCCGCGCGGGGCCGATGATCCGCCGCACAGCGGCGACATTGGTCTCGAAAGCCTTGGCATCAACCTCGATCCAGCCGTTGCGCCGCGCCGCTTTGGCCGCCGTCAGCCCGAAATTGCGCGCCGAGAGCACCGGTGCCGCCCCAGCCTGCTCTGCCCATAGCATCCGCCCGCCCGCGAGCGCCAGCACGCCCGTCAGCAATTCGCGCCGCTTCACGAGATACCGCGTTTCAGGAAGCGACCCGCATAGGTGCCCGTCGGCTTGCCGTGGTTCCACACCACCTGTCCGTTCACCAGCACCGTTTCCACGCCTTCGGCCAGCGCGGCGGGGTTTTCGACCGTGGCATGGTCGGCGATGCGATCGGGATCGAACAGCACCAGATCGGCCTTGTAGCCCGCGCGGATCATTCCGCGCCCCGCGATACCCACATTGGCCGCCGCCTGCGCGCTCATCTTGCGCACCGCCTCGGCCAGAGTCAGGCGATGCTCCTCGCGGACATAGGTGCGCAGCACCTTGGCAAAGGCGCCGAAGCCGCGCGGATGACGCGATCCGATCATGCCGTCCGA
The DNA here is from genome assembly GCA_002336765.1 of Novosphingobium sp. UBA1948. Lineage (GTDB taxonomy): Bacteria > Pseudomonadota > Alphaproteobacteria > Sphingomonadales > Sphingomonadaceae > Novosphingobium. The sequence goes on along the minus strand of DDES01000203.1, from coordinate 1,811 downwards.
GCAGATGCTGGAATATTTCCACGCGATGAAATCGCCCACATCCTTGGTGGACATGGCGGTGCCGATCACGGCTTCCGCCCGCTCACCCGCCGGATGGCTGGCCTTCCATGCCTCGGCGGTCTGGATCAGCCAGAGATAGGTGGCGGCGGGCTCCTCCTTCCGTTCGGCGGCGATATCGGCGATGGTCTTGCCGACATAGGCGGGGTTGGGCGCATAGAAGCCCAGCCGCATCCCGGCCGGCGTGGTGTAATGGGTGAGGGCATAGCGCGCCGCCTCGATGTCGGTGAAATCGCGCTTGGGGAACAGCACTGTCAGCGTCGATTGCCAATATTCGTAAGGATAGACATCTGCCGTCACCTTGATGCCAGCGCGCCGCGCCGCTTCCAGCTTGGCGATCACCTTGGGCGCATCGCCCCAGCGATCCACCATGCCCAGCTTGATATGGCTCACCTGCACGGGAATGCCGGTCTTGCGGCCCAGATCGAGCAATTCGTCGAGCGCCGCGTCGAAGGTAGAATCCTCGTTGCGCATATGGCTGATATAGCGCCCGCCGCTGGCCGCCGCCGTGCGGGTGAGCGCCAGCAACTCGCTGTTGGCGGAATAGATGCCCGGATCATATTCAAGGCCGGTGGACAGGCCGAGCGATCCCGCCTTCATATCGGCGTCCAGCAGCTTTTGCATCGCGGCCACTTCGGCGGGCGTGGCAACGCGCTTGTAATCCTTGCCCATCACCGCCGAGCGCAGGAAGCCGTGGCCGGTGTAGGTGGCGACATTGATGGAGGCAGGCCGCTTGGTGAAATCCCCGGCCAGTTTGGCCAGCGGCGCGTCGCTCTCGCCATCCTGCCCGATGACGATGGTGGTGACGCCCTGCGCCAGCAGCGGCGGCATGGCGCGGTCGGCATAATTGCCGCGATCGTGGTGGCTATGTTCGTCGATAAAGCCGGGAGCCAGCGCGAGGCCATGCGCTTTGATTTCGGTCTCGCCCTTGCGCGGGCGCAGCGCGCCGATGGCAAGGATCCTGTCGCCCTCAACGCGGACGGAGGTCTTGCGCGGCGCGGCGCCCGATCCGTCGTAGACCACAGCGCCCGTGATCAGCACGGAGGCCGAGACTTGCGCGGGCAGCATCGCCAGTGCCCCGATCAGCCATCCACCAGCAATCCGTCGCATCCTGCCCCCCTTGGTTCCGAGCAGGCAATGAACGCCACAAGCGACCAAAATCCAAGCCGTTTTTTCGCGTATGCCGCTCAAGCAAAAAGGGCGGCCCCGCGAAGGACCGCCCCCTTTGTCTGGCGATAAGCCTGACTGTTATTAAGCAGCCAGCTTGCGCAGCACGTACTGCAGGATGCCGCCATTGTTGAAATACTCGATTTCGTTGGCGGTATCGATGCGGCACAGCGCGGTGAAGGTGAACTTCGAGCCATCCTTGCGGGTGACTTCGACGGTCACATCCTGACGCGGCTTCAGGCTGGCAACACCCAGAATGGTGAAGCTGTCGTCGCCGGTCAGACCCAGCGAAGCGCGCGTGTCGCCATCCTTGAACTGCAGCGGCAGCACGCCCATGCCGACGAGGTTCGAGCGGTGGATACGCTCGA
>DDES01000203.1:0-138 GCA_002336765.1 Novosphingobium sp. UBA1948 | reverse complement strand
CCAGCGGCGTACCGTCGGCCTTGTGCTTCTGGGCCACGTCGAACACGGCGCCCACGTCCTCGCCATAGCGCGAGAAGCCGCCTTCCACGCCCGGAACCATCTCGTTCTTGATACGGATGTTGGCAAAGGTGCCGCGCA
>DDES01000239.1:38831-47196 GCA_002336765.1 Novosphingobium sp. UBA1948 | reverse complement strand
GCGCGTCGGCCCGTGGCGGCGGCGGGGCTGGCCGGGCTGGTGCTGGCGGTCGCGCTGGCTTTCGTGGCGCACGCCTTTGCGATGACCACCGATACGGGTGAACTCATCAGCGCCAAGACCCCGTGGCGGCAGGATGGCGCACGTATCGAGGCGGCCTTTCCGCAACTCAAGGATTCGATCCTTGTCGTGGTGGACGGCGCCACGCCCGAACTGGCCGAGGATGGCGCGATCCGGCTGGAGCAGGCGCTTTCGGCCAATGTCGACACATCGCCCATCGAGCATGTATCACGCCCCGATGGCGGCGCCTATTTCGACCGGCAAGGGCTACTGTTTGCCAGCCTGCCGGAGGTTCAGGACACCACCAAACGCCTGATCGAAGCGCAACCGATGCTGGGCGGGCTGGCGGGCGATCCCAGCCTGCACGGCATTGCCACCACCCTGACCACGCTGGCCGATGGCGCGGCGGACGGGCAACAGGATGCCGCTGGCCTTGCCAAGCCGCTGGCGCGCCTGTCGGACGCGGTGGAAGCACGGCTCGGGGGCAAGCAGGCCTTCTTCTCGTGGCAGCGGCTGTTTTCCGATAGCAAGGGTGCGCTGGCTCCGCCCACGCGGCGCCTGCTGATGGTGCATCCGCGCCTGTCTTTCGGCGATCTCGAGCCGGGGGCCGCAGCGGTCGATCTGGTGCGACAGCAAGCGGCCCGGCTGGGGCTGGATGCGGCGCATGGCGTTCGTGTGGGAATCACCGGCGAAGTGCCGCTGGCCGACGAGGAATTCGGCTCGATCCGCGAGAATATCGGCTGGGTGGGTGCGCTGATGCTGGCGGGGATGCTGGTCTGTCTGTGGGGCGCGGTGCGCTCGGCACGGATGGTGGCCGCGATCATGGTCACGATCCTCACCGGCCTTATCATCACGCTGGCGCTGGGGCTGGCGATGGTCGGGCGGCTCAACCTGATTTCGGTGGCGTTTATCCCGCTGTTCGTCGGGCTGGGGGTCGATTTCGGCATACAGGTCGCGGTGCGCTTCAATGCCGAGCGGCAGGCAGGCCATGCCCCGCGTGAGGCTTTGGCGCACATGGCCGCCGCGATCGGTGAACCGCTCAGTCTGGCTGCGGCGGCGATCTTTCTGGCGCTGGCCGCCTTTCTGCCCACCGATTACACCGGCATTGCCGAACTGGGCCTGATTGCGGGTATGGGCATGGTGGTGGCCTTTTTGCTCAACCTCACGCTGCTACCGGCGCTGCTGGTGCTGATGAAACCGCCCGCTCCGCGCCGGAGCGTGGGCTGGCGCGGCGCCGCGCCGCTCGATGCGTGGCTGCACCGGCAAAGGCGCGGCGTGCTGCTGGCTTTTGTCGGCGCGATGGTCGTGTCGATCACATTGCTGTTCTGGGTCCGGTTCGATTTCAACCCGCTGCATTTGCGCGATCCGCACAGCCCCGCCATGCGCGAGCTGACCCTGTTGATGCAGGACGCCGACCGCACACCCAACACGATCACCATCCTTGCCGACAATGCCGATGCCGCCGCCGCGCTGGCCCAGCGGCTGGAGCGGCACAAGGAGGTGGCCCATGCCGTCACCATTGACAGCTTTGTGCCCGAGGGACAGGCGCTGAAACTGGGGTTGGTGCAGGATGCAGGCCTGTTGCTCGACGCCACGATCAACCCTTTCGACCTGCCGCAGGCGCATGATGATGCCGAGACGGTGGCGGCTTTGGGCAGGGCCGCGGGCGCACTCGGACGGCTGGGCAAGGCGGGAAAAGGCGATGTCAGCACGCAGGCCGCGCGTCTAGCACGGAGCTTCACGCACCTTGCCACCGCGCCCGCAGCCCAGCGCGCTGGCATTGAAGCGATGCTTGTGCTGCCGCTCGGGATCACGCTCGACAAGATCCGCGCCTCGCTCACCGCCAGCGAGATGACGCGCGACACGCTCCCCCCCGAAATCCGCGCCGGCTGGCTGGCGAAAGATGGCCGCGCGCTGGTGCAGGTGACACCTGCTGGCCGCTCCACCGACAATGATGTGCTGGCCCGCTTCACACAGGTGGTCCGCGCCGAGGCGCCCCGCGCTACTGGCCTGCCCGTCGCCACGCAGGAAGCCGCCAAGACCGTGGCCCATGCCTTCATCATCGCCGGACTTCTGGGTCTGGCGCTCGTGTCGGGCCTGCTCTACGCCGTGTTGCGTTCGGCGCGCGAGGTGGCGTTTACACTGGCGCCGGTGGTGCTCTCGGGCTTTCTCACACTGGGCACCTGCGTGCTGATCGGCCAACCGCTCAATTTCGCCAATATCATCGCCTTTCCGCTGCTGTTTGGGGTGGGCGTGGCCTTTCACATCTATTTCGTGATGGCATGGCGCAGCGGAGTGGGCGATCTGTTGCAAACCAGCCTGGCCCGCGCGGTGCTGATGAGCGCGCTGGCCACCGGCACAGCCTTCGGCGCGCTGGTGTTGAGCCATCACCCCGGTACGGCGAGCATGGGGCTGATCCTGATGATCTCGCTGGTGTGGACGCTGGTTTGTGCGCTAATTTTTGAACCGGCTCTGTTGGGGCCGGTGCAACCTCCAAGGAAATCCTGAATGAGCAAGATGCTTCTGGCCTCGATCCACGATGTCGGACCGCGTGCAGAGGCGCAGGTGGATCAACTGGCCGATCTGCTCGGCGGCCTGCTGGGCGGCATGAACTTTGCCATGCTGGTGGTGCCCGACCATTGGGGCGAGGCACCGCTGGCGGCCAATCCCGCCTATCAGGCCAAGCTGCGCCGCTGGGCCGATCAGGGCGTGGAAATGTTCGTCCACGGCTGGTTCCACAAGGATCTGGCGCAGCATAGCGGTATGGCCGCTTTCAAGGCCAAGCATATGACCGCCAGCGAGGGCGAGTTTCTCGGCCTGACCCGCGCGGAGGCCGCGCGCCGCATGGCCGACGGGCGCAAGCTGATCGAGGACATTATCGGGCGCGAGACGACGGGTTTTATCGCGCCCGCATGGCTCTATGGCGAAGGCGCGCGCGAGGCTCTGGCCGAATCGGGCTTTGCGCTGGCCGAAGACCATATGCGCGTGTGGCGTCCCGCCACCGGCGAAACGCTGGCCCGCGGGCCGGTGGTGACTTGGGCCAGCCGCACCAAGGGGCGCCAGCTTTCCTCCCGCTTCTTTGCGGGGCTGGCCCGCTTAGGCCTGCACGGGCTGGATGTGGCGCGCATTGCCGTGCATCCGGGCGACACCACCGTGCCCGCCCTCATCGACTCGATCCGCGCCACCTATGGCAGCTTTGCCGCCCGCCGCCGTGCGGGACGCTATGCCGAATTGCTGGCAAGCTGAACGGCGGGAAGATGCATCGTTCAGCAAACATTCTGCCGCGCTGCCCTATTCCCGCCAAGATCATTGGCCACTGGCGCCATATTGACCTCTGGCGCGGGTGTAAAAACCCTGCCAAGGCGACAGAATGAACGACAAGACGTTGAGCGACGAGGCTGACCGGACGGTGATTGAAAGCCCCATTTCCGCACCCGATGGCGAGATCACGCTCGACGTGGCCACGGCCGACCGCGCCAAATCCTCGCGGCTGGCGGGTATTCTCTCGGCGCTGATCTCGCTGGCCATGCTGGTGGCGGTGGCATGGGAAGTGCACAAGCTCGACATGCATGGCGTGGTCGATCTGATCCCGCGCACGGCGCCCTTCTGGATCGTCTATGCCGCCAATTACCTGATCCAGCCTTTGTCCGAATGGGCGATCTACCGCCGCCTCTGGGGCATTCCGCTGGTGTCGGGCATGGGCGCGCTGCTGCGCAAGCTGGTGTCGAACGAATTGCTGCTCGGCTATCTGGGCGAGGTTCAGTTCTACGCCTGGGCGCGGGCCAAGCTCGATATGGTGACGGCCCCCTTTGGCGCGATCAAGGATATGACGATCCTTTCCGCGCTGACCGGCAATATCGCCACGCTGGCCATGCTGACCTACGCTTGGCCCTTTGTGCAGTCGGGCGTGCTGGGCAAGGATATGGCCACGATCTTCACCTCGCTCGGCGTGGTGCTGGTTACCTCCTTTGTCATCCTGCTGTTCCGGCAAAAGCTGTTCTCGCTGCCGCGCCGCGAATTGTGGGCGATTTCGGGCGTCCATTTCCTGCGCATCATCGCCTATGTCGGGCTGACCGCGCTGATGTGGCATCTGGTGCTGCCCGACCAGCCCTATATCGTCTGGCTGGCGCTGGCGACGCTGCGCATGCTGATCTCGCGCCTGCCCTTCCTGCCCAACAAGGATGTGATCTTTGCTGGCCTTGCCGTGCTGCTGCTGGGCCATGATGCCGAGATTTCCAGCCTGATGGCGATGATTGCCGCGCTTTTGCTGGTCACCCATCTGGTGGTCGGCGCGATTTTTGCCACCATTGATCTTGCAACCGAAAGGCTCCGTTGATGCTGCTGCTTCCCCTGCTGCTTGCCGCCGATGCTGCCCATGCGGCCGTCGCCATTCCCTCGACCCCCGATCTGGGCAAGGCCGAAGGCAAATGCCGCGCGGGCGAGAGCGGTCCTTCGTTTCTGGTGGATATCGTGGGGCTGAAGGATCGCACCGGACGGATCAAGCTGGAGGTCTATCCTTCCAACGACGCCGATTTTCTGGCCGACGACAATGTGCTGGTGGCCGCTGGCAAGACCTTCCGCCGCGTGGAAGAGGCCCTGCCACAATCGGGCAATCTCCAGCTTTGCGTGCGGGTTCCCGCTGCGGGCGCCTATTCGGTGATGGTGCTGCACGACCGCGATATGAACCGCAAGTTCGGCTGGACGGTGGATGGCATCGGCTTTGGCGGCAATCCCCGCCTGGGCTGGAGCAAGCCCAAAGCCGCCGCCACCCGTGTCAACGCCGGCAATGGCCCGACGCGCATCTCGGTGGTGATGAACTATCGCAGCGGTCTGGGCGTGGCACCTCTGCGGTAAAGCTCTTGCGGTAAACATCGCGCGCGCCCTCTTGCCCTTTGCGGAAAGGCGCGCCACATGGGACCCGCTTGAGGCTTGCGCCGACAGGGAGGGGTTACGGTGCGGATTGTCGATGTTTGCGCCTTCTATTCACCCCATGGTGGCGGGGTGAAGACCTATGTCGAGCAGAAGATGCGCATCGGGCCCGAACTGGGCCACGACATCACCATTCTCGCGCCCGGCGACAGCTATTCCATGTCCGAGCGCGGCCCCCATGCACGGTTGATCACCATTCCGGGCCCGCGTTTTCTGCTGGACCGCAAATACTGGTATTTCGGTGACGAGGAGGCGCTGCACGCCAAGCTTGACGAGCTGGCGCCCGATTTCGTTGAATGCTCCTCGCCGTGGCGCAGCGCCAACATGGTGGCGCGCTGGCAAGGCCCGGCGCCGCGCGCGCTGGTGATGCATGCCGATCCGCTCTCGGCCTATGCCTATCGCTGGTTCGAGCCGGTGATGAGCCGCGAAACCATCGACCGCCGCTTCGAGCCCTTCTGGCGCCATCTGCGCGAGCTTTCGCAGGATTTCGAGCGCGTGGTCTGCGCCAGCGCGGAATTGCGCGACAGGCTGGCAGCGGGCGGCGTGCATAACACCGTGCTGCACCCGATGGGGATCGAGGCCGATCTGTTCAGCCCCGCAAGGCGCAATGCCGCGCTGCGGCGGCGGCTGCTCACGCTGTGCGGCCTGCCGGAGAGCGCAAAGCTGCTGATCGGCGTGGGGAGATTGAGCCCTGAAAAGCGCTGGCCGATGATTGTCGATGCGGTGGCCGCCGCCAGCCAGAAACTGCCTATCGGCATGGTGATCCTCGGCGCGGGCAAGCACAAGCAGCGGATCCTCAAACAGATCGCGGGCAACCCGCATATCCGCCTGCTCAAGCCCGAGAAAGACCGCATCAAATTCGCCACCATCCTCGCCAGCGCCGATGCGCTGATCCATGGTTGCGAGGCGGAAACCTTCTGCATGGCGGCGGCCGAGGCGCGCGCGAGTGGTGTACCGGTGATCGTGCCCGACCGTGGCGGCGCGGCGGACCATGCGCGTGGGGGCGCGGGCATGATGTATCGCGCGGGCGATGCGATGTCGGCGGCGCGAGCCACGGTGAAGCTGCTGCAAAACCTGCCGCGCCAGCCCAAGGCCGCCGAAACCACCACCACGCGCGGCCATTTCGAAAGGCTGTTCGCCGATTATGCCACGGTGCGGCGCGGGGTCGGGGTGATCGACACGCAAGTTGCCTGAAGCTACGCGCTTCTCCCCCCTTGCGCTGGCGCGCGGTTTGGCCTTTTCTGCGGGCATGACAAAACGCACCACCCTGTTCGCCCGCCCCCTGTTGCTTGCCACCCTGATGATGGCCTCTCCGATGCCGGCAACGCCTGCCTTGGCCGCCGCGCCCGCCACCCCCGAACAGGTGGCCGAGGCCGCCCTGAAAGAGGCGCCGGTGTGGGACGGCCACAATGACGTGCCCGAGCAATTGCGCGACCGGCGCCACGATGTGCTGGCCGGTTTCGACTTCAAGGACACCACCAAGGAACCGGGCGAGGACATCTGGGCGCAAGCGGGCAAGGCGGGCGCGACCAAACCTGCCCCCAAAATCGACCCGATGCAGACCGACCTGCCCCGCCTGCGCAAGGGCAAGGTGGGCGCGCAATTCTGGTCGGTCTATGTCTCGGCAGGCTTGAGCGAACAGCAAGCGGTGCAGGCCACCATCGAGCAGGTGGACGTGATGAAGCGCGTGATCGCCGCCAATGCCACCGATATGCAATATTGCGAGAATGCCGCCTGCGTCGAAAAGGCCTGGAAGGCGGGCAAGATCGGCAGCCTGATGGGCGCGGAAGGCGGGCATTCGATCGGCGGCTCGCTGGGCGTGTTGCGCCAGCTCTACGCCATTGGCGTGCGCTATATGACGCTCACCCATTTCAAGAACAACGCCTGGGCCGACAGCGGCACCGACGCGCCCGCGCACAACGGCCTCACCCCCTTCGGCAAGGATGTGGTGCGCGAGATGCAGCGGCTCGGCATGCTGGTCGATCTCAGCCATGTCAGCCAGAAGACCATGCTCGACGCCATCGGCACCGCAGGCGCGCCGGTGATCTTCTCGCATTCGGGCGCGATGGCGGTGTCGGGCCATCCGCGCAATGTGTCGGACGAGGTGCTCGACGCGCTCAAGCCCAATGGCGGCGTGGTGATGGTCAATTTCTACCCCGGCTATGTCTCCGAGGCGCTCTACCAGTGGAACGTGGCGCGCATGGCCGAGGAAACGCGCCAGAAAGCCCTGCGCCCCGACCGCCCCGATCTGGGCAAGGCCAACATGGAAGCGTGGGTCAAGGCCCATCCCAAGCCGACCGTCACCGTCAAGGATGTGGCTGACCATATCGACCATATCAAACAGCGCATCGGTGTGGACCATATCGGCCTCGGCTCGGATTTCGATGGCGGCTCGGTGGGCGTGGTCGGGCTGGAGGATGTCTCGGCCTATCCCAACCTGTTTGTCGAACTGGCGCGGCGCGGTTACACCAAGGAGGATCTCAAGAAGATCGCCAGTGGCAATATCCTCCGCGTGCTGAAAGGTGCCGAAGCCTATGCCGCCGCCCATGCGGGCGACAAGGCTTACGAAAGCGCCACCACCTTCTGAACCCGAGGCATGACCCGCGCCGCTCATGTCCGGCGGCGCGGGCAAAGGGCTTGTTCTTGGCGCGCGCAGGCTCTAGGCGATCTGGCAAAATCCCCCGTTTGACCAGAACAAGGTTTGCCACCATGACCGACACCGCCCAGCTCTCTGCCCAGATCGAAGCCGCATGGGATGCGCGCGACACCGTCACCCCTGCCAGCGCCGATGTGCGCGCGGCGGTGGAAGCGGCTTTTGCGCTGCTCGAATCGGGCGCGGCGCGCGTGGCCGAAAAGGTCGACGGCGCATGGGTGGTGAACCAGTGGCTGAAGAAGGCCGTTCTGCTCTCCTTCCGCCTCAACGACAATGCCGTGGTGCCCCATGGCGCGGCGGGCGCGCCCGCTTTCGACAAGGTGGCCAGCAAGTTCGCCAGCTATGACGACGCAAAGTTCCGCGAAGGCGGCTTCCGCGTGGTGCCGGGCGCGGTGGCCCGCGCGGGCAGCTTTGTCGGCAAGGGCGTGGTGCTGATGCCCAGCTTCGTCAACATCGGGGCCTATGTCGGCGAGGGCACGATGGTCGACACTTGGGCCACGGTCGGCTCCTGCGCCCNNGGCATCGGCGGCGTGCTGGAACCGCTGCAGGCCGGTCCCGTCATCATCGAAGACAATTGTTTCATCGGCGCGCGTTCCGAAGTGGTCGAAGGCGTCATCATCGGTGAAGGCGCGGTGCTCTCGATGGGCGTGTTCATCGGCGCCAGCACCAAGATCGTCGATCGCGCCACGGGCGAGGTCCATATCGGCCGCGTGCCGCCCTATGCGG
>DDES01000239.1:37035-38733 GCA_002336765.1 Novosphingobium sp. UBA1948 | reverse complement strand
GGCATCAACGAACTGCTGCGCGACTAAGCGCTGTGGCACGGCCCGTCGCGCTTCTGGCCCTGCTGCTGGCACTCGCCCCGATGGGCGCGTGTCAGGCGCGGGGGCCGCAGCGCGCCGCGGAACTGCCCGTGGTCCAGGCCGAGGCGGTCCGCCGCCTGCCCCATGACGCGGGCGCCTACACCGAGGGTCTGTTCATCGACCGTGGCGAATTGTTCGAGAGCACCGGCCAGACCGGCCGCTCCTCGATCCGCAAGGTCGATCTGGCCAGCGGCAAGGTGCTGATGAAGCGCGACCTGCCCGCGTCGCTGTTTGGCGAGGGCATCGCCCCTTGGCGCGACGAGATCCTTGGCCTGACATGGCGCGACGGCATCGGCCTGCGCCTGAACCGCGACAGTTTCGCACTTAAAGGCCGCTTCGGCTATGCAGGCGAAGGGTGGGGCATGACGGTCGAGCCCGCAAGCGGCGACATCGTGATGTCGGACGGCACCGCCACGCTGCGTATCATCAACCCCGAGGATTTCTCGGTGCGCCGCACAATCAGCGTGACCGCCAGAGGGCTACCCGTCGCCAATCTCAACGAACTGGAATGGGTCGAGGGCGAGATTCTCGCCAATGTCTGGCTGACCGACCGCATCGCACGCATCGATCCGGCCAGCGGCCATGTGCTGGGCTGGATCGACTTGGGCAGACTCCACCGCGCCGCCGGCGCGATGGGCGAGGATCAGGTGGCCAATGGCATCGCCTGGGATGCGGCAGGGCGCCATTTGTACATCACGGGCAAGGAATGGCCGGTGATGTTCGAGATCAAACTGCCGAAATCCATTGCACGCCGGTAAAAACGCTGGACTTGGCGACGCGCGCCGATACATGATCCTGCGATGTTGGGGGATCTTTTACAGCAATTCGCTGTTTCCAGTGCGATGGTCGTGCTCTGCGTGATCGTGCATGGCTTCGGCCTGTTCGGTCTGAACCGCACGTTGCGCAGCGAAACCGCGATCGAGCGGATGCGCCATATCAAGCCTTTTTCCCCGCGCGGGGTGCTGTTCACGCTGGGCGTGGTGATCGCGATCATCGCGCTGCATGGTATCGAAATCTGGGCCTTTGCGCTGGTGTTTATGAAGGTCGGCGCCACGCAGGGGCTGGAAGCCTCGCTCTATTTCAGCACAATTTCCTATTCCACCGTGGGCTATAACGATCTGCACATCGCGCCCAACTGGCGGCTGATGGGCGCTTTCGAGAGCATTCTGGGGATGCTGCTGCTGGGCTGGTCCACCTCCTTCTTCTTCCGCATGTTGAGCCGTATCGACGCCCATTGATCGCGCTTGCCGTGGCCCCCTCGGGGCTTTACGGAAAGGGTTTGGATCGAGCGCGAAGGACACGCCGTTTTTATGCATATTCTGCTCAGCCTGCTGGGAATTGCGCTGATTTTCGCCGTAGCTTTCGCGCTTTCGTCCGACCGGCGCTCGGTGCGCCCGCGCGTGGTGGGGGCGGCTTTCGGGCTGCAGGCGGGCTTTGCTCTGCTGGTGCTCTATGTGCCCTGGGGCAATGCGGCGTTGCAATTTGTGGCGGGCGGTGTTTCGGCGCTGTTGGCCTATGCCCATGCCGGTGTCGATTTCCTGTTCGGCCCGCTGGCCAAGCCCGAGATCGGCGGCACCAGCTTTGCCATCGCCGCGCTGCCGGTCATCATCTTCTTCGCCT
>DDES01000239.1:0-36992 GCA_002336765.1 Novosphingobium sp. UBA1948 | reverse complement strand
GCAGAGCGAGGCGCCGCTGGTGATCAGGCCCTATCTGGCGGCCATGTCGCCCTCGCAACTGTTCTGTCTGATGACGGTGGGCATGGCGGGCGTGGCGGGTACGATTCTGGCCGCCTATGCCAGCATGGGCATCCGCATCGACTATCTGGTGGCCGCCGCTTTCATGTCGGCGCCGGGCGGAATTGCGATGGCCAAGATCATCATGCCCGATCCCAGAGGCCATGTGCATGAACCCGATGCTGATGGTGAAACCCCCGAAAAGGGCGAACCCCGCCCCGCCAACCTTATCATGGCCGCCAGCGAGGGCGCGCAGACCGGCGTAAGGCTGGCGGTTGCCGTGGGCGCGATGGTGCTGGCCTTTGTGGCGCTGGTGGCGCTGGCCAATGGCATCGTGGGCGGGATCGGCCACTGGCTTGGCATTCCCGATCTCTCGTTCCAGAAGGTTCTGGGCTATGCTTTCGCGCCGATCTTCGCGCTGCTGGGCGCGCCGAGCTGGGCCGAGGCGATGCGCGCAGGCGGCATGTTCGGCACCAAAATCGTGCTCAATGAATTCGTGGCCTTTATCGATCTTGGTCAGGCCAAGGACCTCTCTAAGCAGACGGTGGCGATTGTCACCTTCGCACTGTGCGGTTTTGCCAATTTCTCGTCGATCGCGATCCAGATGGCGGTGACGGGCAGCCTTGCCCCCGCGCAACGCCCGTTGATTGCCAAGCTGGGGATCAAGGCGCTGGTGGCGGGCGCCCTGTCCAACCTGATGAGCGCGGCGCTGGCCGGTCTGTTCCTGACGCTGTAAACGCCATGGTGAAGTGGGACGAGGAGTGGGAGGCCTCGATGCCTGCCCGTGCGCGGCACACGCGACGGGTAGGTGTGGGGATGATCTTCCTCGTCGTACTGCTGCTGGTGGCGCTGATGGTGGTGGCGACGCGGTGGCGCTTGTGGCTTCCGCCGGGACCGTCGGGCGCGATAACAGAAGCCGATCTCAAGCCATCGTCGCGTGACAAGGAACAGGGGCCTTTCGCCATTTGCCACGGCGCTGTGCGCGTGAGCTGCGTGGTGGATGGCGACACGATCTGGTTCAAGGGTGACAAGATCCGCATCGCCGACATCAACGCGCCGGAAATCAGCCACCCGCAATGCGATTCGGAGGAAGTTTTGGGCGACAAGGCGCGCGACCGGCTGGTGGCGCTGCTCAACGCTGGCCCCTTCTCGCTCGACAAGACCGAAAGCCGCGATGTCGACAAATATGGCCGCAAATTGCGCGCCATCACGCGCGGCGGGCGCAGTCTGGGCGCAGTGATGGTAGGCGAAGGGCTGGCCGAAACATGGACAGGGCGGCGGCGCGACTGGTGCCACTGACCAGCCGCGCCGCGTTGAGCCTGATGCCCCTTGAGCCCTATTACAGGGTCCAGTCCGCAGCGGACCCGCAAATCCCCTTGAGGTCGGCCAAAGTGCCACCCGCGTTCAGGAACCCGCGCAAGGCATCGCCGCCCAGCGCGACATAATCCTGATGCGGCACGGCCAGCACCACCATGTCGTAGCTGCGCTCCAGCGCGTCGGCCACCACGGGGATACCATATTCGTGCATGGCTTCCTCGGCATCCGCGTGGGGATCATGCACCGTCACGCCGTGGCCCAAGCGCCCCAGCGCGGAAACCAGATCTGCGACCTTGGAATTGCGCAGATCAGGGATGTTTTCCTTGAAGGTCAGGCCCAGCATCAGCACGCTGCCTGCCTTGCCTCCGCGCGCGGCGTGGAGTTCGCGCGCCACCCAGCCTGCCATCGAATCATTGATGCCACGGCCCGACAGGATCACGCGCGGATCAAGGCCCAACTGCTCGGCGCGGTGCGAGAGGTAATAGGGATCAACGCCAATGCAATGCCCACCGACGAGGCCGGGCGCGAAAGGCAGGAAGTTCCACTTGGTGCGCGCGGCGGCCAGCACATCCCAGATCGAGATATCGAGCTTTTTGAAGATCTGGGCGATCTCGTTCATAAAGGCGATGTTGATGTCGCGCTGGCTGTTCTCGATCACCTTGGCCGCCTCGGCAGCCTTGATGCTGGCGGCGCGGAAAGTGCCGCCAGTGGTGACGGCGCCATAGAGATGCGCCACGCGGTCGAGGATTTCCGGCGTCTGGCCCGCCACAACCTTGGTGATCTTGTCCACCGTATGCTCGCGGTCGCCCGGATTGATGCGCTCCGGCGAATAGCCAAGGAAGAAGTCCTTGCCGCAGATGAGGCCAGAATACTGCTCGAGGATCGGCCCGCAAATATCCTCGGTCACGCCCGGATAGACAGTCGATTCATACACCACCACCGGCACGCGCCCTTCGGCCACGGCAGCGGGCAGCATGGCGCCGACGGTGCGGCTGGCGGCTTCCACCATGCGCAGATCGGGGCGGTTGGCGCCGTCAATCGGCGTAGGCACGGTCACGATGTAGAAATCGGCCGGCGGGCAGATCGCCGGATCGCTGGCCAAAGCCAGTTCGCTCTGCGCAAGGCGGTCGGCATCGATCTCGCGGGTGCGGTCGTGGCCAGCGTTCAATTCCTCGATGCGGCGCGCGTCAATGTCGAGGCCGACAGTTTCGAACTTGCCCGCCAGCGCCACCGCCAGCGGCAGACCAACATAGCCCAGACCCACGACAACGACGCGGGTGGCGCGCGATTCATGATGCGAGTCGAAAGCAACCGGCGCGGCGCTGTCTGCCACAACCTTGGAATACATATAGGTCAAGTTAGGCCCCCTCTGGCGGCGCGTGATGCGAATTTCGCGTGAAGGGATAGTCCACAGGCTCTTATAAGCCGGTTAACACCTGACAATTATGAGAGATGACCGACAGATTCACCGCCAAGAGTAGCTCGATGACCCAGACGCCCGCTAAAATCCTCGTCATTTTCGGCACCCGCCCCGAGGCGATCAAGCTGTTCCCCGTGGTGGCGGCGCTGGAGGGGGATGCACGGTTCAAGCCGGTGGTCTGTGTGTCGGCCCAGCATCGCGGCATGCTGGATCAGGTGCTGGAGATTGCCGGCATCACGCCCGATCACGACCTTGACCTGATGCGCCCGAACCAGACGCTGGACGGGCTGACCGCCGCCCTGATCACCGAACTGGGCCGCGTGATGGACGCCGAGCAGCCCGCCCGCGTGATGGTGCAGGGCGACACCGCCACGGCCATGGCGGGCGCGCTGGCCGCCTATTACCGCAAGATTCCGGTCGATCATGTCGAGGCGGGCCTGCGCTCGGGCAATATCTATCATCCGTGGCCCGAAGAGGTAAACCGCAAGATCATCGGCGCCATCGCGTCCTTGCATTTCGCGCCGACAACCACCAGCGAGGCGGCCCTGCTGCGCGAGAATGTCGCGGCGGACCGTGTGCATGTGACCGGCAACACAGTGATCGACGCGCTGCTGTGGGTGGGTGAGAAAACCCGGGCCAACCCCGAGCTGGCGGGCGGTCTGGCCGATCTGGAAGCCCGCTTTGCGGGCAAACGCATCATCGGCGTCACCAGCCACCGCCGCGAGAATTTCGGCGAGGGTATGGAGAATATCGCCAGCGCTATCCGCCAAATTGCCGAGCGCCCCGACACGGCCATCATCTTCCCCGTCCATTTGAACCCCAATGTGCGCGCGGTGATGAACACCGCGCTGGCAGGGCTGGACAATGTCGCACTGATCGAGCCGCTCGACTATCCGCATTTCGCGCGCCTGCTCTCGATTGCCGAGATCATGCTGACCGATTCGGGCGGCGTGCAGGAAGAAGCCCCTGCCCTTGGCAAGCCGGTGCTGGTGATGCGCGAGACAACCGAGCGCCCCGAGGGCGTGGAGGCGGGCACCGCCAAGCTGGTGGGTACCGATTCTGCCCGCATCGTTTCCGAAATCTTCAACCTTCTCGACGATAAGGCTGCCTACGACAGCATGGCGCGCGCCCACAATCCGTTTGGAGACGGGCAGTCCGCGCGCCGTATCGTGGAGTTGATTGGGCATGAAATCGGACAAGAAGCCTGACGTTTGCGTCGTCGGGCTGGGTTATATCGGCCTCCCTACCGCCGCCATTGTCGCCCGTGCGGGCTGCCGCGTGCGCGGCGTGGATGTGACGCCGTCGGTCGTTGAAACGATCAACCGCGGCGAGATCCATATCGAGGAAGTCGATCTGGACGGCCTCGTGCAAGCGGTGGTGAAACGCGGGCTGCTCTCGGCCTCGCTCACCGTGGATCCGGCCGACGTGTTCGTGATTGCCGTGCCCACACCCTTCGGCCCGAACCATGAGCCGGATGTGTCCTATGTGCTGACCGCCGCGCGCTCCATCGCGCCGGTGCTCAAGGCGGGCGACATCGTGATCCTCGAATCGACGTCGCCGGTCGGCACCACCGAGCAGATCCGCGATCTCTTCGCCGCCGAACGCCCCGATCTCAAGATTCCGGGCGTGACGCGCGAAATTCCTGACATCTCGATCGCCTATTGCCCCGAGCGCGTTCTGCCCGGCCGCATCCTGCACGAGCTGACCGAGAATGACCGCTCGATCGGCGGCATCACGCCCCGTTGCGCCCGCAAGGCCGTGGGCTTCTACAAGCTCTTCGTGCGCGGCCAGTGCATCGCCACCGATGCCCGCAGCGCGGAAATGACCAAGCTGGTCGAAAACGCCTATCGCGACGTCAATATCGCCTTTGCCAATGAACTCTCCATCGTGGCCGACAAGATGGGCCTCGATGTGTGGGAGGTCATCAAGCTGGCCAACCGCCATCCGCGCGTGAACATCCTTCAGCCCGGCCCGGGTGTCGGCGGCCACTGCATCGCGGTCGATCCGTGGTTCATCGTGGCCAGCGCGCCGCAGGAAACCCCGCTGATCCGTACCGCGCGCGGGGTGAACGACGGCAAGATCCACCATGTGATTGCCAAGGCCGACGAGATCATCGCCGCCCATCCCACCGCGCGCATTGCAGCACTGGGCCTCGCCTTCAAGGCCAATATCGACGATTTCCGCGAAAGCCCCGCCCGTCTTGTGGCCGCCACGCTAGCCCGCAAATATGGCGAGCGCCTCAGCATCGTCGAGCCCTATGCCACGCAGCTTCCGCGTGAATTCGACGGCACCGGCGCGCTCCAGATCGACCTCGACGAGGCGCTGGAGGAATGCGACATCCTGCTGGTACTGGTGGACCATGACATGTTCCGCCACGTCCCGCTGGCCGAGCGCGCGGGCAAGACCGTTTATGACACGCGCGGCATCTGGCCCGACCAGCCCAAAGCGGGCGAAGCGGCGCCCGAAGGCCTGCGACTGGTCGGGTAATCCACCAGCCCAAGAGTTCCAACCGGAAACGCCCCGTCCCTCAAAAGGCGGGGCGTTTTCGTGGAATTCCACCAAATCCGTGGCACTTTGGCTGTATTGCCTCCGTATCAGCGCGTAGAGAATGGCCCCGATGCTGCACCCCGTCCACCTCTCGCGCGTTCCCGCTTTCGCATTCGGCCTGCTGGCGTTGCTGGCGGGTGCGGGCGCCATGTGGGCGATGTGGGGCGCGGAGGAGGATTTTGCGGGGCTGGGCCGCTATGATGGCATCTATACCCGCACACCTGACGCTGTGACCGTGGGCGGTGATCTGCCCATTGAAACCTATCTGCCCTTTGCCAAGCAGGCGCTCACCCCCGATCAGGCCATCGCCATCAATTTGGCCAGCCCGCTCGAACGGGTGAACCCCCTGCCACCCGCCTTCCTGCCAATGTGGCTTTCGGCGGAGGATATGGCCGCCGCCACGCAATGCATGACCAATGCCATCTATTACGAGGCGGCGAGCGAGCCCGAGGTTGGCCAGCGCGCGGTGGCGCAGGTGATCCTCAACCGGCTGCGCCATCCGCGCTATCCCAAGACGGTGTGCGGCGTGGTCTATGAAGGCGCGGACAAGCCTTTCGCCTGCCAGTTCACCTTCGCCTGCGATGGTTCGACACGGCGCAAACCCGATCCGGCAGGGCTGGCCCGCGCGCATGCCGTGGCAGAGGCGGTGCTGCATGGCGCGATCTCGCCAGTGGCGGGTCAGGCCACGCATTACCACACCACCACCATCGTGCCGCTGTGGGCCAAGGAAATGCGCAAGGTGGCGATCATCAGCCACCACGTGTTCTATCGCCCGCCCTCAAGCTATGGCGCATGGCCCGAAAGTGTGGCCAAGCTTGCCCCCGCCCTACCTAGCACCGAACCCTCACCACTGCCTGTGGTGGCGCGGATCGAGCCTGCGCCGCTGGTCGGCCTGCATGGCGGCGAGGCAGCGAAACCAACGCCAGCCGCAGCCGTGGCCGATCACAGCGCCCCGCGCGAAGGCCAGCGCGAGGCTACTGCGCCTCCGGCTGCCGAATCGACTCCGCGCAGCTTTTTCCCAAACCAGCGCCGCCGCAGCGGTTCCTACGCGCTCCCTTCTCAATAGGCGGGCTAATTTTTGTGCAACTGCACAAATGGTTAACAATTCGCCTCCAGATCGGAGCGTGGAGCTAGGCGTATGCCCCTAGCGATAAAGGCGGAGGCGCCATTCCCAACGCCCCGCGCAAAGCCCCGTTTTTCCAAGCATTACCTGCCCAAGAAAAGATAAGGCAAAGTCTAGGCGCCGCGAACAAGCCAGATCTTTCGCCGCCATACTTTGCCCCGCTCCCAACAGGTTGGAAGTCGAACACCCCATTTCGGATGCGTCCTCGTTTAGCAGCGCCGCAGCGGAGGGCTACGCTGCACTGCATCAAGAGCAGGGGACTTATTCAATGGTAGCGATGCCCACCAAGCCTCTCGTTCGGCCCAGTGCCGCGACCGAGCCTATGGACGAAGCAGCCCCGTACTCTTTCGGTACATGGCTGGCGACGCGCGACTGGTTCCGGCCTTTCGATATCGCGCTGGCGCTGTGCGCACTGGTGTTTCTGGCGCCGCTAATGCTGATCGTGGCACTGGCCGTCAGCATCACCAGCTCTGGCCCCGCAATCTTCGCGCATCGCCGCATCGGTCGCCATGGCGTCCAGTTCCCCTGCTACAAATTCCGCACCATGGTGCGCGATGCCGACAAGCGCCTCGCCGCGCTGCTGCGCGATGATCCGCAGGCCCGCATCGAGTGGGAACGCGATCACAAGCTGAAGAACGACCCGCGCATCACGCCCATCGGCGCCTTCCTGCGCAAGACCAGCCTTGACGAGCTGCCGCAGCTTTTCAACGTGCTGGCCGGTCATATGAGCTTTGTCGGCCCGCGGCCGATCGTGGCCGGCGAGATCATCCGCTATGGCCGACGCTTCAACGCCTATTGTCAGGTGCGCCCCGGCATCACCGGCCTGTGGCAGGTTTCGGGTCGGTCGGACACCTCGTACCGCCGCCGCGTAGCGATGGACGTACTCTACGTGCGCAGCCGGACGCTGCGATTGAACAGCGTGATCATCGCGCGCACTCTGCCTGCTGTGCTGCGCCAGCATGGATCCTACTGATACCGGCGGCGACGCCGNNATCACCAGCAAGCCGAGGACAGGCGGCGCGACCGATTGAACCGGCGCGCCGCCGATTTTCGTCAATTGGAAGCCGCAGCACAGCAAGCCGCCACGCGCCATGCAACCGCAGTGGCCGGCCTGAAAAAGCCCAAGCGCGCGCGCCGTGCCCCGCGGCGCGCGGCGCGTCCACCACTCTCGATGGCACCGACAGCGATGGCCGTTCTGGTGCTGGTGATGGCCGCCGTCGGGGGAAGCAATTCCGCGCTGCTGGGCAGTATGGCCGCGCTGGGCCAGTTAGGCTTGGCGGCCATGATCTTTGCGCGTGGAGCGATTCCGGCATCCACGCTGCGCGCGGGGCTGCCGGTGCTGCTCCCGCTGGCGGTGCTGGTGCTGTGGGCCATGCTACCCTTGGCTAGTTTGGGCGAGGTGGGCCGCTGGGTGGCCCCCGATCTTGTGCCACAGGCTTTGGCCAAACTTGCTGGCATGCTCGCCATGCTGGCCGCAGCCGCGCTGATCGGACTGCGCGCGGGGCGGCTACGCAACTTCGCCGAAAGTCTGACGCGCGGTACCGCCTTGCTGATCATGGTCACTGTTGTGCTGCGCAGCGTGGATCTGCCTGCTGATTGGCAAATCGCGATGGAAGATACACATCTCCATCGCTTTTCCGCCACCATCGGCAATCCCAATGCCGCTGGCGTGTTGTTTGCCATGCTCGGACTGGTGGCCAGCGGCCTTACCATCGAACGCTTTCTGGTGTGGTATGACCTGCCCGGCGAAAAGCGTCTCTATGCGATGATGAGCACCGGACTGGTGTCGCTGGGCTGTCTGGCGGTGGTGGGGATCACCCAATCGCGCAGCGCGCTGCTGCTCTGGCTGGCGGCCCATCTGGCGCTGGTTGCAGTCAGTGGCTGGCCGCGGCTGCGCAGGATGGCCAATCGGGTACAGAGCGGACGCTGGATCGCACTGGGCACGGCGGTAACGGTCGCGCTGGTGGCGCTGCTGGCCAGCGCGACGCTCGATCGTCTGGAAGTGCTGACGGATGACGGGGCTGGACGGCAACTGGCATGGGAGACCTATGGCGCAGCGGCGCTAAGGGCGCCGCTCACCGGCTATGGCCTCGGCTCATTCCCCGCTTGGAACCAGAGCACGCTGACCGCAGCCACGGCGCATGATTTGTGGGATTTTGGCGCCGCCCATGCAGCACCCTTGCAGGTGGTTCTGGAGACCGGCTGGATCGGACTGGCGCTGGCGCTGGCTGCTGGCGCGGCTCTCGCGTGGAGCGCGGGTCGGACATTGCAGCACGAGCCGGTCGCCGTGGCGATGGCGCTAGCCGTGGTTGTGGCGCTGGTCGCGTCGCTGGTCGATATTGCCTTGAATGTGCCCGCGATAGCCTGCCTAGCGGCTTGTCTGGCAGGTCTGCTATGGGGACGCTCGCTCAGGATTTGACGCTCAGGATCTGAGACGCATCGCAAACTGCATGCCTGCCGGAGAATCGCCCAGCAGATCGCGGACCACAGGGCGCATCGCGCCGTCATAACGCACCAGCCACAGGGCTTCATCGATCATCGCCCGACGCGCGTCGGGAGGCAATTGATCCCAAGCTGCGGCGCCATAGGCGATCCGCCATTGCGCCGAACCACGCAGAAAAGGCGCTGCGCGATAGGACGCGGCATAATCCGCCACCGCCTCCGGCGCTATCTTGCCGTAGCGTCCCCAATGCGCTTGCACCGCCAGCAATCGCGTTGGCGCCCAATCGGGGCGCGTCTGGCGCAAATGGGCAATCGCGGTATCGGCACGGGCGAGATAGAAGGCCTTGAGCGAATCCTGCTGCGCATTGGCCGCCTCAACAAGCGCTCCCTGCGCCATGGCCGCGTTGCCCCTGTCATTCAGGCTGGTCGGCGCGGTATCGGCAAAGCGCTCCAAAACCTCGCCACGCAGGTCCGGTGCGCCGGAGGCAGCCGTCACCAGACGCGCTGCCTCACCCTCTTGCCATACGACACGCACCACAGGCACAGCGGCGGCGAGGCATAGCCCCGCCGCCGCCCATGCCCGCCATCGGTCCGCCCGCATCACCATGCCGGAGGCCGACGCGTTCACTGCTGATAATAGCCGTTGTAATATTGCGAATAGTAGAGCGCACCCATCGCTTCGGAATGCGGGTCAACCATCGTCAGCACTGCACCAATGATCTTGCTCTGATCTGCTTCCAGACCGGCGATTGCCGCATCCACCGCCGCCAGCGGAGTGTGGCCCCAGCGAACCACCAGCACCACGCCATCGGCCAGCGAGGACAGCGTGCGCGCGTCGGTAACGCCCAGCAGAGGCGGCGTATCGATGATGATCGTGTCATACTGATCGCGCAAACCATCAAGCAGGGCGCGCATCTTCTCGCTCGAGAACAGGTCCTCGGCGATGAAAGACGGCTTCTTCACCGGCAGAACCATCAGGCCGTCGAACTCGTCCGCGATCAACACAGAAGCCACATCAGCCTCGCCGTTGAGCACTTCGATCAAGCCACCCTCAACCGTTTTGCCCATCAACTTGCGGATTCCGGCACGACGGATATCGCCGTCGATCAACAACACTTTCTGACCGCTCATCGCCATCACACGGGCCAGCGTCAGCGAGGACGTGGTCTTGCCTTCCATCGGCAGGGTCGAGCCCATCGCGATTACCTTGGCGCCCTCAGCCTGACGGCGGCGCAACGTGTTGCGAATGGTGCGGAAAGCCTCCGAATAGGCAGAAATCGGCTGATGGAACAGCGAGTCCGCCGGCGATTGCAGCTTACCTTCCTCACCCTGCATCTGGCGGCGCGACAGGCGCGGAACCGCAGCCAGAAAGCGCAGGTTGAGCAGCAGTTCGATATCATCGGCATTGCGCAGGCGGGCCTGCATTCCTTCAGACACCAGTGCCGCAGCCACACCCAGCACCAGCCCCGCCAGCAGGCTGGCAAAAAGCAACGCGGGGCGGTTCGGGAAAGCGGGCTTGGCGGCAATCACCGCCTGTTCGAGCAGACGGGCTTGCGGCTCGTTGCTACGCTCGGCCTGCGAGGTCTGCTGCACGGTGCCTGCGAGGCTCTTGTAGGCTGTGGTGGCGGCATCCGCGTTGCGCTGCAGACTGTCAGCCTTGACGGCAGCATTGTTATTGGCCGCGATCTGGCTCTTGAGCGTGTTCAACTGGCCACGCAACGATGCAGCCTGGGCTTCGGCAGCACGCGCTTCACTGCGCAAGCCTTCGATAATGCGGCCCTGTTCCTGACGGATCTGCTGCTCAAGCGCAGCGATCTGCTGGTCCGATTCCTGAAGAGCGGGGAACTTGGGGCCGTAGCGGGCGGCCAACTGGGCACGATTGCGTTCAGCCTCGCTACGCTGGCTACGCAGCGTGGCGATGACGCTCGACGACAGCACCGCCGAGATGGCATCCGCACCGCCACTGGCAATCTGGCGCTGCGCCGCCTCGACATTCGAACGCGCGGCGGCGGCCTGCGCCTCGGCCGAAGCCAGTTGCATGGAAAGCGGAGCGATTTGCTGGTCGCTGATCGTGCCGCCATTGCTGCCTTGCACGATGCCCGTCGAAGCGCGATACTGCGCGACATTGGATGCTGCAGCCTCGGCCTGAGCCGAAAGGCGTTCCAGGGCAGCCTGACCGCTGGCGGCCTGACGCGCCGCGGTGCTCATCAGCACGTCGGCAGTCTTGTCGATATAGGCACCGGCAAAGCTGTTGGCGATCCGCGCCGCCTTGGCGGCGTCCTGAGAGCTAACCGAAATGCCTACGACATAGGACTTTTCCTGCTGCTCGACCGAAAGGCGTTCGCCCAGATTCGTGATGGCCGCCTCGGTGGCGCGAGCACGGTCTGCAGGCGTTTGTCCGGCGCGCAGCTTGGCAGGCACGAATTCCGCATCGCCGGCCAGACCGTTCTGCTCCACCACCTTGCGGGCCACGTCGCGCGAACGGATCGTGGCGATTTCGGTGTTCATCAGGCTCTGGTCGAGCGGATGATCGCCCGTATCGTCCGTCACGCTGGGCAGCGCACCGACCGGCGTGATGCGGATCTTGGCCGTAGATTGATAGCGCGGCGTGAGCACCAGCGCGAGGATAGCGCCCGCAAGCACCACCAGTCCGGCCACCGCCAGCACCATGCGCCACCGCCAGCGCAGAACCTGCCCCAGCGAGGAGATTGTGACAGGGCGGCGGCCAATATGGCGCGTCTGGTCAAAGCGGCTCAGCGAAAATTGCTGATCAGCCGCTGGCATATCTTGCGTTGTCGCGTTCATGCTTATCCCGCTATATCTGGAGGCCGCTATATCTGGTGCACCTCACATAAGTAGTGCAACGTAATTACGGGCACCACCTACTTTTGCAGCACCATCGTCAACACACCCCGCGTCTCGGTAAACTGGCTGACGCCAGCAAATCCATGCGGCGTACGGCTGTCACGCTGCAGCGACACACCAAAGCCGAGCCCACGGTTCACGATCCAGCGTGCCCCCGTGCTCAGGCGCAGAATATCCACCGAGGTGCTCGAATTCTGGAACTGGTCATATTCATAGGCGCCCTGCACATCGATCAGCACGTTACGCAGGAATTCGTGATCCACACGCACACCGATCGAATTGTTGACCAGACCGCCCAGTGCCGGCTGCACCGAGTCCTGCACGATGCGGCGGCCGGTAACCCCCACCGTCGTCAAAGCGTCGGGGAACCAGTCGACCTTGAACTCGGCAGCAAGACCGCTCACCTGCGGATACAAGGCCGCCTGATAGTCACGCTGCGTGTAGCCTAAGCCAAAAGCGCCACGCACCCGTGCCGAAATATCGAAGCTGGCCCCGCCGAGGATGGTGAAGGTCTTCGAATCGCGATTGGGTATGACGGCGCTGATCGGGTGGAGATAGGAGGTATCGTCGTAGCCACCCTGCACAAACACCGAAGTATCAGGCGAAATCGCATATTCCGCGCGCAGCGAACCCGAATGGGTCTGGCTGTTGCGGAAGCGCTGGTCCAGCGTGCCGCCCGACAGCGTCTGCACCGAGTCAAAGCTCACAGCCGTGAAGCTGTAACCGCCCTGGAACTTGAGGCGCCCCGTCGCGAAAGTGGGGTTCACGCTGGCACGATACGCTTGATAGATAGACGCCTCGGCCGCGGACGAGGGATAGGAGGCCGACGTCGCCGGTTCGGCAGACTGCTGCGCACTCAACGAGGCGTTGATCGAACTGTCACCGGAAATGTCGTAGCGCCCGCTGGTGCCCAGATTCCAGCCCGTCACATTGCGGCGCGTCGCGCTCATGTAGCGGCGAACATCGACGCCACCGTCAAACTGAAGGCTATTGCGGTTCCAGTTGCTGGCCAGCGTGGCCGAAGGCGCCACCCGCAAAGCAATATCGCCGCGCTTCACCGTAGTCTGATACACGTTGTCGCTGGAAACAGCGCCCAACTCCGCCTTTGGATGCAATATGAAGCCACCCATCAGAATGCCGGTGGCATCATATTCCGGACGCGCGCGATCCAACACGCCGACGTTGCGACCGCGATCATATTCCAGCGGCAGATTGGGAACGACCAGATTTCCGGTGGTGGTCTGCGCCAACGCGGGCGCCGCCCCAGCAAGACCAGCCAAACCGACCGAAGCCAGCACCAGAGACGACAGCAACGGCGTGCGGGGGAGCTTCATTGTGCGAGCCATAACCATCCCTTACTGATAATTCGATGTGCCGCCGGGAAGACCCAGCGTGGTGGGCTGCGACAGCGTCTGCCCCTGCGTGATTGCACCGGTACCAAGGCCCGCGCACAGATCAGCCGAACCGGCAAGACCATCAAGCGCCGCAATTGCCGAAGCGCTCAGCCCCTTGCGATCAACCAGCGCCAGCGCGGCCTTCACCGTGCCACAATTCGATCCCGAGGCTCCGACCTCGGTTTGCAGGCGGTTGGTAATCGCACCCACGCTGCTGGTGCCGATGCGTTCCAGCAAGGCGCGCACGCGCGCCGCCAGAGCTGCGGCGCGCGCCGCATCCACCGTGCCGGCCGGAGCCGTGGAAGGGGCAGGGGTCGGCGGCGTCTGCGCCGCAGCGGGCCCATGGGAAGCACCCATAGCCAGCATCACCAGCAAGCCCGCTGCCCGCAGCGCCTTGCCGCCACGCACCGAACGCCGCCCATTCGCGCCGCGCCCCTTGCTTTCGTTACCAACCATAAGAATTCCCTTTCACCGCAGACACAGTTTGCGCAAATTATGCCGGATAATCCGTGTTAATCGTTCTTTTCGCAACCGCAGAAAGAACCGGATTACCTAACTAATGTTACCCGACGCTCTGCAATTACTGCCATATTTCAGCAAAGTGACACCATTACTCACCAGTTCCAGCATTACGCAGTTGCAGCAGAAACATCCGGATTGAACCAATCCCCAACGCCCACTAACGGCCGCGCGCTACCAATGCCGCTCGCCAATGCGGATCGTGTCACCCGGCGCCACCCGCAGGTCCGGCGTCAACTCCACCTTCGCCGCCCGCGCCTCGCCCTTGTGCAGGATGATCGCGCGCCGCTTGTCCGCACGATAGGTGTAGCCCTGCGCCATCGCCACAGCAGCATCGACCGTCAGCCCGCTCGAATAGGGGTATTCGCCCGGCTTGTTCACCTCACCCAGAATGTAGAACGGGCGGAGGGTCAGCACATCGATGCTCACGCTCGGGTTCAACACATAGCCATCGCGCAATTTCGCCTCGATCGCGCGCGCAACCTGACCAGATGTCAGGCCCGTGGCGGCAATGTCACCGACCAGCGGGAACGATAGCATCCCGTTGGCGCCCACCACAAACTCGCCCGACAGAGTCGGCTCGTTAAAGACAATCACGCGCACCTTGTCGGCCACGCCAAGCTGGTAATCCTCACTGGCCACGACCGGCGCCGCAGCAGGCGCGCTGGCCACAGGCGCCCCCACCACCGACTCGGGCGCGATACGCGGCGCCTGCGCCCCGGCAAGCCCGCACCAGCCCACAGCCAGCGCCGCACCGATCAAACCAAGCCGATTCTTCAATACTGTCATCCGGCCCAACTCCACACGCCCGACATTACACGAACGCAATCTGTTTTGCGGAAAACGCGCCCCGGCAAAACGCCAAGGCCCGACCGCACCCGACACCTGTTATCAATACCTAGGTGTTTTCTTAAGGATTTGTGCAGCCAAATCGGAGAGAACTCGGCAAGAAGACTTTCGAAACGGTTGAAATCCATGCAGCAGCACCGATCCTTCTCCCATCCGCATGCCCGCACTGCAACGACAGCGGCCGCGCTTTTGCGTCCTTCCGCGCCCCACCAGCGTCGGACCATGCCCTTCCCGAATCACACGGCGAAGCCCCCGCAAACCGCAGGAAATCCAGATCCACTCGCCGCGATTGAACCTTGGCCCCGCGTGATCCGGTTGACCGTGCTGGCTGTAGGCGGATGCCTCGGCTGGGCGCTGCCCTTCACGCTTGCCTCGATGCTGGGAGCATTTCATGGGTAACGATGTGTTACCGGCGGAATAGGCAATAGTATCTATTCTTCGATCAAGAATAGCAGAACCATATTTTTGAACACAATAGGTACCAAGTTTTTACATCGTCCGCTCACCACACTTCTGAAGGCAACAACAAGGTTACTACACGCATGATGACGGCAGCAAAGGATGCTGCCCCATGCGTAAGATTTCAGCATTGTTCCTGCCGTTAGTACTGGCCACACCCACACCTGTATTGGCGCGGGACGCTGTATCACGGTTCATTCCACTTGGCCCCGAAATCGAGGCGCCGGGCGGCTATGTCGAAATGTGTGCCCAGGATAGTGCCCTGTGCCGCCGTTTCCGACCGGCCCTTTCGGCTCCGACACCGTCGGCCATCCAGCCGTTCGCGCCGTTTGCCTCGCTGACATCGGCCGCAACGCCCACACCGCCTGCGCCGCTGTCCCTGCCCTCGCTGGCACTGCCGGTGCTGGACCGCTTCGCCGCACCGCGACTCGCCGCGCCTTACCACTTCTCGCTGGCGATGCCCGCAGCGCTGGCGCAGACAGCACCCGACCTCGCGTCGAATGGCCTCACGCTGGTCGCATCGCCGACCCTGACCGCCACGCTGGCACCGCATGCCGCGCCCTCGCTGGCGCTGGGCAACCAGCTTGGCCGCCTGCCCGCACCCTTGCCGGTGTCCCGCGCCCCCGCCTCGCCGCTCTCCAGCGAAAGACTTGCCCTGCTCCGTCAGCCGACGGCCGCCATTCTGCGCCCGCCGCTGCCCGAAGCGCCCGATGGCCAGCGCGAACCAACCGGCGCGCCGGACGAGAAGGCCTTGATGAAGCTGCTAAAAGCGGTGAACACCCATGTGAACCATCGCGTGTTCCAGCAGACCGACCTCAAGCTCTATGGCCGCGCCGAAGTCTGGCGCCCCAGCGGCGACGGGCGCAATGCCGTGGGCGATTGCGAGGATCTCGCGCTCGAAAAGCGCGTGCAGCTTATCAACGCCGACTTCCCGCGCGATCGCCTGTTCATGGCGGTGGTCTACAGCCGCTCGGCAGGGCTGCACGCCGTGCTGCTGGCGCGCATGGCCGATGGCGATCTCGTGCTCGACAGCCGCGCGGGCTATATCTCGCGCTGGGCCGACACAGATTATGAATGGCTGAGCATCGAATCCGCGCAAGACCCCGACCGCTGGTTCGCGCCCGCCTGATACTGGCGCCTGATACTGGCGCCTGATACTGGACGCGATTCCCCCCTGCTTCACTCCATTCCCGATCCACTTGCCGCACCGCAGCATCAAATATGCGTTAACCCGTGGTGCAACGGATTGAGAGTGTGTGGGGCTGTTCATGCGGGTGGCGATTGTCCATTACTGGCTGGTGCAAATGCGCGGTGGCGAACGCGTGCTCGAACATTTGTGCGAGATGTTTCCGCAGGCCGAGATTTTCACCCATGTGGTGGACCGCGACAAGCTCTCGCCGCTGCTGAAACAGCGGGTGATCCACGAAACCTTTATCGCGCGCCTGCCTTTCGCCAAAAAGCATTACCAGAAGTATCTGCCACTGATGCCGCTGGCGCTCGAGGCGCTCGATCTGACCGACTATGATCTCGTGATCTCCTGCGAGGCGGGACCGGCCAAGGGCGTGATCACGCGCCCCGATGCGCTGCACATCACCTACTGCCACTCCCCGATGCGCTACATTTGGGACCAGTACCACCAATACGCC
Source organism: Novosphingobium sp. UBA1948 (assembly GCA_002336765.1). GTDB lineage: Bacteria > Pseudomonadota > Alphaproteobacteria > Sphingomonadales > Sphingomonadaceae > Novosphingobium. The sequence goes on along the minus strand of DDES01000239.1, from coordinate 20,354 downwards.
GCGCAGAGCGGTCGGGCGGCGCGGCTGGTCATGGCGATCTTCGCGCCGATCCTGCGCCTGTGGGACACCACCAGCGCCACGCGCACCGACGGCATTCTCGCCAATTCCGCCTATGTGGCCCAACGCGTGGCCAAGGCGTGGGGGCGGCAGGCCGGTGTGGCGCATCCGCCCATCGACCCTGCGTTGTTCAAACCGGCGGACGAGATCAGCGACGAATATCTATGGGTCGGGCAATTGATCCCATACAAACTGCCCGAATTGGCGCTCGAAGCCTTTAACCGCACCGGCAAGAAGCTGCATATCGTCGGCACCGGCGCACTGCTCGACCGGCTGCGCTCGCTGGCCGGTCCCAATGTGCGGATCACCGAGCGGCTGAGCTTCGATGAATTGCGCCGTGCCTATGCCACCTGCCGCGGGCTGGTGTTCACCGCCGAGGAAGATTTCGGCATGGTGCCCGTCGAGGTGATGGCCTCCGGCCGTCCTGTGCTGGCGCTGGGGCGCGGCGGCGCTCTGGAAACCGTGGTGGACGGACAAACCGGCCTGTTTTTCGACGACAAAAGCGTAGACAGTCTGGTCGATGGCATCGCGCGCTTCGAGGCATGGCTGCCCACCTTCCGGCCCGAAGCCGCGCTGGAACGCGCCCGCGATTTCACGCCGGAACAATTCCGCGCCACGGTGATGGATTTCATCCGCAGTCAGCCCAAGGCTCCCAAGGCCCTGCGCGAAGCTCCGGCCAAGACACTGGCCGAAGCGGCGGAATAATCACCACTTCAGGATCAGCGCATTCACGCCTACGCTAAGGCAGTGGCGACTTGCGACCGGACGGGTTTCAACCGGATCCACACCGCGCGACACGTCATACACCTGCAACGCCGAAGCGTCGCCAAGGTCCAACGAAACGGACGCCGATGCGCCGGTGGTCTCATTCCACACCACCATTATGCGGCCGCCGTCCTTACCGACAAAACCCAACGCATGCACCGTCTCAACCGTGGTACCCAGCGCGCCGTTGTAGAGCCCTTGCGTGCCGCCGCCAGCCCGCAAGATGGTGGTGAGCGCATGGATCGCATCAGCCGACAGCTTGGGTCGCGCCCCGGCATAGAGGCCGTGCTTGCCCAGCCCGCCTTCATCGTCACGCAATTGATACAGGAACGTATAACGCCATCCCCGTGCGAATTGGGCCAGATAGGCGTTGACCAGAATCGATGCCTGCAAACGCTCCGAGGCCGCGTCGCCTGTTGTCACCCAACCGGTTTCCGTTGTTACACGCGGCAGGTTTGCCAAGGCGGCATTGTCATAGCCAGCAAAGCCCTTGAACCACGTGCGGCCATGATTGGCGGCGAGACTGTCCCATCGCCCACGCAGCACGGGATCGGCGGCCTGCCATGTCTGGTTCGGGCCGAAACCGCCGCCCGGCGGCGAGGCATAATTATGCACATTGGCATAATCGGCATAGCGCGTGCCATCGGGCATGCTTGTACCCGCGTCATCGGGGATAGTCAGGAACTGTAGGCCAACATTCTCGGTCTCCGCGCCGGTCTCCGAAACGTTGAAAACAGGTATATCCTTGAGCAGAGGATCCGCCTTCACGCGGGCATAAAGGTCGCGCTGATACTCCGCGACCACCCCCCAACCCTTACCCCGTCCGCCTTCGCGCCCGTTGTAGCGCAGGAGAAAATTATTCGGCTCGTTCGGCCCTTCAATCGCGGTCAGAACCCCCGCATTGCGGGCCTCATGCACCGCGGCGAAATAGGGATCGAGATCACCGAAAGCGATCATGGTCAGCCCCATCCCCGTCTTGCGGGCAACATCGATCATCGCCTCGACATTGCGATGCCCGTCGCGTATCTGCGACAGGCCAAGATAGCGCAACGGCTCGACATAGGAACTGGCCGGATAGCCTTGGTCGATATGGATATCGATCCCTAGCGTCTCGAGAAACCGGTCGACCGGCACAGCCTGCACGGGCTGACCCACGCCGTTTTCACATTCAGGAGGCGGGGGCGGGGGAGCATCAGCGGCAGAGACGCTCGACGCGACCAGCCAGAGTGCGAGGCCCGCGATCCGGCTCACGCCAATTCGGCCCGAACTTCGCGCAACACCTGCACCAAGGCATCGCCCGCATTGTCCCATGTGAAGCGCTCCGCCTGCGTCAGTCCGGCCTCGATCATCCGTGCGCGCAAATCGGGCTGATCGCGCAACCGCGTGAAAGCGTCGATCCACGCCTGCGGATCATCGGCCGACGCTTCCAAAGCGGCGCCCTCGCACACTTCCGGCAACGCGCCGCACGGAGCGATCACCGCAGGGCATCCCTGACTCATGGCCTCCAGCGGTGGCAGACCAAAACCCTCGGTGGTGGACGGCATCGCAAAGCACAAGGCCGCCGCCATCAAAGCGGAAAGCTCGGTATCGCTCACCCGCCCCGCGAAAACCACATCCGGCCCGACCGGCGAGCCAGCGGCAACGAAATCCGCTGCGGTGGCCCCGCCAAACAGCACCAGTTTGAGTGGCGCGCAAGCACCGCCCTCAAAGGCGCGCAGCAACACGCCGATATTCTTGTGAACCTGCACATTACTGAGCGCCAGAACATAATTCCCGGGTTCTAGCCCCAGCTTTGCCAAGATCGCCCCATCCCCTGAGGCAGCACCGGCATGATCGATACCATTATGGATCACGCGGATACGTTCGGCCGGCGCCATCCCGAATTGTGCCAGTTGCTGGGCGGAAAAATGCGAGACAGTGAGGATGCGTCGCGCCGACGCGCCCACTTTGGGCTGCACCTGACGGTAAAATTGGCGAAATGCCCAACTATAGGATTCGGGCGTGGTCCATACCTGCGCATCGTGAAACATCGTGATCGCCTCCCCGCCAAGCGGAGCGGACAGCAGAGGCGCAAGATTGCAAAAGCCCAGCAAGACCGCATGGCGAGAACGCCAGGGGAGTTCAAATTGTTCCCACAATTGGCCCGTCAACAACGATTTATTGTCTAAGCGCAGGCGGATGCCTTCAGGCAGCGACACAACATTGCGCGGCGCTATCACATATGGCTCGGCGCCGAACAATTCAGTCAATTCATCCCGGCGAAGGTCGACCTGACGCAGGAGGGCTTTCGCAACCCGATGCACCCCGGTCGCCTTGGCTCCGAGAAATTTTCCATTGATTGCAATCGGCTTGCGGTCTGTTCGAAGCACTGCGACCCCCTTACCTAGGTTAGAGTCATATATCGGAACGCGATTAGAACTCGCCACCTCCGCCAAAGTTGGCCAATGCCATGCGTTGAATTTCCTCGTGCTTTTTACCAATGGACTCCCTCACCGCTTCAATTCCGGAGATGGAAGCCAAAATTTTCCCCGCACTAGCTTTGGGATCGCGCATAATGGCTTCTGCCGAGAGCAAGGTGCGGGTGTCCAACCCCCACATCTCCAGCAGTCCCTCCATTTTGCCCTTGTAATTCAGTCCGACGACGGGGGTTCCCGCCCCCAAAGAAGCGATCATGAGGTGCATCCGGCCGGAAATGACCAGATCCAGCTCTCCAACCAGCCCCTTGATTTCCCCGGCAGTTAACTGCCCCTCGGGCAGGATCATCCGATCCCCCAGCTCCCGGGAAAGTTGTCCGTACAGCGGTTCAAGCCCCAGCCTGTCTGCAGCGCCATCGCGCGTGTCATGACTAAGCAAGAAAAACGAAGCATCGATGCTTTGAGCCAGTTCCAACAGGACATTGGCCATCGCGTCGATCAACATGGGAAAACGGTGCCGGTGCTCGAGTTCAAGCAGCAGCGGATGGAAATTCACACCAATAATCCGGCGCCCCTGCGCCCGCTCCGCCTTGATCTTGTCGATCAGCATACCGACCCTGCCTGTGAAGGCAGGCGGCAACAGAAAGGCTACATCGGCCACCTGATGGGCAGAACGCCCGGAACCCGCTTCAAATCTCTGTAGAGACAGAGGATCCCGCACATTGATGCGAATACTCGGGTCAATTTCGCCGAAAATGCGCGCCACTTCAGGGTGGAATGTCTCCGATATGCTGAACCCGGTGACATAGCTGAGAGCACCACATTGCGCGGCGAGATCCAGTGCCATCACCTGTTCGGCGGAAAACGATGGATCATAGCTGCCGTCCATGCCATCCGCACCCATAAGAACCGCTACAGCAAAGCGATGCTCGCGCATGACCTGAGACAACCCGGCCATTGATAGCGATTTGTTCAGCACATTCAGCGGCTTCCCCCCAAGACCCCGAACCGCTGCATCAGCTTTCTCGTCACTGGTTGCCACGTACAGATCAAGCTCTGGACGCTTTTCACGCCAATAATTGAGAATAGCATCAATCATTGCCTGATCACCAAGCGACGATGTGATCAAAACGGGATCGGCGGGAATTAAAATAATTCTGTCGTTCAAATCGCCATTAGAGAGGCGATCGCGCTCAACACGCCACGAAGCCCCCTTTTTACGCAAACGATATTCCAAGACGAGTTGGCGAACTCCAAAATTTCTCCATACATATCTGGCTAATCGTCGCATAAAGCAAATCTCTTGCTGTTTTAGGCATTATTGGGCCGCAGGCCAAACATTGACCAAAAATGGTGGCGGCTGCAAATGTGGTCGCCTCCATTCCGGCGCCTTTCACGGCGCTTGTACACCGTGAAACCAGGCGTCAGGGCGCTCAAGCGTTAACGCATATTACATATCCCGAGTTCAACGCACCGGCCCGCCTACGATAGGCAGTATAGCCATCATCGCAATCGCATAGGTGCCACAGGTCGCCATCGCCCTGCGATTGAAGAACCTCATCACGTCGATGCCGAATAGGGACTGCGCATACTGCCGATGTCCCTTGAGCCGCACTCAAATTTCAAGAATCCGCAGGGGATGCAAACGACCCGACACGAGATCGCGCAATGCCAACCAGTTGCCATCGACCCGCCCGCGCCGGTCAACCCAAGGCTCGGGGCGCAACACTTTCACATGGTTCGCCAGCAAGTTGCGGGCCATCAACTGGCAACCAAAGGCGACCGGCATAGACCCTTTACGCACCAGATAGATGATGTTGGCGATCTGCGAATAACCCAGTCGCACACCACTGGTGCGCCCTGATTTCGCACCGCGGTGCACGCCGGCAAACGCATTTGTGCCGCAAATCATGCCGCGCTGGCGCAGCCGGCCGGCAAAATCGACATCCTCCTGCCAACCATAGAGCGGAAGATTCTCGTCGAACCGCAACCCCTTGGTCGCATTGATCCGCATGGCCATGTTGCATCCATACAGGCCAACCCTGTTGCTCCGCTCCGCCTGCTGCAAAGGCACGGAGCGATGGGCCGTCGTCAGCGCCATCGCATCCTCCACCGACACGCCAGGTCCGTTAATCCCGTCAGCCAGCACCTTGCCAGTGACGCCCACCACATCGGGGTTGGCCTCCATGAAGCGCGCCATATTCTCCAGACAATCATCGCATGGGATGTAATCATCGTCAAAAAAAGCAATAATGTCAGCGCCTTCAGGAAGGGCATCAAGCGCTGCATTACGTTGGCGGCACAGGCCCGTTCCACCGATGATCACCTGCGGCTTGTCGGCTTCCGGCCATGCGGCCAACTCCGCCAGCGGCAGATCCGCATCGCCGGTAACCGACCAGATCATCGTCACTGGCTTGAATGACTGACGCGCCATATGGCCAAGCCACAGCGCCAGATCGTCCGGGCGACCCTTGCTGGCAATGACCACCACAATACTCGGCAAGCTCTCCATACTTTCCCCCAGCGATGCGCACGTCACGGAAGTAACCGGACGTCGCTACCCCATCAAAAACCAACGGCTCCGAAATGATCAGGTTGGCTACGGCCTGACTTTGCCCCGCCCTCGACTTTGCCTTGCGGTGCCTTGCCTTGCGGCGCATTTCGCAACAGCATCCGCCCCCCCGCCATCAGGCCGAAGCCGATAGCGACACAAACCCCGAAGTCGGCTGCCGGCGCAGTCCCCACGATCGAGGTGAGTGAAACAAGTGTGGCGAGGCCCGCGCCTTGAGCAACCCGCGCCATGGGGGAGCTCCCCAGTCGAGTTACCCCCAGCAAATTGCCCGCCAGAAATACTGCCATCAGCAAACCCCCGAGAAAGCCGGTGCTCGTCACCAATGCGACCAGCCAACTCGATGTGCGGGTTGACCCCAAGCCGAGGCCATAGCCATAGGTTTCAAGCAAGGCGTGGAAACTGTCGCGGTTCCAGCCCGAGCGTCCAATATAGGATTCGCTCTTGCTCTTCGAGAGCACGATAGTGTCCAGAACGCGGTAGGCGCGATCCACAATATCGGGGCGGACAACCAGCAAGGCAATCACCAGAAGAAGCACGCCAGCCATTCCGACCAGAGCCATCTGCGCTTCGGCACGTTCGTTGGCAGAGGCGGCACCGATCAAACGGACCAGCGTGGCAAACAACCACACCACCGCCAACACCGCCAATCCGACATAGCCGGCCGACGACGTCGTCAGATAGGTCATCACAACCAGCGCGATACCCAGCGCCAGTTCAATCCTGCTCCAACGCATTCCGATCAATTGCGTAGGCCTTGCCAGCAAGAGAATCGCGGCAAAGCCCAGTGTCAGCGGCGAGTAGGCCGACGCTTCCGGACTGAAGCCGATCACGCGATTCATACCGATATCGCCAAAGGCTGAATCCTTGAGGATAGCGTAGTTCGCTGAACGCACGGGATCGAGAAGCGAGGTGCCGAATGTGGCCATGTCCGTCAATCCCGCCAGAAGCACGCTGGCGGCGCCGAGTAGAATGCCGATGACCACGGATCTGCGCCCTTGCTCGTCTTGCAGCAGAGCCGTGAGGGCCAAGGTGAAAAAGAAGCCGGTCAGGACGTAAGTCAGCTGGGTAATGTTGCTGGTTCCAAACGTAAGCGAAATGATCTCTGTCGTGTTGAGCGAAACAACGGTCGTACCTTCAAAAAGGAAGGGAGCGCTCATCGTCACGATCAATCCAACCAGCGTGTAGGCTGTCAGATAGCCCACCGCGTCGCTGCGGAAGGCCGCATCCGACAGCGGGCGAAGATAGCCTCGCTGAAAAATCATGTAGAAAAACAGAAACGGAGACAAAATCGTGGAAGGAAGCAGGTTGACCGAGGCCGGAATACAGTTGAACGCATTGAATGCGATCAAAACGAAGGTGAAATATATCAAAGCCCGGAGCGAGACCAAGGATGCAACAAAAAGACCAGTCCAGAACAGCGCTATAAGCATTATGTTACCCTAATATATCTCGGTGATGTTAACATCTAACGCGTCCGAGCGCGTGACTGAAAACGTCCAATCCGGATTTAAACGTAGGTCGGCGTCCGGAGGTGATCGTGTAAGAGGCTGGCAGGAGCCGCTCCCAATGATCAACGCCGCAATTCGGCAGGCATGGCCGCAATTTAGGAAGACGCCAGTGATGCCTTCTCAAGTTTCAGCTCCCTCCTCTCGCATCGAATGGATCGATCAAGCGCGCGGGCTTGCCATGGTATTGGTTGTGCTCGGTCATGTAGCAGGCGGCTTGATCGACGCCCAGCTAACCTCGATCCAAGGCGGCATCGGGCGAATTTTCGCCGTGATCTACACCTTTCACATGCCGTTCTTCTTTTTCCTGAGCGCGCTTTTCACCCCGCGCAGGCTGAGCACGGGTGGCGGGCGTTTTGCGCGCAGTTGGCTACCCGACCTCGTCTATCCGGCCGCACTGTGGTCGATCATCATGATCGGGTCGCGCAGCCTGTCCCCCGCCCCGCTCAACCATCCGGTTCCGCCTTTCTTCGATACGTTGCTGACGTTGCCCCATACACCAGCAGGCCCATACTGGTTTATCTATAGTCTCCTGCTGCTGCATTTTACTGCCTATGCACTTCGTAACCTGAACCTTTCACCGTCCACACCCTTCGTGCTAATCGCGTTTGGGGGGCTTCTCGCCGTGTTCGATATGCACGGCGTGATCGGGCAAACCGCCAAGATGGCGCCGTGGTATGCATTCGGCCTCTGGATGGGCGCCGACAGTCGCTTCGTTCCGGCTGTGGCACAGATGCGCAAGTCCGACCGCCTGTTGGTGATCGCTTTGTTCGCGATACTGGCATGGGCGCTTACGCCAAGTGGCGCTGCCGGACAGAATGGCATTTTCGGCACGAACGCAACCGAAATGGCCCAAGCTGCGTGGCAAAGGAGCTTCGCTCCCTATGCGGTTCTCGGCTCGGCCGCGACGATCGCGCTGGCCTGCCTGTTGCCCTTCGGCATTGGCCGCGCGGCAAGCTATATCGGTCAGCGCACCATGGCGATCTACATGATGCATGTGATGATTGTTGCCGGATTGCGTGTGGTTCTGGTCAAGCTCCACATAACGTCCGCACCGCTGCTGCTTGTTCCGCTCACCGTAGCGGGTCTGTTGCTCCCGGCGCTCACCTTTGATGTGGCTGCGCGGCTGAACATCAGTCGCTATCTGGGCCTCGGACGTCCGCTACGCCCATGACAGATACGCCAATGGCCCAGACCGTGACGCCGCCGAGCGCCGAAAATCATCAGGTTGACAATTTGGGGGCAAAAACGGCGCAGGGCGCCGCGTGGCTGATCGCCTCGCGCCTGACCACGCGCCTGATTGATTTTGTCACCTTGATGGTGCTGGCGCGTTTGCTGGCCACACAGGATTTCGGTCTGGTGGCCATCGCCATGTCGCTGGTTCAGTTGGTAGAGGCGGTTTTCGACGTTTCGCTTGTCCAGATCCTGATCCGCGCTTCCCATGTTGACGACGACATGTTGGCGACCAGCTTCACACTCGGCCTGTTGCGGGGACTGATCCTCGCCTGTGTGCTCTGCGCAGCGGCGTGGCCCGCATCGGTGGCGTTTCACAATCCCCATCTGCTGCTGCTGATCCCCTTTCTATCGCTGGCGCCGATTTTGCGCGGCCTGCAAAGCCCCGCCATCGTCCATTATGCGCGCGCGATGAACTTCCGGCCCGATCTGGTGATCGAGGTTTGCGGCAAGCTGAGCGCCTTTGCCGCCGCTGTCATCATAGGCTTGTTGACCCATTCCTATTGGGCGATCGCTGCCGCGACAGTCACCGGCCCCTTGGTGATGGTGATCGTGTCGTACAGCTTTGCCCCCTTCCGGCCGCGACTGTGCCTTGCCGGATGGGAGCGCTTCAGCTCCTTTATCGGCTGGGGAACCGCTGCCCAGATGCTGTCGGCGCTCAACACGCAAATCGACAGATTGCTGTTGGCCCGCTTTGTGCCGCCGGCACGGCTGGGCGGGTTCACCATGGCCAGCGATCTGTCGTTCCTGCCCTATCAGGCTCTGATTGTACCCTTGGCGCGGCCACTCAACGCAGCCTATTCCATCACAGCCCGCAACAAGGCCAGTCTGGAGGAGCAGTTTGTGGTAAGCTGCTCCATGGTGCTGGCGCTCTTGCTGCCTGCGGGTCTGGGCCTCGGGCTGCTGGCCGAGCCGATCATACACCTCGTTCTGGGAGGCAAATGGCTAGCGGCGGCGGTATGGTTGCAGTGGCTTGCCCCCATAGTCGTGTTCAGCGTTTTCAACACACCGTTTGGCGCGCTGGCGATAACCTTGGGGCGGACCAGAGTGTTCTGGAAAGTCAATTTCATCGAAATGGTCGTGAAATTCCCGGCGATGTTCGTGCTGATCCGCTTGCACGGGATGGCGGGCGCGGTCGAGGGACGCGCTTTGGCGGCTTGCGCCATGCTCTTTGCCTATGTGGTGATGTTGCACGGGCTAACGGGTTTGCGCCCCCTAACCTTGCTGCGGGCGTTCTGGCGCGTGCTGGCTGCAGGCGCAGTGCTGGCCGGTGTGGTGGCGATACTGGCCCCTCTGCTTCACGGGCTTTCGGGCCTGCGGCTCGCGCTGGAACTAGGCGGCGTGGTACTTGCCGGAGCAGCGACCTATGGCGCGGCGTTGCTGCTGCTGGGGTTTAGGCCGGCTCACAAGGCTTTGGCGAATTTGCGTTCGCGCTGGCGTGTGCGATAACATTCCAGCGGCTCATAACAATGCTTCAAAAGCGAGGCTTCTGCGCGCGCACGAATGCAGTGTCCCCATTAGATTGGGCCCGAATCAGTTAAATGCCGCCAGTCTGGAGCTCGCCCGAATGCACGAAAACCGCAGGCAGAACTTTGTGGTGCGACGCCTGAGCGCTGTCGGCGGCGGAGCCAGTCGCGTGCCCGAAGTGGACGGGTTGCGCGGATTGGCCATCCTGCTGGTGCTGGTTTGGCACGCCTCCTTGCGAGCGGTGCGCTATCTCGAAGCGCAGGGCGCGCATGAGACATGGTATGCTTTCTTCCCCCATGGCGAGCTGGGGGTTGGCCTCTTCTTCTTCCTCAGCGGCTTTGTGCTGGCCAGTCCGGTAGCAGGGCGTGGACTCGACGGCTTTTCCGCAACGCGGTTCTATCAAAGGCGCTTTACCCGCATCTATCCGCCCTACGCCATCGCGCTGATTGGATGTTTCGGGCTGATCATCCTGTCGGGTTTCAAATCCCCGACGCAAACTGTTTCACCTCTCGCCAGCCTGTTGGCCAGCCTCGCCTATCTGCATGCGGCCGTGTTTGACCAGCCATCGGCACTTAACCCGCCGGTCTGGTCGCTGGAGGTTGAAATCCAGTTTTATCTCCTCGCCCCTTTCCTTCTGAAGGGCTATTTTTCCATCGGCGCCCTGCGCTCGCGCCTGCTGGCGGGGTTAGCGGTGACTCTGGCCCTGATCGCCATGCTTCTGTTCCTTCGCGTCGGGCAACCGGTAGAAGGCCGTTTTCGGTTAGGCATGGCGACCCATGCCTATCTGTTTGCGGCAGGGATCGTGGCAGCGGACCTGTACACCCATAAGGCGCTGCGCGGGGTCAGCCGCTGGGCGGATGGTATCGCACTGGTCGGGCTGGCCGGTTACGCTATGGTGGGACTGTTTCTGACCAAAGTTGACGCCAAACCCGAAGGCGGGCTGGAAGCTACGTGGGTCGCGCTGGCCATACTGGTGTTCACGGCCATGCTGTTTTTCGCTGCGGTACGAGGCCGCCTGTTCGGCGCGCTGATGCGCCAACCTTGGCTGCGCTGACCGGGCTTGATGTGTTTTTCCATCTATCTGGTCCATGTGCCGGTGCTGCAGATTGTGGCGTCGAAGATCCTGCCACATCTGGGCCTGACCAGCATGTGGTCGGTTTATCTGGCGATGGTGGCGGGTGGTGGCGGTATCGCGGTGATCGTCGGCGCGGTCTATTTCGTGCTGGTCGAATATCCCTTTATGGCGAAGCGCTGACCAGCCAACGGATCGTTGACTGCTGTCCATCGATCCAGCCTGCGAGGGGAAGGCTCTACGCCATTTTACGTCGTTATGTTATCTTGTATCATTTTGCGAAGCGCGCTATCAGGCGTCACGGACCCGCTGTGGGGGCACAGCGGAACACGCCAGACATGATGATACCAAAGGATTTTCGATGAAGCCCTATGCCCTGCTGACCAGCGCCGCACTGCTGGCCCTGCCCCAAACCGGCCTTGCTGCCGACGCGGATTCCGCCGCAGCGCCCGCCGATCCGGCCATCGTGGTCACCGCCACCCCTTTCCGCCACAAGCAGGACGAGACGCCCTCGATCCCCGCCAAGGTGGATGCCGAGCAGATCCGGCAGGCAGGCGGCGCCAGCCTTGCCGACGCGCTCAGGAATGTGCCGGGCGTTTCGGCCTCGGGCTTTGCGCAAGGCGCCTCGCGCCCGATCATCCGCGGCATGGATTCCAACCGCGTGCGCCTGCTGGAGGATGGCACCTCGATTTCCGACGTCTCCGACATTGGCCCCGACCACGGCACGCCGATCGACCCGCTTTCCGCACGCAGCATAGAGGTCGTGCGCGGCGCGGCCACTCTGCGCTACGGTAGCCAGGCCATTGGCGGCGTGATCAACACGCTCAACAACCGTGTGCCCACCGCCCTGCCGACCAACCCACTGACGGGCGAATTCACCACCAGTTACACCACCGGCAACCGTGCGGGCGAAGTGGCAGGGCTGGTGGATGCGAAGGCGGGCGATCTGGCGCTGCACGCCGATGCCTATACCCGTCGCACCGGAAGCTATGACACGCCGGAAGGCCGCCAAGCCAATTCCTTCTTCAAGGGTTGGGGCGCCTCGGCGGGTGGTTCCTATTTCTTTGGCGACGGCGGCAGCCGCGCGGGCCTTGCCGTCACGCATTATGATGCGCAATTCGGCATCCCCAGCGACACCACTTATATCGACATGCGCCAGACCAAAGTCATCAGCCGCAATGTCATCGAACTGGGCTCGCCACTGGTGAAGGCCATCACTATCGACGGATCCTATGGCGATTACCAGCACTCGGAAAAGAACCCCGATGGCTCGATCAACACCACCTTCAAGAACAAGGAGGTGAACCTGCGCGCCGAGGCGCTGTTCAACAAGCTGGGCGCGGTCAGCAATCTGGCGCTGGGCGGCGAATACCAGCACCGCGACTTTCAGGCGCTGGGGGTCGATGCCACCTATCTGTTCCCCGCTACCTCCGAGAATATCGCCGCCTATGTGTTCAGCGAAATCGCGCTGGCCAAGCCGCTGCATGTGGAAGCCAGCGCCCGCGTCGAGCATGTGCGCATCACCGGCACGCCGCTCTCGGATGTCTTTACCAAGGCCAGTCACACGCCGGTCAGCGCGGCGCTGGGTATGCTCTATGACGCGGGCCGCTTCGTGAAGATCGGCCTCACCGCCTCCACCACCGGCCGCGCGCCCGCCATGACCGAGATGTTCGCGCGCGGCGGCCATGACGGCCCGCAAACCTACGAGACTGGCGATCCGAACCTCAAGGTGGAACGCGCCAAAGCGCTGGAACTCAGCCTGCGCGTCAACCGCGGCCCGTTCCACTTCGATGGCAGTCTCTATTCCACGTGGTTTTCCAACTACATCTACGGCGACCTGACCGGCCGCACCTGCGATGATGACGGCAATTGCGTGACAGGCACTGCCAATGAGCTGCGCGAAGTGTTCTATCGCCAGCAGGGCGCCCATTTCCGGGGGCTAGAGGCTGAGGCCAGCTATGATCTGATGAAGACCGGCAACAGCCGCCTGTCGGCGCGCCTGATGGGTGACCTCACCCGCGCCACGCTGGACGATGGCAGCAATGTGCCCCGCATCGCCCCGTGGCGGATCGGCGGCGGGCTGGATTGGCAAAGCCCGCGCTGGGATGCGGGGGTGAGTTACACCCGCTATGGCACGCAAAACGACTTCGGCGCCTATGACTCGGCCACAGCGGGGTATAACGCCCTGTCGGCCCATGTCGCGGTGCGGCCCTTCAAGGCCTATCCGGGGGTGGAATTCTCGGTGGTGGGCCAGAACCTTACCGATGATGTCCAGCGCTATGCCACCAGCTTCAACAAGGATTTGGTGATGGCGATGGGCCGTTCGGTGCGGCTGGTCGCCCGCGTGGCCAGCTTCTAAAAGCGGTCAGGCGCATAGGGAGCCGGATCAATCGCATCCGGCTCCATCCCCAGCAAGAGGCGCGCCGCCATCGCCGAGGCGGCAGGCGCGGTCTGGATCCCGAAGCCCCCCTGCCCCGCGCACCAGAACAGGCCTTCCACCGCCCGATCCCAGCCATAGACCGGCAGGCGGTCGGGCGCGAAACTGCGCAAACCCGCCCATTTGTGCTCGACCCGCTCCACCTGCCAATCGACCACCTGCTCCATCCGGTCGATGGCGATGGCCACGTCGATTTCCTCGGGCGCGGCATCACAGGCCGGGCTGGGCGTCTCGTCATGCGGGGTCAGCCACAGGCGCCCCGCCTCGGGCTTGAAATAGAAGCTTTCGCCAATATCCATGACCAGCGGCATGGCGGGATCGACCGCTGGCGCCACGCGGGCCTGAACCATCGTGCGGCGGTAGGGGGTGATACCCAGCGGCGCGGCGCCGGCCATCGTCGCCACCTCGTCGGCCCATGCCCCCGCCGCATTCACCAGCACGCGGGCCGACAGGCTGCGCCCATCCTCCAGTGACAAATGCCAAGCATCATCGCGGCGAGCAGAGGCCAGCCGCGCCTTGCACCACACTTGCGCCCCATGCCTGGCGGCAAGGCTCAGGTAATGCTGGTGCAGCCCGCCCACATCGATGTCGCGGCAATCATGCTCCATCACGCCCGCCACCCATGCCGCGCGCAGATGCGGCACAATGGCGGCAATGCCCTCGCGATCCAGCCGCTCCATCGCCACGCCCAATGGTGTGAACTCGGTCTCGAACGCGGCCAGCGCGTCCAGTTCCGCCTCGCGCGCCAGCGTCAATCCGCCCCGCTCGCCCAGAAAGCCCAGCGCATCCAGCACCGGCCCCGAAGCGGTGGTGAGCGGCTGCACCCCCGCCCCGCCATAGGTTTCCTGCCAGAAGGCCGCGCTGCGCCCCGTCGAATGGTAGCCCGGGCGCTCCTCGCCCTCGAGCAGCACGATGCGCGTGGCGCCGAGTTCTACCAGCGCGGCGGCCAGCGACGCGCCTGCCATGCCCGCGCCCACGATAGCTATGTCAAAATCGGGAACCATCGCGCGCATCCCAAGCCGCTTAGGCCCGCGCGGTCAAGCCTGTCGTGCGGGCAACGCGGCGAGTTGCCGATCGATAAAGCCATCGATCATGGCCAGAGCATGGTCACGCACGCTATCCACCTCGCGCAGTATCTCGTGGCGCGCCTCCGGCCCGAACGTGACCAGTTCGCCTGCAGGCAGGATTTCCGCCGCCCTCGCGGCCGCCCGATGGCTCACCAGCCGGTCGGTGCGGGTCGAGAGGATCAGCACTGGCGAGACCACACGCGCCAGCATCCCCCACAGGCGCGCCGAGGATTCCACCGAAGCGCGCATCCAGCCCCAACTGGCAGGCCCCATCTCCAGAAAGGGCCGCTGCGCGCGCCAGTCCAACTCGGCCTGATAGCGCTCCGTATCATGGGTGAGCAGCGCCATGCGGATGGCCTTGCCCACCGAAGGTTTCTCGCCATCGGCCCATGCCGCGCGGCGCGGACCACCCAGATGCACCATCACCCATGCCAAAACCCGCTGTACCGCCAGTGGCAGGCCCCAAGCGAACATCTCCACCATCGGCGCGGAAAGCACGGTGAAGGCGGGGGCAACCGCACCTTCGGCAACGGCACGCAGCGCCAGATGGCCGCCCATCGAATGGCCGATCAGCCCGTGCGGCGCGGGTGTTTCACCCACAAAAACGTGCCAGAAGCCAGCCAGATCGGCAATCCACAGCGCGAAATCGTCGATATGGCCGATCCGCTCCGACGGGCCAAGCCGCCCCGACCCTGCCTGCCCGCGCCAGTCGAGCGCGGTGACATGAAAGCCCCGCGCACGCCAATGCTCCAGCGCTTCCAGCCATTTTTCGTAGCAGTCGCCGCGCCCCGGCATGAACAGCAGACTGCCGCGCGGGGCCATGCCGACCGGTGGAGACAGATCGATCCGGCGAATCGTGTGTCCGTCGGACGCCTGCCACCAACCCTCCACAGCTCCATCAGGGATCGCGCGTAGTCGCAATTTACCTTTATCCGTGGTCATTTCGCACAAATCCCGCATCCGCGCGCCGTAGCGTGGTTACCAATTGGTAAGCCCTTTGGCTCTACATACCGCAGTGTAAGCATCAGGGGTTTTCCATGCACGGCTTTTCGATTTCCTATGGTCTGCTCGCCGCTCTGGCGGTCGCGCTGCTGGTGGCGGCCTACACCGACATCCGCCGCCGCCAGATCGACAACTGGCTGAACCTCGGCATTGCCCTCGCGGCGCCGCTGTTCTGGTGGGCCAGCGGCATGGGATGGTCGGACATTGGCTGGCAACTGGGCTGCGCACTGGCGGCCTTTGTAGTGCTGGCAGGCCTGTTTGCCTTTGGCGCGATGGGCGGCGGCGATGTGAAGCTGCTGGTGGCGCTGGCACTGTGGATCAAGCCTTTGTGGTTCATGCAGCTGGTGACGGTGATGGCCATTTCGGGCGGCGTTCTGACCGTGGTGATGGCCTTCTGGCATGTCGCCCGCCGTCAGCGCGAGAAGCTGGCGATCCCCTATGGGCTGGCCATCGCTTTCGGCGGTTTCTGGGTGCTGGCGCAAAACTATTGGCCCGCCATGCAGGCCGGTTCGCCCGTGGGGTGAGGGTATATTAACCAATTTCTCCGATAATTCCGCGTTAATTGCCCGTTCGCTCGGGTCTGGGTTTCGTAAGGGTCTGGTCAGGTCATGGACAAGAAAAAGCTGATTTTGCTGCTGGGAGCGATGGTTGTGGCCATCGGAACCGCGCTGGCTGCGCGCAGCATCCTGATGTCGGGACAGGCCGCGCCCGCCGTGCAGGCCGCGCTGCCGATCATGCCCAAGGGGCCCCGCGTGCTGGTGGCCCAGCGCGCCCTGCCGCCCGGCACGATCATCACCGCCGACGCCGTGACCTTTCAGGAATGGCCGAACTCCATGGTTCGTGACGCCTATTTCGTCGACGGCAAGATCGACATGAACAAGCTGATGGGCACCGTGGTGCGTTATCCGATCACCGCTGGCCAGCCGATGACCCAAGGCTCGCTGGTGGCGCCGGGCGACCGTGGCTTTCTTGCCGCCGCACTGGGCGCGGGGATGCGCGCTGTCACCATCACCGTTTCCGAAAAGTCGGGCGTGGCGGGCTTTGTGTTCCCCGGCGACCATGTGGACGTGATGCTGACCCAGACGATTCGCGGCAATGGTGGCGATACGCAGGCGCTCAACGCCACCGAGACTATTCTGCGCAACCTGCGCGTGCTGGCCACCGACCAATCGACCGAGAATGAATCCGCCAACGGCAAGACCGTGGTGCGCACCTTCCACACCGTGACGCTGGAAGTGACCCCCAAGATCGCGGAGAAGATCGAAGTGGCGCAAGCCGTCGGCGCGCTCAGCCTGACCCTGCGCAGCCTTGCCGACAACCAGACCGATCTGGACCGCGCGATTGCCAATGGCGCACTTACCCCCGCGGGCGAGAAGCTCGGTGCCAAGAGCGCGCTGCCGATCAAGGCCGACGAGGATCGCGCGCTGGCCTTTGCCGCCAAGCGCCCGATCGACAATGGCGCAACGCTGACCACCGGCGGCGAGGTCTCGCGCTTCCAGAAGCGCTCGATGCCCCCCGTCACCACACCCGCACAGGCAGCGTCGAGCATCGCCAAGGTCTTTTCCAGCTTCGCCGGTCGCGCCGCGCCCGATCATGGTGTGCGCGTAACCCGTGGCAAGGAAAGCCAGACCGTGACGCCGTCGAGCTTCACCTTCTCGCAGAACAATTCCGCGCCTCCGCAAGCCGGCAGCCTGCCGCCCGCAGAGGGCATCACGCCCGTCGGCAGCACGTTCACGCATTGAGAGCAAGGGACAAGATGATGAAGAGCCACTTTTCCCGCCTGCTGCTGGTCGCTTCGGCCACCGCCCTGCTGGTGCCGGTCGCCGCGCAAGCCGCGCCGCGCAAGCCTCTTGCCAAACTCGCCCTGCCGCTGGTCAAGCGCCCCGTTGCCTCGCGCGCCGTGGTGCCGGTGAAGCCGCTGGTCGCGATGGAGAGCAGCAGCTTTGGCGCCGCCAGCCTGCCCTCGGCCTCCTCCGTCACGCGCCCGTCGAGCGACGTGGTGCTGGCCATCGGGCGCGGGCAATTGGTCAGCCTGCCGACCAGCATGAAGGATGTCTTCATCGCCGATGACAAGGTGGCCGATGTTCAGGTGAAATCGCCCAGCCAGCTCTATGTCTATGGCCGTAGCTCGGGCGAGACGACGATCTATGCCAGCAACGCCGCAGGCGCGGTGATCTGGTCGGCCAATGTACGCGTGGCCAACAATATCGACAGCGTGGACCAGATGCTGCGCGTGGCCATGCCCGATTCCAAGGTGAATGTCGCCACGGTCGGTTCGGGCACGATGCTGCTCACCGGCACGGTACGCAATCCCGAGGATGCCGCCGAAGCCGAGCGTCTGGTGAAAGCCTATGTCGGCAAGGACACCAACATCATCACCCGCATCCGCACGGCAACGCCTTTGCAGGTGAATCTGCAGGTGCGCATTGCCGAGGTCAGCCGTTCGCTGTCCAAGACGCTGCAATCGAATCTGGCCACCTCCAACTATGGCAATGGCTTCCAGTATGCCATCGGTCAGGGCCGCAACATGATCTCCAGCACAGCCACCTCCAGCGCGGCGCTGGGTGCGGGCGTGAACCCCTTCTACTATGCGATCGATCCCGTTAGCGGCGCGGTCAAGCAGTTCCCCGCCACCGGCATCGGTGTGCTGAGCACCGCCACCACGCTGGCCGCGCAGACGCATTTCCTCGGCCTTGATATCATCGCCGCGCTGGATGCGGGCGAGACGGCGGGCCTTGTCACCACGCTGGCCCAGCCCAACCTGACCGCGTTGTCGGGCGAGACGGGCGAGTTTCTGGCAGGTGGCGAATTCCCGATCCCCGTGTCGAGCGGGCTTGGCTCGGTAGCGATCGAATACAAGAAATATGGCGTCAGCCTGAGCTTCACCCCCACGGTGCTGTCCGATGGCCGCATCTCGCTGCGCGTGCGCCCCGAAGTGTCGGAACTCTCCAGCCAGGGTTCGGTCACGCTCAACGGCTTTCAGGTGCCCGCGCTCACCATGCGCCGCGCGGAAACCTCGATCGAGCTGGGTTCGGGCCAGAGCATGATGCTCGGCGGCCTGCTCTCCAACTATGCCAACAACACGCTCACCAAGCTGCCCGGAGCGGGTGATGTGCCGATCCTTGGCACCTTGTTCAAGTCCACCGCCTTCAAGCGCGGCGAGAGCGAACTGGTGATCGTGGTGACGCCCTATCTGGTCAAGCCGGTGAATGATGGCGACATCAAGCTGCCGACCGACGGGATGCAGAACCCCAACGACGTCCAGCGCATCTGGGGCAACAAGATGACCGACGGCATCAGCGGCGCCAAGCGCCCCGGCCCGACCGCCGCGCCCGAGGAAGCCGCCAAGACGCCTCCCCCTGCCGACGCGCCCAAGGCTGGCAAGCGCACCAGCGCCGCCAACACCCCCAGCAACCCCGGCTTCAGCCTGAATTGAGCGAGATGTCCATGACCCAATTGTTCAAACTTTCGGCTCTGGGCCTGACGCTGGCGCTGACGGCCTGTGGCGGCATTCCCACCAACCGGACGCTCTCGAGCGTCCATCAGCCCGTGGTCAGCCACGAGGATTTCGCGCTGGACCTCATCACCGGTCCGGGCGGGCTGTCTGCGGGCGAGGCCAAGCGGCTCGATGGCTGGTTCACCGCGATGGATCTGAAATATGGCGATCGCGTCGCGCTGGATGATCCGCTGAAAAGCGAGGCCACCATGGCGACGGTCGGTTCGGTGCTGAGCCGTCATGGCCTGCAATTGTCGCGCGAGGTTCCGCTGTCGGAAGGCATCGTGGCGGCGGGCACCGCCCGCGTCACCATCACGCGCGGCGCTGCCAGCGTGCCCGGCTGCCCCGACTGGCAAGGCCAGAACGAAAACAATTTCCACAATGCCACCAGCAACAATTTCGGCTGCGCGGTGAATTCCAATCTGGCCGCCATGATCGCCAATCCCGACCATTTGTTGGCGGGCGAGCGCGGCCGTGGCCAGACCGTGGTGATGACCAGCAACAAGGCCATTGATGCCTATCGCGCGGCCAAGCCTTCGGGCGACGGCGGCAATACGGTGAAGAAGGCCGGCACGCAGAGCGGGGGGAACTAAGCCATGAACGCACCCTGGAAACCGCATAATATGGCGGGCCGCGACCAGTTCGCCGCTTTTGTCTGCGATGATGCATCGCTCGATGTGATGCGTCTGATGGCGGCAGATTTCGGCTGGGCGCCGGAAAAGGCCAGCAAGGGCGGGCTGCGTACCGCCGTTCAATCGCTCTCGGTCACCTCCAGCCCCGCCATTCTGGTGGTCGATCTGTCGGAAAGCGGCGATCCGCTCTCGGACATCGGCGCTTTGGCCGAAGTTTGCGAGCCGGGCACGGTGGTGATCGCCATCGGCCAGGTCAATGACGTGCGGCTCTACCGCGATCTGCTGGGTAGCGGCATCCATGACTATCTTCTCAAACCCCTCAACGCAGGCCTGATGCGCGACGCGCTGGCGCAGGCGCAGGCGATCCTGACCACGCCGCAATCGAGCGACCTCAATGGCGAGAAGCCGCATATCACCACCGCCGTTATCGGCACGCGTGGCGGTGTGGGAGCCTCGCTGCTGGCCACCTCGCTGGCATGGCTGTTTTCCGAGGATCACAAGCAGCCCACCGCGCTGCTCGATCTGGACATCCATTTCGGCACCGGCGCGCTCTCGATGGATCTGGAGCCGGGCCGCGGGTTGACCGATGCCATCGAGAACCCCAGCCGCATCGACGGGCTGTTCATCGAACGCGC